>CAZSLN010000003.1:42013-64991 GCA_964607645.1 uncultured Anaerolinea sp.
GGTTATTTTAGCGGGGTTAAAATACATTGGCGTTTCGCTCACCTTGAATGGTATCGCAGAAGAATGTGAAAACTCCGGGTTTTCACTGGTTATTAAGGAACTCCCCAGTTTTGATACCCGAGATATCGTCCCAGTTATTGAATCTCTCATTGCGCATCAGGTCGAAGGTATTATATTTGCTGCCCCTGAATTGAATGATAATATTCGCATCGCACAATCACAATTGCCTAACAGCTGTCCCCCGATCATCTTCCTAAAAACCCAACCTCATCCTAATTATCCTACCATCTCCATTGACAATTATGGCGGCGCGTTTCGAGCTGTTGATTATTTAATTTCTCTTGGGCGTCGCGAAGTAGGTTTAATAACGGGTCCATTGGACTGGTTAGAATCGCGCCAGAGGAAACAAGGTTGGATCGATGCCCTTACTAGCAACAGGATCACCCCAAGTGAAGATCACTGGATCGAAGGAAATTGGTCACCCTCAAGCGGTGAGAATGCGTTTTCTGATCTCATAAAAAAATTTCCAGATCTAAATGCGATTTTTGTAAGCAATGACCAAATGGCGCTTGGTGTTTTGCATTACGCGAATAGCCATAATATCAAAATACCTGCGGATATCGCGGTGATCGGTTTTGATGATATTAGTGAAGCGGCATATTTTTCCCCATCCCTTACAACTGTTACCCATCCATTGCGCGAATTAGGGATCCAATCCGTGATCACCTTACTGAAGCAAATAGAAAATCCCGGTAATCTGACATTGCAACAAAATATTACCCTGCAGACTAAGCTGATCCTACGCGATAGTACTCCAAAATAAAAAGAGGGTAAGAACAGGTCTAAAAACCAACCTGCCCCTACCCTCTCCTCTCTCAAAAATTTGCTAACAGTCTACCCAACTACCGTTTAAATTACTTGATTCAATTACACATTCGACAAAGCGAGCGGTCATCAATCCATCGTAGGAATTTGGAAAAAAGGAAGAAAGGGGATCAACCGTTACGCCAAGTTTCCTCGCTACGATTGCGTCGGCAGCATCTGTGTACAAATTTGCGAAAGCTTCTGGGAATCCTTCCGGGTGTCCCGCTTTGATTCGGCTTGAATGAGCGGAAAAAGGATACGTTCCCGGACCATTGGGGGTTCTTGTTTCGGCTGGACCATGCAATGGTTTGTAGGATAAGGTTTGGGGGATCTCCTGACACCATTCAATGGTGCCTTTGCTGCCACTAATTCGTATCCGTAAACCGTTCTCTACGCCAGCGGCTGCTTGTGTAGCCCAAAAGGTACCCCTTGCCCCATTAGACAGGCGAATCAGAGCCCCAGCATAGTCGTTTAAGGACCGGCCAGGTACGCTTGCGCCGATCTCCGCGCATACTTGCGAAACTTCTAGTCCACTCATAAATCTCAACAGATTATGAGCGTGGGTACCCACATCTACCATCGATCGGGCCGCCCCGCCGCGGATAGGATCATATTTCCAAGACATTTCAGGCGTGAGAACCTTGCTTTCATCGGCACGCCCACCCTGAACATACTCGACCTGAACAAGCCTAATTTCGCCTAATTCATTCGCCTCGATCATTGCTTTTGCTTGCCGAACCATCGGATACCCAGTGTAATTGTGGGTCAGGCAAAAAATCAAACCAGTCTCTTTGACTTTATTATGCAAGGCTAATGACTCTTTGTACGTATTGGTCATTGGTTTATCACAGATCACGTCCAAGCCCTTTTCTAGAGCGGCAACCGAGTATTCATAATGGCTGTCATTGGGTGTCATGATGGCGACAGCATCAATACCGTCCTTGCGAAGGCATTCCTGAGAGAGCATCTCAGAAACGGTTGGGTAAATTCGACCAGGATCGAGACCTAACTCAACGGCAACGTTTTTTGATTTTTCAGGGTTGGATGAAAAAACACCGGTAACAATTTCATAGCGATCATCCATTCTAGCGGCCTGACGATGCATTGCTCCAATAAAAGAACCTTCGCCGCCACCGATCATCGCCAAACGTAATCTGCGGCCCAATTTTGAAATTACAGGATTTAAACTCATCTTTTCTCCTTACTTAATTCTTAATAAACAGAACGAGAAATTGCCGATGATCGTGCCAGCAACTTCCCGTTCCTTTGTTAAATTTTCAGAAGTTCGATATTAGCTCTTGTTTTTATTATAGACATCAAAGAAAACCGCCAACAAAAGAACAAAACCTTTGATCGCCTGTTGCCAGTCAATACCAATGCCTAAAATTGACATACCGTTGTTCATAACACCGATAACAAAAGCACCAACTACAGCACCGATAACGGTACCGATACCACCACTTGATGAAGCTCCACCGATGAAGCAGGCCGCGATAACGTCCAATTCAAAGCCTGTACCAGCTTTTGGTGTAGCTGAGTTTAATCGCGCTGTTACGATCAAGCCGCCGAGAGCAGCCAAAACGCCCATGTTTACAAAAGTTTGGAATAACAATTTTGGGGTATTTACGCCAGAGAGGCGAGCTGCTTTTTCGTTTCCACCCATAGCGTAAATTCGTCGGCCTAAAACCGTTTGGTTGGTCACATAAGTGTAAAACGCGATGAATACAGACATCAACACAAGAACATTTGGGAGACCCTTATAAGAAGCTAATAGGTAACATAAGCCCATAAGTGCGCCAGTGATTAGGCTGTTTTTGATCAGAAAAAATGCTATAGGGGTTACTTCAAAACCATATTTCTTTTGATTTTTTCTAGATTGAATATCAAGAACAATTAATACGATTGAAATTACGATACCAATTAAAAGGGTTGTAAGGTGAAAACCTTCCATATGAAAGTAATCAGGGATGAACCCAGTAGATAGTTTTTGGAACTGATCTGGAAACCGACCGATTTGCTCGCCATTCAAAATCAAATAAGTTAGGCCTCTAAAGACTAACATTCCCGCGAGCGTGGCGATGAATGCTGGAATTTTTACATATGCAACCCAGTACCCATTCCATGCGCCGATTAACCCGCCAGCGATTAAGCTCAGCAAAATGGCTAGCCACCAAGGGAAATCCATTTTGATCATCATCACAGCGGCAATAGCACCCACGAAAGCGGCAATTGAGCCGATCGAAAGGTCGATCCAACCCGCTACAATGATGAGCAGCATGCCCAATGCCATGATGATGACATAGCTGTTTTGAAGAAACAAGTTGGTTATATTGATAGGTTTAAGCAAAACACCTTTTGTTTGGTATTGGAAAAATGCCATGATGACAATCAAGGCAATAAGCATTCCATATTCACGTATGTTAGTTTTTAATAGGTTGAGGAGGGCTTTCATTGTTCTGTAACCTCTTGCTTCATAATGAATTTCATAACAATTTCCTGGGTTGCTTCTTTAGCGGGAATCTCGCCTACGATCTTGCCTTCTTTCATAACATAGATCCTATCGCATATGCCAAGGATCTCTGGTAATTCAGAGGAAATCATAATGATTCCTTTTCCCTCTGCAGCTAACCTGTTAATAATGGTATAGATCTCGTATTTGGCCCCAACATCGATACCACGAGTCGGTTCATCTAAGATCAAGATATCGGGTTGAGCAAAAAGCCATTTACTTAGAACAACTTTCTGTTGGTTTCCGCCAGAAAGGTTAACTGCTTTTTGTAAAATACTTGAACACTTGATATTGAGATCTGTCCGATACTTTGTGGTGATTGCGGTTTCTTTGGGTTCATTGATCACGCCCATGCTCGAAACTTCATCCAAATTGGTTAAGGTGATATTGTCTTTGATTTCTTGAATCAAAACCAAACCGTAGGATTTACGATCTTCCGTGGCGTACGCTAAGCCATTATTGACGGCTTTCTCAATACTGCTAACATCGATTTCTTTGCCATTTTTGATAACCTTACCAGAAATTCGTGAGCCGTAGGATCGGCCAAAGATGCTCATCGCTAATTCTGTTCTACCCGCGCCCATTAAACCAGCGATACCAACAACTTCACCTTTTTTCACATGAATATTGACACTATCAGAAATTTTCCGGTCGGCATGGAGTGGGTGGTAAGCATTCCAGTTTTGAACCTCAAAAAAAGTATCTCCAATTTTTGAAGTTCGAGGGGGAAAACGATTAGTAATGTCGCGTCCGACCATTCCACGAATGATTCGATCTTCGCCGATGCTGTCTTTTCGACAGTCTAAAGTCTCAATGGTCGCCCCATCACGAAGAATTGTAATTGAATCTGCAACCTTAGATACTTCACTAAGCTTGTGAGAAATAAGAATGGAAGAAATTCCATTTTCTTTGAATTGTAACAATAATTGAAGGAGTTTTTCGCTATCGCTTTCGTTTAAAGAAGCGGTAGGCTCATCTAAGATCAAAAGCTTTACTTTTTTTGCTAAGGCCTTGGCAATTTCAACTAATTGTTGTTTACCAACACCGATATTTGTGATGAGGGAGTTAGGCGATTCATCTAACCCAACTCTTTTTAAAAGCTCTTTTGTTTTTGAAACAGATTCATTCCAATTGATAATTCCACGTTGACCTTGCTCATTACCAAGAAATAAATTCTCCGTAATTGAGAGGTAAGGTATTAATGCGAGTTCTTGATGAATGATTACAAGGCCAATGGCTTCAGATTCGGTAATATCTCGAAAGGCACATTCCTTGCCTTCAAAAATGATGTCGCCGCTGTAACTTCCATGCGGATAAACACCACTTAGAACCTTCATTAGCGTCGATTTACCAGCCCCATTTTCGCCAACTAAAGCATGAATTTCGCCTCGGTTTACGCTGAAACTGACATTGTCAAGCGCTTTAACACCAGGGAATGTCTTTGTGATGTTACGCATTTCCAAAATGACATCAGACATGTTCTTTTAATCCTTGTGTTGGATTTTTAGTACCACTATATTTTAGTACAAGGTTCGCGATAGTGCAAAAAAAAGAGTGTGCAAAGAGTTTATCTCTGCACACTCCATCGATCTAAGTCTTACTTGAGCTGGTCAGCGGTGTAGTAGCCACTCTCTACGAGGTATTTTTCGTAGTTGGTAACATCGACACTAAATGGAGTCAGCAAGTAGGAAGGAACAACTTTGACACCGTTGTTGTAGGTCTTGGTGTCATTGACAGGAACTTCAACGCCCTTGAGGGCAGCATCAACCATCGCGGCAGTCTGCTTGGCAAGTTCACGGGTGTCTTTGAATACAGTGAACATTTGTTCGCCAGCAATCATAGCCTTGACGGAAGCGACTTCAGCATCCTGACCACCGATAACGGGCATCTTTTGTTCAGCGGTGCCATAACCTACGCTCTTGAGAGCGGAGATGATACCGATGGAGAGACCATCATAGGGGGAAAGTACTGCATCAACTTTCTTATCAGTGTAGAAAGCGCTGAGAAGATCTTCCATTCTCTTCTGGGCAACAGTGCCGTCCCAGCGGAGAGTACCAACTTTGTCCATGCCAGTCTGGCCGGACTGTACGACGAGCTTGCCGCTGTCGATGTAGGGCTGGAGAACGGACATAGCACCATCATAGAAATAGAAGGCATTGGTATCGTCAGGTGAACCACCGAAGAGTTCGATGTTGAAGGGGCCAGCGGCATTCTTGAGGTCGAGGCCAGTTTCTATCTGAGTACCCATGATTACGCCGACGCCGAAGTTATCGAAGGTGGCATAGAAATCAACGTTCTCAGTGTTGGAGATCAAGCGATCGTAAGCGATCACGAGAACGCCAGCTTCTTTGGCTTTAGCGAGCACGTCAGAGAGAGTGCTGCCATCGATGGCGGCAATCACGAGGACTTTGGCACCCTTGGTAACCATGTTCTCGATCTGAGCGAGTTGGTTAGGGATGTCATCATCAGCAAACTGAAGGTCGGTGTCATAGCCCATGTCTTGGAAGACTTTTACCATGCTCTCGCCATCGGAGATCCAACGGGTTGAGGTTTTGGTAGGCATGGAAATACCGACAATAGCTTTGGCGGCAGGGGCTTCAGCTGCGGGTGCTTCTGCGGCAGGAGCTTCGGCTGCGGGTGCTTCAGCTGCGGGTGCTTCAGTAGCGGCAGCAGGAGCGCAAGCGCTCAACATCATCGACATAACGATAATGAGAGCAAGTACGGATAACAAGGTATTTCTCTTCATTCTTGTAATTCCTTTCTTCTCCAAATAAATATTTTTACGTCATCGCGTAATCGTAATCGATAACGTTATCGATAACATTATAGTTAACTATATTTTCCGCGTCAAGTGAATTTCTTCACTAGTTGTAAATATTTAAAAATAGACCCAAAAGGTTGTCTAAAAAATATTTATGCTATCAACATCCACGAGTTGTAATATGGCGATGCAGTGCTATATTAAAAATAGGAATTTGTTTTTAGATATTCTTTTTCCAGGAGGTAATTATGCCAGTTATCACAATTTCTAGGGAGTTCGGAAGCGGTGGTGACGCGATTGCGCAAGAGTTATCTAGGATTTCGGGGTATCCACTTGTAGATAAAATTATTCTCGAAAAAATATATTACCAATTTGGATTCACGGATTTTGCGGAAGTTTACAATGAGAATGGTATTTGGCAACGTTTCAAAACTCACCACGTTGAGATGTCGCATCTGCTAAAAAGGATCTTTCGCGCTTTTGTTGAGGTGGATAACATTGTTATGCTTGGCCGAGGTGGTTATGCCTCATTAAAAGGGAATCCTAATGTGCTCAACGTTCGAATTCAGTCCCCTTTTGATCAGCGAGTTCAGAATTATCTAAAAACAGTGGAAAACTCGAATCTAAAAGCAGCCGAGGAAGTAGTTCGACAAGCGGACCTTCGGCGAAAAGAATTTGTTACACTCATAAATGGTGGTAATTGGGATTCGAGTAGTTCATTTGACCTTGTGATCGATACAGGTAAAATATCGCAGTCCTTGGCGATAGATTGGATCGTTCAGGCATCCGACTTATTGAGTAAATCGATGAAACCGACGGAAACATTCGAACCACAAGACTCGGTATTGCTAAAAACAATACAAGATACTCTAGCAAGTGTGTTTTCGAGTTAAAAATTTATGCGTTTTTTTATTCTCCATCCTTTTTTTACGAAATCATTTAGATTAAAAATGTTTTCTAAGTTCGTGAGATAATTAGCAAATTATTCTTACCAGAGGTGTACTGTATGATTGTTGAAAAAAATCTTTCCCACGAAGATGCGTTGGTGGCAATTAATGTCTTAAAAAATGAAATTACGAAACGGAAGAAAGCGGCCGTTATAGCCGTCTCCGATTCTCACGGAGAGTTGATTGGTCTTTTGCACCTCGATAAAGCCGCATTTTCATCGATCACAATTGCCACGAATAAAGCTTATACCGCCGCACGCGAACGAAAACCTTCCCGGCAAATAGGCAACTCAGTTCGTGATCCTGAAAAAGGGTATGATATCGCATACTTTGGCGATAAAAGGTTCACTGGTTGGGGCGGAGGAATTCCGGTGGTAGTTGATGGCGAAGTAATTGGGGCTGTAGCTGTAAGCGGTTTGCCAGAGCAAGAAGATATGGAATTGGCGCAAATCGGCGTGGATGCGATCCTCGCTAATAATTCTACTAGTTTGGGAAGAGAAAAATAAAACGAGTGGAATCAATTAAAGAAATTTTTCGAATAGGTGTAGGTCCATCCAGCAGTCATACAATGGGCCCGAGGCTAGCGGCCGAAATGTTCCGTGGAAGAAATCCGGATGCCGCCAAATTTGTTGTATCGCTATATGGTAGCCTTGCGGCAACTGGCCGCGGTCATCTCACTGATGACGCTATTAAGAGCGTGTTCGAGCCTGGTACCTTGGAAGTTATATGGGTACCAAACCAAACTTTACCGATTCATCCAAACGGTATGCTCTTTGAGGCGTTTTCGTATTCGGGGAAAAGTTTTGAAAAATGGGAGGTTTATAGTATTGGCGGTGGCGCTTTGATGGATAATAAGTTTCTACCGCAGTCTGAAAAGGTATATTTCAATGAAACGATGAAAGACATCATGGCCTTTTGCGATTCAAAAGGGATCTCCTTTTGGGAATACGTAAAACGAAGCGAAAGTACAAATGTATGGGAGCACCTTCGCCTAGTTTGGGTAAAAATGCAACAATCCATTGACCGAGGTTTACACTCTGAGGGAGTTTTGCCCGGTAGTTTGGGGCTATCTCGTAAATCCTGGTCTTTTTACCGAAAGGCAACTCTATCGGGGGATCATTTTCGTAAGCCTGGATTTTTATCGGCATATGCCTTAGCCGTATCTGAAGAGAACGCATCTGGAGGTGAGATCGTCACCGCCCCCACTTGTGGCTCGTCAGGAGTTGTACCAGCGGTGTTGAAATATGTTAAAGGTCAACTAAATTGCTCGGATGAAGCAGTAGTTCACGCGATTGCTACAGCCGGACTGATCGGTTTACTCGCTAAACACAATGCCTCAATATCTGGCGCTGTCGTAGGATGCCAGGGCGAAATTGGCGTGGCATGCGCCATGGCTGCTGGTGCGGCAACGCAGCTTATGGGAGGTACGAATCGACAAATTGAATATGCCGCTGAAATGGGTTTGGAACACCACCTAGGCCTTACCTGCGACCCCGTAGCAGGCTTAGTTCAGATCCCGTGTATTGAACGTAATGCTTTTGCAGCTATGCAAGCCCTCGCATGCGCAGATTACGCCCTATTTACTGACGGTGATCATCACATCACCTATGATGAAGTTGTTTCAGTTATGAAAGAAACCGGTCACGCGCTTCCCTCGCTCTACCGCGAAACATCAAATGGCGGTCTTGCCGCTATTCATAGAAATAGAAAATTAAAAATCCAGTAGTGCTATTATGGCTACGCGAATTTTTATTCCAGATGCCTATTTATATGCTTCATCGATACCAGCTTAACTGTTCCGCTTGCTTTTAGCTGATGAAAAGAGCATCCTTGGCTGATCCATTCCATCGCCTTAACAGGGTTCGAAACGTATGTACCGGAAAGGATATCCACCCCATACTCGAAAAGAACTGGTGACATTGGCGTTGATGGACCTACCAGCATCACTAATGCTTTGGGGCTGGTAAGACCAATTAGGCTGGTAAAAGTATGGTTTGCCAAGGTTGTGGCAGTTATCACGGCTATATCGGCACCAGGCAAAACCTTCTCCGTAAACTCCGCGGGAAGATCGCCATCTTTAGGTTTCAACTCGAGAACTGTCAAATCCTTTATTTCATTTCTTAATGTATCTACAAACGGGAAATGACCAACAATTACGACCTTCTTCTCTTTTGTGTTTTTTCGCAAGTATTGCTCTGTATTGATATCAGCCTGAGCATCCTCCTGATTGGGGATCAGAGCATTAATCGCTGCCCAGCCTATGGAAATCTCGGTAGGACTATCCGATAAGGCTAATTTTGCGAGGTCTAAAGCTGAGTAATCCAGGAGATTTCCGGCGTCCTGAACCAATGGCCGTTGCCGATGAGAAGAATTCCAATCAGTAAAGGTGGCGGCAATACCGCATCGTATTCCAGCACTTGTTTCTACCAACACTGCGGTTCGAGAAAAACCTACGTGGATAGAAATTAGTTTGCCCGGCAACAATGTATCGATAATTTTCTGAGTTAATTCAGTCATTTTTTTCTTCTTTCATTTTCAAAACGAGTGCTACCAGGCAAAATTTCGGATACTACATTGATCCCCTGCATGTGGATACAGAGACATCTTTTAGCTTCCTTTTTCCTCATTTTTATTAAGGAAAGCGGAAATTGCGGACCATCTTTGCTGAAAGGTTGTACCAAATAACACACCCATCAAAAGTGATCCAAGGGCGTATTTACCTTTTTCCCTCAGGATCGTAGCGATATCCCATTTAAGGGGTGGTTGGCCAACCGCGTAACTATAGGGTCGCGTAAATTGCATTAACCCCTCTTGCCCGTGAATTCGTCCAAACCCTGAATCCTTAACCCCGCCAAATGGAAGCATAGGTATTCCAAATTGGGCGATGCAATCGTTGATTATGATCGATGAAGCGTTGACATTATTGGCAACTTGTTTTGCGTGATTTGGATCTGTACTCCAGATAGATGCGCCTAAGCCAAATCGGCTATCGTTCGCTAACCGAATCGCTTCTACTTCATCGTTAACCCGCATAATAGGCATGATCGGCCCAAATGTTTCTTCCTGCATCACCAACATGGTATGGTTTACGTCGACCATTACAATTGGCTCGTAGAACGCCCCATCTACTTTCCCTCCGGTCAATATTTTCGCGCCTTTACTAACCGCGTCCACGATATGCCGGTCGATTATGCGAACTTGCCTTGGGTCCGTAACAGGTCCCATCGAAAACTCGCTATTCAGCTCTGTAGTAAAGCCAGATTTAAATTGATTTGCCTGCTCAACCGAGAGTTCGACAAACTTATCGTAATTAGCTCCAACAACATAAACTCTTTCCACCGCCATACAGGTTTGCCCTGTATTAAAGAAAGCTCCCCACGCACCCCAGCGAGCCGCTTTTTCAAGATCAGCATCATCCAACACGATCATGGCATCTTTACCGCCCAATTCTAAAGCCACAGGGGTAAGGCTTTCCGCCGCCATCGCCATGATCTTCTTGCCTGTTGCGGTGGAACCTGTCATAAAAATGAAATCGGGGCGAGCTTGAATGACCGCGGCTCCAACAGCGCCATCGCCATGAACGACTCGAACAAATGGGGAAAGTTCCGGCACTCTTTTAATTAATTCTTCCATCAACGCGCCTACCGCGCCAGTTACTTCGGATGGCTTCAAAATTACGGTATTTCCCGCTAGTAAGGCTACTAACATAGGAGGCAAGGAAAGGGTTAATGGGTAATTCCAAGGGGAAATAACACAAACCACGCCATGCGGCTTATGCTCAACGATCGCTGTTTTCAACATATATAGGCCTGATGAGACCTTTTTTGGCTTTAGCCACGAATTTGCCTTGCGCAGGTATTGCGAAAGCATATCCAGCGAGACAAATAATTCAATCAACGCGTCCTGGCGGCTTTTTCCGCAATCTAAATTGATAACACTCGTAATTTCATCCCGGCTATCCAGCAAAACAGCTTGAAATTTCTCAAGTATCCTGATCCGGTCTTTTATCGTTTTTTTACTCCACGCAGGAAAAGCAGTTCGTAGCTCCTCAACAGCCGAATTTACATCCGCGACGGGTGTGCTGTTAATTTTGCCAAAGACCTCACCGGATGATGGGTTTGTAAATAGTAATGGTTCAGAATTCATGATGATTCCTCGTTGTGATGTTGGAAATTTCGGACAATTATAATCCCAATAAATATATTCCGATTTTTCCGGTATTGGTACATAATTTTTATTTTATGAGTATGGATTAGGTTTGATTCTCTAGAAACGCTAACACGATTTGATTGAACAAATTTGAGTGCGATTGATGAGGAACATGTCCAGCGCCTCGAATTATCTGTGTTTCAGAGCCTTTTATGTGTTTCGCTAGTTCAGAGAAGGACCAAACGGGCAAGGTTCTATCCTTATCACCCCAAACGATCAAAGCGGGAATTTCCAGAGAATTGATCATCGGTGATAGATCATGAAGCTCTTTAACATAATTCAGGATCTCAGGGTTTGATCGTTGATAATCCAAGAGTGTCTGCTGCACAACGGCGTCGGGTAATCGAAATCCATTTCTAATAACCTTCCCGAATAATCCCATAAAGCTTTCTATCCAACTTTCAGGAATTTTTTGAAGGATAGAGGGTTCGAAAAACGATGCTTTTGAAAGGATTTTAAACCCGAATGAAAATTGCGAATTATCATACAGGGGATCAACTAGAACCAAAGCTTTTACGTCATCAAGGTGATTTGAGCAGTATTGGATCGCTAAATAAGCGCCGAGTGAATGAGCGATTAGGATAATTGGTTTACTTGGAGCAACAGATCCGATCCAAGTTGCGAAATCAGTATACAAGTCCGGATGCGAATACCCAAGGGGCATTATCTCGAAGGAGCTATTACCATGTCCAGGAAGATCCAAGGAAATACTCTCGTACCCAATTGTGGCTAAGGCAGGCTGCAATTCGATCCAGTCGAAATGTGATGCGGCAAGACCGTGAACAAGAATAACGATTGTCTCCTCCATTTCGCGATTCTCTTCAGGAAGCATACGTTTCGAATAAATCATCTGATTGGCCATTGACGGGGCAATTTTTCTAAGCTAATAACCACGTACATATTGCGGCGGAATTGGAGCTGGAAAACCTAAACTAATGGCTGCTTGAATAGGCCAGGTTGGGTTCCGAAGAAATTCTCGGCCGAGTAAAATAAAATCCGCTGAATTATCTTGAATAATTTGGTCAGCTTGTTCAAAATTATTGATCAAACCTACTGCTGACGTCAAAATTCCTGCCTTCGTTTTTACCTCTTTGGCGATCGGCACCTGATAACCAGGAGCAACGGGTACATTGGCAGCAGATACACCGCCGCCTGATGAACAATCAATCATGTCTACCCCTGCTGTTTTTAGATGGTTCGCCAACTCAACCGAATCTTCGATGGTCCAACCACCATCTACCCAATCTGTACCGGATATCCTAACGCACAACGGAAAGCGATCTGGCCATACCGCGCGAACTTTATTTACGGTTTCGAGTACAAAACGAATACGGTTCTGAAAGGAGCCGCCGTACTCATCCACGCGATGATTTGATATTGGCGAATAGAAGGAATGAAGAAGATAACCGTGCGCGGCATGAAGTTCGAGAAATTCAAAACCAGCCAACAGAGCTCGTTGCGCCGCTATTACGAACGAATTTTGCACTCGTTCAATATCAACCAAATTCATCTCCCTAGGGTTAGGGTAAGCATCGCTAAATGGGGTAGGGCTTGGCCCTATCACCTGCCAACCTCTCGATTCGCTCGGCAAGATCACGCCACCACCATCAGCGGGACGTTTGGTGCTTGCTTTTCGGCCGGCGTGTGAAATTTGGATGCCTGCGACCGCCCCGCCATCTTTGATCGCGTTCGCGGTTTTTGATAAATGCTCAACCTGATGATCGCCCCAAATGCCTGCGTCATACGATGTGATCCGACCTTCCGGTTCCACAGCCGTAGCTTCAGCGATCACTAATCCAGCCCCACCCAATGCCCGTGCTCCAAGGTGTACGGCCTGAAACGCGGATACGTTTCCATCTTCATAGGAATACATACACATTGGTGAAACACCAATTCGGTTTCGAAAAACAACTTCCTTTATGGTAAGCGGGTCAAATAATCTTGGCATATTTTGCTCCTAGTAATAATAAAATAATAATATCAAAAAACCGTTTCTCCCAATGCACCATTTTTTTTATGTGCCGCGGGGTTATAATTCTTGCGAATTGAGGTACTATGTTCAAAACGATAATTTCTGGGTTTGCGCCGCTAAAGCAACCTAATTTCCGGATTTATATTTCCGGGCAAGCTGTTTCGCTCATCGGAACATGGCTACAAATTACTGCCCAAAGCTGGGTTGTGTGGGAACTTACCCATTCAGAAGTATCTTTAGGGCTGGTGGCTATGTTAGGCGCGTTGCCTACCTTATTTCTCAGCCCGTGGGCCGGTGTCATCGCAGATCGTTCTAATCGGCAAAAATTATTAATTTTTACCCAGTTTGGAATGATGTGCCTTGCTTTTATTTTAGCGTATTTAGTAGGCGCTGAAATTGTTCAACTTTGGCATGTTTATGTTCTCGCTTCGTTCTTAGGTCTTTTTTCCGCTTTAGATTTTCCTACACAACAAGCCTTTTTAGGCGACCTTGCCGGAATGGGCGAAGTACGAAAAGCGGTTAATATGAACGCTATGTTTTTTCAATCTAGCAGAATGATCGGTCCAGCCTTAGCGGGTTGGGTGATCGCTCAATGGGGTGCCTCAATAGCGTTTTGGTTAAATGGGATCAGCTTCCTCGCTGTAATTGGAAGCTTGTTATTAGTTAAAGCAAATATTACCAAAAAAGCCGTTAGCGAAAATTCAGTTTTAAAGGACATTTGGGAAGGGATGAAGTTCCTTCGCAGTCAGCCAAGAATTCAAGATCTATTACTGATGAGCATATGTATCACCGGTTTGGCGCTTTCCCTCATGACGATGATGCCAGCGTTCGCGGCAGAACAGATCCACGGGGATGCCAGCACGTTAGGGTCGTTATTGGCAGCATCAGGCGCGGGCGCGTTGATCAGTGTTGTGATCATTGCCCCGATCGTTCAATCCAAAAAACGGGTAGGCTATTTGATGAGTCTTTCCATTATATGGGCTGGTGTGTGGATCACGGCTCTTTCTTTTACCACATGGCTTCCGCTGGCGATGCTTTGCCTTTTTGCCCTCAGTTTCAGCTTGCCGTTGGTTATCGCTATGTCTATGGGGCTCATACAGGTGCTAGCACCCTCCGAAATGCGCGCCCGTTTACTCAGTCTATTTACCATGATCAGTTTCGGCTTACAACCTCTCTCTTCCATATTGGTAGGCAACGCCGCAGAAAGATATTCTGTTGGAAGAGTAGCGTTGTTCAATGGAGCTGTTTTGGTTCTAGCGGGTTTCAGTCTGATCTATTTTAGGGAAGGATTGAAAGATTGGCAGGTATCGAACGTACAAAAAAATATTCCATCAGACACCGTTCCGATTCACGCCTAGCTCAATCCTTTGGTTTCTTTTTTAACAAAATAGGCGTCCAGTTCTTAGGTACATTTGAACAAGACGCCATATCAATTCTTAACTACTAATGTTAGTTTTTAATAAAATTCCCGGTCCTCAGATCATGGAGCGCTTGCTGAATTTCTTCGACCGTATTCATGACAAAGGGACCGTATGGCATAATCGGTTCGTTAATTCGTTTTCCACTGATCATGATAAACCTTGATGGCGCTGACCCCTTGGCGACAACCTCAATAGAATCTCCATCCTCAAGCTTTAATAACGTTGATTTATCAAACCTTTTTCCGCATACCTCAGATTCTCCCGATAAGAGATAGATCGCCGCAGTGTGAGTTTCTGGCAGTTGATATCCAAAGGTTTTCCCGGGTTGCAAGATTACATCAATGTAGGTCGGCGTGATGGTGATATCCCGAACCGGTCCAACAACACCCTCAAATTCGCCCGCGATCACTTTTGCGGTATATCCGTCAAATATGCTTTCTGGTAATTGATCGCTGTTGATATTTTGGTAATCTGGTTTGGACATTTTTTGAGCGGCGGGGAGATTGACCCAAAGTTGAAATCCATGGATGTTCCCAGAATCATCTGAGAATGGCATTTCTTCATGCATTATTCCACTACCCGCTGACATCCACTGCACTTCTCCGGCACCGATCGTTCCTTTATTACCGAGGCTATCTCGATGGCGAACAGTACCCTCTAAAATGTAGGTCACTGTTTCAATGCCTCGATGTGGATGATTGGGGAAACCTGGGTTTACACCTTGAGTTGGGTCGTTGAAGGCAAAATGATCAAAGAGTAGAAATGGATCGAATGGATTTTCCTGTGATGGGGAAATGGAACGATAGAGCATGACACCTGCCCCTTCCATAACTAATTTTGGAGTGATTTCTGCAGTTACTTTTCTTATTTTTTGCATTAATATATTATCTTTTCTAATTTTTCAATGATCTCCGGATAATCCGGGTTGCTTTTTGATACATCGAATTTTATTCGATTATTTTCAGGAATTTGGTCAAAATAAGTTTCTAACAAAAGATTTATCTCCTGCATATCCTGTGTCCTGGCAATATTGATCCTATCCCGGGACTGGAATCTCGATATAATGGACGCCAAATCGGCATGAATAAAAATGGTCAGTTCAGGGGCGGGAAGAGAGGTCCGTAAAATTTGATAAAGTCTTTCGCACAAATCATATTCCGTCTGGGACAACAAATTTCTGTTTAAAAATAATCTAGTAAAAATGTGATAGTCTAAATCCAAACCTCCGTCAAATATGCCGATGGTGTCGTTATCCCGAACTATTCGCTCTTGCTCAGCGCGTAACAATAAATAATCCATTTGGTTCGCCAACCCATAGCGGTTATCTTCTTTAAATAATTGCTGAAATGGCCGAGTAGCGTGTTGTTCCGTGAGATTGAGAATTCCGAACCTTTTTGATATAACCTTAGTTAGAGTTGTTTTCCCAACACCAATATTTCCAATTACGCTTATGATCTTAGACATGTTTTTTTTTACCTATAGGTATTTCTTTTTGTTTGCGTAATTTACCCTTTAGCAAAAGGTCTAGGGCAAGAATAAACTATATTTTTGAAATAGCGACTGCAATTATTATATTCCATCAAATTCACCGCCAACACGAGTTAGTTCGTTCTGTGGTATAATTGTACAAATCAATCCACTTGCAATAAATTTAGCCAGGGAATTCTCTGGCTTTTTTTATGACCGTTCTTTATCAATCAAAGGCACCTCCGCAACGTGGGAAAAAGAGCGGATCAGAAGATAAACTTCTTCCCATTTTTGGTGCCGAATAAAAAAACAGGAATTTCCATGAGCTTTTCAAATTTTTCACTTCACCCATTGGTCCAATCTGGGGTTATCAAAGCTGGTTATGACACACCAACTCCTATTCAAGCACAAGCCATTCCTGCTGTTTTAGCTGGTTCAGATGTTATGGGTCTAGCCCAAACCGGCACCGGTAAAACAGCCGCTTTTGTTCTGCCAATTCTTCACAAGCTAATGGTTGGCCCTCGGGGTTTTCCGAGAGCCCTCATCTTAGCCCCAACCAGAGAATTAGCCGAACAGACAAACACGGCAATCAAAGCGCTGGGCAAACAAACCGGCATCCGCAGCCTCACCATCTATGGCGGTGTTAGCTCGCACAACCAAATCCGCGGCCTTAGGGCTGGAACTGAGATCATTGTTGCCTGCCCCGGCCGCTTGTTGGATCTTAGAAGCCAAGGCGTGCTTGATCTACAAAAAATTGAGATCCTTGTACTCGACGAAGCCGATCACATGTTTGATATGGGCTTTTTACCTTCCATTCAAAAAATCCTCAGCGCTCTTCCCTCTCATAGACAAAACCTCCTCTTCTCAGCGACCATGTCGGATGAGATCAGAGTTTTGGCGTCGAAAACACTAGTAAAACCTGTAACAATTGAAATTGGTTTATCAAAACCGATCGATACCATCACTCACGGTTTGTACCCAGTAGACACAACTCGTAAACACGAATTGCTTCTTCACTTATTGTATGAAAAAGGTGATGGTCAGGTTCTTATTTTTACCCGCACAAAACACCGTGCCAAAAAACTGGCGATCCAATTGGTAAAAGATGGCTTTGCCGCTACCTCCTTGCAAGGCAACCTCTCGCAAAACCAAAGAGAAGCCTCCATGAACGCCTTTAGAAACGGAACCGCCCGCGTGATGGTAGCGACGGATATCGCGGCTCGCGGCATCGATGTTTCGCAGGTTTCTCACGTGATCAATTTTGACCTGCCAGATACTGTAGATGCCTACACGCATCGCACCGGTAGAACTGGACGTATGGAAAGGCTAGGAACAGCGCTATCGCTCGTTACAACTGAAGAGTTAGCCAAGCTTCGCCCCATTCAGCAATTGTTAGGTTCTTCGCTTGAAATTAGGCAGGTCGTTGGATTCGAAGTGAATTTAGTTGAATTTGAAAAACCTGGCCACTTGAATTTCAAGAATACCAAACCAGCCCAAAGAAGGCCTGATCATCGACCATCTAGGCAATTCAACAAAGGTCACAATAACCCCCCTAAAACACCCTCCAAACGATGATCTGATTACGGGATACTCTTACGTCAACTTGCTATTTCGCTCCTATTTCATTTGACGTAAGAATTGTTCTGTGGTAATATTATCTTCTTGACGCGGGGTAGAGCAGTGGCAGCTCGTCGGGCTCATAACCCGGAGGTCGCAGGTTCGAGTCCTGTCCCCGCAACTAAGATACTTATCGGAAGCCTAAAAGCTTCCGATTTTGTGTTAATTACCCTGGTTTGTGAATTATATTCCTTGGTTAATCTGACAACATTATCGACTCGTTTTGTTCCTCTGAGGTAATAAATTAAAATAGAGCCTAAAAAATTTATATCTCTTTATGAAACCCGCCAATTCATTTTCTAAAATAGTTCGAAATAACTTTTGGAGGGTGAAGAATAGCAGATTTAGTGTAGAAAACCAAATTAAATAAATACCCTGTAAGAATAATGGCAGAGGACACTACTCCGATAAATACACCGATGAGCTGTGGCTTTAGAACGCGGCGTAATATCACCATTTCTGGCAAGCTAAGCCCTACAACAGCCATCATAAAGGCTAATACTGTGCCGAGAGCCGCCCCTTTTTCCATTAAGGCATGGACGATTGGCATGACTCCAGCAGCGTTCGAATACAAGGGAACGCCTAACAAGACAGCTGCGGGTACACTCCACCAGGCTTCTTTTCCTAATATACCAGCCAATGCGCTTTCTGGCACATACCCGTGAATTGCGGCACCGACTGCAATTCCCACAACTACGTATAACCACACCTTGCCAACAATTTCCTTTGTGCTATTCCAAGCGATTTCAAATCGGTTGGACCAACTTGGCTTTTCTTGTAAATTGATACCTTTTTCAACCTTGATCTGCCATACAAAGTCTTCTACATATCTTTCAAGTTTTAGACGGCCGATTACAATTCCTGAAAGTACAGCGATAGTAAGCCCTGAAACTAAATAAAGGACCGCGACTTTCCAACCGAATCATCCAAGCAACATCACCAACGCTACCTCATTAACTACCGGCGCGGAAATAAGGAAGGAAAAAGTAACCCCTAAAGGAATTCCGGACTCAACAAAGCCAATAAAGAGCGGGACGGCTGAGCATGAACAGAAGGGGGTAATAACGCCAAGAGAGGCAGCCAGAACATTACCAACTCCCTCTCTTTTGCCGCCTAACCAGTTTCTGGTTTGCTCAGCGCTAAAAAATGAACGCAATAACGTTATTAAAAAAATCATCCCACCAAGTAACAAAATGATCTTAGGTACATCATAAAAGAAAAAGGCTACCGATTGACCTAAGTGGGAATCCGATGGTAACGCGAATACAGTATAAGCAGCAAAGTTCGCAAGCGGCTCCAGGAGGTTATAAACGAAAAACCAAACAACTGCGGCAATTATTACAAAGAACCAAGACCGCTTGCTATTTTGCGGCACTTCAACCATTTTTTACTCCACTATCTCAATTTTCTTCTTAGCCCAACTCACCTAAGGTATTTTTCATCAGGCGGGCAAGCTTCGTTAGCAGTGGCAACCATTTCGGGTGTCGATGATAATGCCCCAACAAAAAGACGTTTTTGTAAGAAGAAAGCTACATTTACAAGGCCGATCATCACGGGAACCTCGATCAATGGACCGATGACTGCTGCCAAAGCCGCCCCGCTATTGATGCCAAAAACACCAACAGCAACCGCAATGGCTAATTCAAAATTATTGCTTGCCGCAGTAAATGCCAGCGTTGTTGTTTTCGAATAATCCGCTCCAACGGACTTCCCCATCGCGAAGCTTAGTAAAAACATAATGACAAAGTAGAATAATAGCGGTATGGCTATGCGCACTACGTCCATGGGAAGCTGAACGATGATGTCACCCTTCAATGAAAACATGACGATGATAGTAAAAAGTAATGCAATCAAGGTCATCGGGCTGATCTTAGTAACAAAAGTTTTGTAGTACCATTCTTCCCCTTTCGCCCGAATCAGGACGAAATTCGTAATAAAACCGGTAATAAATGGAATTCCCAGGTAAATGAACACACTTTTGGCGATTTCGCCGATCGAAATTGCCACAATTTTTCCGCTCATACCAAAATATGGCGGGAGCACAGTAATGAACACCCAAGCATAAACGCTATAAAACAAAACCTGAAATATGCTATTAAAAGCAACTAAACCCGCAGCATATTCACTATCGCCTTTTGCTAGTTCATTCCACACGATCACCATCGCGATACAACGCGCCAGACCAATGAGGATCAGACCGGTGAAATATTCAGGGTGTCCTCGTAGAAAGATGAGCGCTAATCCGAACATGAGGATCGGGCCAACGATCCAATTTTGAAAAAGTGACAGGCTCAACACCTTCCAATTTCGGAAAACATCACCTAATTCATTGTAATGAACCTTTGCGAGCGGAGGATACATCATCAAGATCAAACCAATAGCAATTGGAATATTGGTAGTGCCAATGGAAACCGCTGCATTAAAACCAGAAACGGCTTTCGGAAATAAGAATCCGATACCAACACCAAGTGCCATGGCGGCAAAGATCCATAATGTTAGGTATCGATCAAGAAAAGATAGCTTTTTTGTAACGGTTTTTGTCGAATTTTGTTCCATATGTGATCCTTTCAATCTATTACGAAGTTGAGGTTTGATTTAGATGACCGCGTCGACCCAAGCGGATATTTCCGATACTGAAGGAATTCGCCCAGATGAGACAACTTTCTCATTGATAACCAAGCCTGGGGTGGACATTACGTTATATTTCAAGATGTCGCCGTATTCAGTAACCTTTGTAAATTCAGCTTCGAGACCCTTTTGGTCTATTACTTGGTGAGCTAACGCTTCAAGTTTTTTACAATTTGCGCAGCCAGAACCTAGAACTTTTATTGATAACATGCACATCTCCGAAAAACTTCATATAGTTTTGCTTTACTAATTTGGTCACTTTTTAAAGGCGATTACTCTTTTTCTTTTCAATTTTTCTTCAAATGATCAAAGTTAATTCCTGATGATCTTGTGGTAAAGGATTTGTAGCAATTTCTGGCAAACCAACAATTGAACACTGATCCTTTGGGCTAGCTATTTCAATTTCGGGCAAATTTATATTCACAAAAACCGCTGCTTGTTTGATGATTGGTAAAATTTTGGGATCAACTAACTTATAAAAAATATATTTGCCTTCACGTTGCGCCTCAATTAAACCAGCTTGCCTTAACGCCATAAGATGTTGTGAAATATAAGCTTGGCGATATCCCAACCGAGATTCGAGATAGCAAACACAGGCTTCGCCAGCTCCTACAATTAGGAGTATCTCTAATCGAGCTGGGGGGGAAATGACTTGCAGGAGTTCTGAAATTGGATCAAGATAATTTGCCATATACATTCCTATACTTGAATATATTATAAAACTTATTCACTTTCTTGAATATGATATATGTCATAAATTATTTGTCTTAAAAGCACAAGGCGATGGGCAATATGAACAAAATTATTCAAACGCTATGTATTAGAATGCAAGCAAGGCGAATCAATTTGACCTAATAATTGATGTATCTGTATTCTAAAATGGTTTGTTTAAAGGTCCAGCATCAATGAGAAAAAATCCGGTTTCATTCAAACTACAGATATAATCAAAATCTATTCAAATTGGAAAAAGGGCAATATGCTAAGCGTAAAAGAAGCTCAAGAACAAATACTACAACGGTTTGAACCTTTTGAAACGATAACCTCAACCTTGGGTGATGCATTAGGAAGAACCCTTTCCCAGGAAATCCGTTCAAATTTTGATTTCCCGCTCTTCAATAATTCCAGCGTAGATGGTTTTGCGATTCGATGGGAAGATAGCGCAAACGCATCCGCAGAGAATCCGATCACTCTCAAGGTCGTCATGGATATACCGGCAGGAAACGTGGTTGACTATACATTAGCCGCTGGACAATCTGCCCGAATTATGACCGGCGCGCCAATTCCATCTGGAGCGGACGCGGTTGTCATGATTGAGGATACCGATGCCTCCGTGAATGATGTTGGAAGCGTTGCCCCCGAAACAGTGAAAATTACTGCTCCCCTAAAATTTGGGGAAAATATTCGCTGGCGCGGGGCTGACATTCTAGTGAATCAGGAAATAATTCCAGCGGGAAGTGTGCTGCTTCCTCAGCATATCGGAATCCTGGCGATGCTGGGGGTTTCCGCCGTTCCCATTCGCCGTAAACCCAAAATTGCTCTATTCTCTAGCGGCGATGAGCTTATTTCTGTAGAAGAACAACTGACCCCTGGGAAAATTTACGATTCGAATACCTTTATGCTCGCGGCTTTATTGCAAAACGCTGGCTGCGAAGTTATAACTCTTGGAGTAGCAAGCGATCAGTATTCTGCGGTAGAAGAGATCTTGAACCAAGCGGTAAACACCAACCCTGACCTAATTGTTTCATCAGCTGGCGTAAGTGCTGGGGCTTTTGACTACATTCGAAATGTCGTCGAAAGCGCTGGTACCTTAAATTTATGGAAAGTGAATATGCGGCCTGGAAAGCCATTAGCCTTTGGCAGCTACAGAGACATTCCTTTTTTTGGTCTTCCCGGGAACCCCGTTGCTTCGTTTGTAAGTTTTATGGTTTTCATCCAACCCGTTCTCAACAAATTGGTCGGCAAAACATTTTCTCCAATTGTTCGCATAAAGGTAAAAAATATTGAAGATATTGAGTCAGATGGCCGAGAAAGCTATTTGAGAGCGGTGGTGAGTTACGTTAATGGAATTGCGACCGCTACTTTAACCGGTCACCAAGGGTCTGGTAATCTCTTCTCGATGGTGCAAGCGAACGCATTACTAATCATCCCAGCAGGTGTAAAATTTTGCCCCAAAAACTCTGACCTAGCAGCTTGGATGTTGTAGGTTTCTTTCCAATCATTCAATCCACGACACATTACTTATTCTTTAGATTTTCGAATACCAAACAAACCAGTCTGAATACGATCATTTCAGCCGGTTAGTTTGGTATTTTTTGAATTAATCTAACTTACCAAAACCAACATGAATATTAAATAATTTCTCGTTCTATAATTAACATGGAAGAATTCATTGTCAAGGAGAGCTTATGAAACTCAGCAAACTTGCAAGTGAAATCGCAGAATCACCAACCTTTGCATTAAATGATGAAGCAAGGATATTACGCGAAAGAGGCGAAGCCGTCATCCATCTCGGAATCGGTGAACCAAAAAATAAAACACCCATCGCGGCGATCTTGGCATCAGCGGCAAAACTTACCAGTGGCG
>CAZSLN010000003.1:65037-67218 GCA_964607645.1 uncultured Anaerolinea sp.
CCCCCTCTCTTAAAAAAGCTATTATTCGGTATACAGAAGAGAATTATGATCGCCTAGTAGCGCCCGAGAATGTACTTGTTACTAATGGGGCAAAGCAATCCCTATTTAACATCCTTTTCAGCATTCTCAATCCGCAAGACGAAGTGATCGTACTCGTACCATATTGGGTCTCATATCCTGAGATTATCAAAATGTGCTATGGCAAACCGGTTTTTGTAACTCCTGAAGATGGCACCTTTACTCCGCGATTCGAAGAGATAGAAAAAGCCACTACGGGGTTTACGCGCGCGATCATTGTTAATTCTCCAAACAATCCGTCTGGCGCTGTCTATCCCGCTGAGTTGATCCAAAAAATTGCCGAGCTCTGCGAGCGTAAAGGGATCTTCATGATTTGTGACGATATCTATCACAAATTGGTCTTTGATCGAATTCAAGCAGTGCCAGCATACCACTATAGCAAACTAGATATTGAAGATAGCCACATTATTGTAGTCAATGGGGTCGCGAAGATCTACGGCATGACTGGTTTTCGGGTTGGCTGGGTGATCGCCCCTCGGCAGCTTGTTAGAGTCATGACGAACGTAACCGTGCAAACTACATCTGGGGTATCTCCTGTTAGCCAGGCTGCCGCGGAAGGGGCTCTTAACGGTCTGCAATCTATTGTTGAAGCTCTACGTTTGCAGATCGAAAACAACCGCAACATTTTACTGCAGGAAATGAAAACATTTGCCGGTGCCAGGCTCGTTACTCCCAATGGAACTTTTTACGCTTTGCCCGATCTGAGGGCGTTTAATGGCAGCTCAGTTGAAATTTCTCGTTTTCTTCTCAAAAAAGCGATGCTTGTTACCGTACCTGGAAAAGAATTTGGAATGGAAGGGCATATTCGGCTTTCGATTTCCGGAACGGTAAAGGATGTAACCGAAGGAATCGCTCGTATGAAATGGGCATTAGATCCAACAAGCCCTAATGAGATCTATATTGGGGATAAAAAAATGATCCGAGATTGGCTTTGATTTTTTTTGCCAACAACCTTGAAAATAACAAAATATACTTCTTAGTGAGTTCTTAAGGTTACAGGAGAACAGAGCATGAACAATTTACTTCGAATCAAAACTCCCGCTGAAGATTTCGCCCAAACAAGAAAGGCTGATTACAACCTATCCAATCATGGCATAGGCAATCTGCGATTAGCATACTGGAATCTTCCAACGGAAGCACTTTTTGAAGAGGCAATTTTTAGAGGCGAAGGTCAAATAGCGGCCGGCGGCGCTTTTACAGCGAATACCGGGAAACACACCGCCCGTTCGGCAAATGATAAATTCGTTGTGCGAGAAACAGATTCAGAAGGAAATATTTGGTGGGGAGTGTATAACCGTCCTTTTGAGGCAACGAAATTCGAGGTATTGTACGAAAGAATGCTTGGCTTTCTTCAAGGGAAGGATGTCTTTGTTCAGGATGTTTACGCAGGGGCAGATATTAATTTTCAGTTGCCTGTTCGCGTCGTTACTGAATTAGCTTGGCATAGTCATTTTGCTCGAAATATGTTCCTTTCCCCCACTTCTCTAGAAGAATACAAACGTTTTGTTCCAGAATTTACCATCTTAGCAATGCCTGAATTTAAATCTGCCCCGGCGGTAGATAACACCAACACTGAAACTTTTATTTGCATTTCCTTCGCTAAAAAACTGGCGATCGTTGGTAATACCGCATATGCCGGCGAGATCAAGAAATCCGTTTTCACCATCTTAAATTATCTTTTACCCTTACAAGGCGTGCTTTCGATGCATTGTTCGGCGAACGTTGCCCCCAATGACCCCGATGACGTCGCATTGTTTTTTGGCTTGAGCGGGACAGGAAAGACCACCCTATCCGCTGACCCCAACCGCCGACTAATTGGTGACGATGAACATGGTTGGAATGATGATGGCGTTTTCAACTTTGAAGGCGGCTGTTACGCGAAAGTGATCGGGCTTTCTGAATCTGCGGAACCCGAGATCTTCGCTACGACAAAACGATTTGGTACCATCCTCGAAAATGTGGTGATCGACCCTGTTTCAAGGCTGATCGATCTCGATGATGATTCAATGACCGAGAACACCCGGGCTTCCTACCCCCTTGAGTTCATCGCCAATGCCATTCCAGAGAAAAAAGCTGGTCATCCCAAAAATATCATCTTGCTCA
>CAZSLN010000003.1:67228-104076 GCA_964607645.1 uncultured Anaerolinea sp.
ACGCTAACGGTGTGATGCCGCCGATCGCTCGGCTAACGCCTGATCAGGCCTTGTACCAATTTATTTCTGGGTACACCTCCAAAATTGGAGGCACCGAAATTGGCCTCGGAAAAGAACCTGAGATCACCTTTAGCGCTTGTTTTGGCGGCCCGTTTATGGTCCATCACCCATACAAATATGCTGAACTTCTAAAAAGGAAGATCGAACGTTATGGAGTTTCTTGCTGGCTTGTAAATACCGGTTGGGTTGGCGGTGCCTATGGTATTGGAAAGAGAATTAGCATTCGATACACAAGGAATTTGCTTAATGCGGCGCTATTAGGAAAACTTGATAAAGTCGAATATTACAAAGACCCTGTTTTTGGCTTCGAAGTTCCAAAAACTTGCCCAGAATTACCAGAATCCGTACTGCAACCTTGGTCATCATGGCATAGTCGCGAAGAATATGATCAAAAATACCATGATCTTGCCCAAAGATTCATCGACAATTTCGGGAAGTTTCAAGAAGGAACTCCACAGGAAGTTATTGATGCTGGGCCAAAAATAGATTGGTGAAAAACGGATGGTCTAATCAAAAATCAATAACACATAGCAGTGGGATGCATCCACCGGTTACTTGGGTGCTTTCATAATACTGCTTCCTAAACAGAAATATTGCTCGGTTTTGTAAGGATCTATGGTTTAATTTTGAAACAGCGTGTGGAGGTAAAAATAGTATTCTAGCAAGTATCTCTAAATAGCAAACAATCCTGCTCGTAGAACATCGGTTATCATATGCGCATTTCTTATTGTAAAACAACGATCAATAATGGACGGAAAATGAATTGAGATTTTTCCGAAGTGTAAAGTTCGGTTTTTGGGTTGGTCATTCAAAAAAACATTTGGAATAATTTAGACTAAATGGCAGGGTTGATTTACCAACCATGCCATTTAGCTATCTTTCATATATATTCTATTTTTAGGTTACGAATAAGCACATTTGTTGCAGTTTCCACCAACTTTCTTAAAATGTGCTTACTTGGAATAAGGTACCAATTCCTATCGTTATAAGCATTGCAAGTAATCCCCAAAATGTAACACGTAAGGATCCTTTCCAAATGGTAGATCCCCCTGTATTCGCCGCCAAACCACCCATGAGCGCTAGAAATATTAATGAACTACCTCCAACAATAGGAATGGCATATTCCAATGGACTAATAAAAACCATAAATAAGGGTAACGCCGCGCCAACCGCGAACGTGCCAGCGGATGCCAACGCAGCTTGTATGGGCCTCGCAAAATGAATTTCCATCAGACCTAACTCATCTCTTGCATGAGCACCTAAAGCATCGTGAGCTGTCAATTTTATTGCTACTTGTTTCGCTAAAGCGAGATCTAACCCGCGGCTAACATAGATCTGCGTCAACTCTTCAAGTTCATTTTCCGCGTCATTTGCCAACTCCAGCGTTTCTCGGTCTAGATCCGCTTTTTCTGTATCCGATTGCGAACTAACAGAAACATATTCCCCAGCCGCCATTGACATCGCACCTGCGACCAATCCAGCGATTCCGGCAACTAATACACTGCTTTTATCTGCATTTGATGCCACGACCCCCAGCACAAGACTGGCCGTCGAAACAATTCCGTCGTTCGCTCCAAGAACAGCCGCCCGAAGCCAGCCTATTCTTTCTGCGTAGTGCCGTTCAAGATGAATAGACATATCTATCTCCAATCTAAATTTATGGTTCGTTTACTAGAAATTTCTCTTCCCGTTTAGAGAACTTACTTTTGATAATGATATCTTATCACCCAATCATCTAAGTGCCATTAAAATTATAAGGAGGAAGCGCTTTTAGCGGCTCAAATATGAAGATTCGAAATAATTTACACAGAATCTAGAAGAGGAACCTTGCGACTCATTTGGGAAGACGGACCGCGAAGCCAGAATAACAATAATTCCATCAATAAGAATAGAAAAGAGAACTATGATTCCAATATTAACTTTCATCGGAAAAACTGGTTGCGGTAAAACGACCATCATCGAAAAATTGATCCCCGAATTTAGAATTCGCGGGTTCAAAATTGCAACCATAAAACACCATTCTCACCGAGGCTTTGATATTGATCAACCTGGAAAGGATAGCTGGCGATTTTCACAGGCAGGCAGTGATCAAGTGATCATCGCTTCGCCAGACAAAATTGCAACCTACCGCAACATCGATCAAGAACTGAGTTTGGACGAGATACTTTTGTCAATAAGAGATGTAGATTTTGTGTTTGCAGAAGGGTATGCAAAGGCAAACAAACCAGCCATCGAAATAATCAGGAAAGAAAATAGCGTAGAACTAATAGGTACTATTGAGCAACGGATCGCTCTCGTTTCAGACAGTACCCTTGATCTAAAAGTTCCACATTTTGGTTTGGAAGAAATTTCCAATTTAGCAGAATTTATTTTAATTTTTTTTGGTTTGCGCAAAAAATTATAAACCGATTGCTATGATTATTAGATGCCGTTAAATCCTCATAGAAAAATTTACATCTTTCTCGTTCCACATTTCTAAATTTCATACAGAAATATCCATCTAGCGTAACTAAACTCCTCTTTTTTAAAATTACTGCCGCTCAAAAATTATCCTTTTATTTTTATTTTTCGATGATTTTGTAAATAGAAATAATTGTTGGATCAGGGAATTTGTCTTAAATTTATTTTTCCGTATTGTATATTTTCCTTTAATGTTAAATAATTAGTTTAACTTTTTTTAATGTATACTAATATTATGTGAAAATTTTAACAATCATACGTAGTCTCGATCTCGAAAACGAAAATACTATATTATGAAAAACCAAAACCCTTCTCATTCAAATTTGAAACATTTTCTTTCTTACGAAAATTGTTATTCTCGCAAAATTTTTCTCGTCGGCTATTTCAGATAATTTGGGTATTGTTTATCCGAATTATCTTTGTTACCATTTAGTTACCGGTTCATCCTTTGGTTTTGCCCTTTTTGATGAAAGGAACTGCAATGGAACTTCTGCTAGTGGAAAAAAATGGTTGGTCTAAACCAGTAAGGATCGAACGCGCTATCACCACAATTGGGAGTGGCTCTGATTCTAATATTCAGTTACCATCAACGAATATTAATTCAGATCACTTGCAGCTTTTGTTTTCGGTTGAAACACCAAGCAAATGTAAACTTGTAAATTTAGCCTCCACTGTCAGTGTTCTATCAAATCAAACCCCATTCCAAATTAAAACTTACGATTCACTAGATCTACTAAACGGTGACCAGATCTTTCTCGGTGATTACACGATTTCCATTAAGTTAGATTCCTCTCCGAACAGAATTCAGACTGGCGAGATAATTAATGCCGAATTAAATATACGGGAATTGACTCTTAACCCCGGCTTTGGCATTATCGGTTTGATCACTGTCAAAAATTCTGGATCACAATCCGCTTGCCAGTTCCAAATTGAGATAGAAGGTTTGCCCGAAGGTTGTTACCAATTAGATCCGGTTCCTCTGTTGTATCCAGGTGGAAGTGAAGAAGTTCGACTGAAAATTTTCCATGTTGGTCACGCCCCAGCTGCAGGTAATCACACTTTTTATATACGGGTTACGTCTCCGGAAAGCTATCCAGGCGAAGAATGTGTGATCGATCAAAACATTTTTGTTACGCCTACGCCAAATTACACGATCACTCTAATTGATGATCTAAAAGAATCGATCAATAAATTTACTGAAGTCAAACCACTTCACAACCCCAAAATAAACCAAGAAAGCTACAAAGTCGAACCAAAAAACATAGATCAGAACCTTGCACCAACTGAAAGTTTGGTACAGGATCAAATACGTTCGGAAACATCATCCGAGGAAGAAGACCTTGTTTTGTCGATTCACCCCGAACCAGAATCGTCAGTCGAGGTAGAGCTCTCGACTCCAGTAAAAATTATGCGCAATCCAACAGATCTAGATAGCTTCTGGGATGACAAAAAATGACCATAACACGATCCCTACAATTAAACTGGATGGAATTAGTAGTTAATTTACTATTCAGTATCGGATTATTTATACTCTTTGCGGCTATATGCGGTTTGATGGTTTACTTAATAAATAAAAATTTGCGAGTAAAGCAAATACGAGAACACAAGATTTCCATCCGAAATGAAGCGAACTTCCCTAGCACTTTTTCCTTTTTTGTAAAATCAGACCAAGCAAATCTAACGTACCAATTTTTTGAAAATCAAATTCCTTTACCGATAATTTCTCCATCTCAATCCTTACAACTGACCCCTTTGCAGGAAGACAAACCCATTATTGCGACGGTTAATCCTAACCTGATGCCAACTCAAAGCAAAAGATCAAATGCCTTACAAATTTTATCAAAAGGCGGAAGAACTATTACTTCAAAGCTAGGGGTTCTTGCCTCAATTGCCGGAACACTCGGAAGTTTACTTCCCGGAAGCATTGGTTCAAAGTTTAGCAGCCAAAGCGAAGCTTTAAGGCAAACTCAATCCAACGTTCAATCTACAGTTCAAGCACCTGTCATCGCGAGCCAAAAAGTTCAATCTCTGAATCAACAAACTGGCACGATTCTCAATGTTCAAGGTCATTCCACAACCCAAGCAACCACAGCCGAATCTACCATGGTAAGTACTAAGATTATGGCGTTTGACCAAGATGTTCAATCCGAAGAAATTAAACTCGATTTCCCGATCACTGTCGAAACCCCTCTTATCCAACCTAGGGAAGAAACAACAATTACTCTAAGAATAGAAGGCAAAACCAAGGTTGATCCTAAAATAGCTTACCGTTACATCCTTTGTTCCGAGCAAATACCTTCCCAGTCGTTACTAATTGGCAAATCTTTGGTTGAAACTCAAGGTGTTGTCCATTTTCCAAAAGTTTCGATCTGGCGTTCTGGTTTATCGCCGTTAGCCATGATTCTGGTTATCGTCGGTTGCACTTATGCATTTTTTTATTTTCTCGGATTCGTCTGGTAATTAGCTATCAGGAAGAAGGAATATTTTTATGGCTGAAGGCATTTTCCCGACCACGAAAAGAAATGATAAAGAATTGATTTTTGTCAAACCGCTGGTAAACATAGGTAGTCACCTAGATAATGATCTGGTTTTATCAGGCGCTGGTGTATTGCCTTTCCACGCGATGATTATCGCGAAGGAAGGGGACTACCTATTATTACCGCTTTCCCCTGATGCAAAAGTATTGATAGGAAATCAACCAATCGGCGAAGGAACTTCAGTTCTAAAAAACAATCACCTCGTCATTATTGGTGAAAACACCATTCAATTCACGACTAAGGTAGGTCAGCCGGGATTCCAACTGTCTGTAACAAGCATCCCATCTGCAGAATCATTGATTTCATTATCCTCATCCGAAATACAAGATAACGTTATCTTAGCAACGAGTTCAGCACGGGTGATGGATATACAAGTTTCCCAAACAGCATTCTTTGATATTGAAGTGGTCAATGCTGGTCCGATCGTAGCCGGTTTTTTGGTAAACGTACGAGGATTACCAGATGAATGGGTCGAGATTCGGCCAAAAAACTTCAACCTGAATGAAGGGAGACGAACAAACGTCTCCATTTCAGTCACACCCCCTAAAGATCCAGCTAGCAGAGCCGGAACTCATCCTTTCATTGTTGTAATTTCTTCACCAAACTACCCAGGTTTACAAACTGAATTATTACTTGAACTTATTATTCAACCGTATTATGAGTTCACTCTTGGAAATTTGATCCCGAAACAACAAAATATCACTTACCAAAAGAAATTCGGCTTAGCCAAGTTGCCTTTAACAAATCTCGGGAATGGTGATACAGAATTTTCAGCGATGGCGATCGATGATGAAAATGGCTGTACATTTGACTTTCAACTCAGGGATGACCTTCAACTTTCTCGACAAGCAACTTTCTCAGTACCTGCGGGCGCAACATTTATCCTCCCGATCCATATATCGCCACACAAACGTCCCATCTTTTCCATGCACAGTAAGCGCTACCAATATACAACAACAATTCAAACGGTTCAACAAGCTTCTTCCCAACAAGTTGTAAGCGGTTCCGCGACCAATTACCCATTATTTGGTTGGTGGAGTATTGTTCTTGGAATCCTTGCCGTGGTTCTTGGCCTGTTTATTCTCGTCCAACCTCGAATCTCCAGTTTCGAGGTTGTATCCGGAAAAGATGTCATCGAACTAGGAGATACTACCAAGTTAGAATGGTCGGTTTCGCCTTTTGCCTCCCGATTAAACATCTCAAATAGCGACGAAGCCATAACCTATGGGCAAACGTCACTTGTTGTCGCACCTAAACAATCTACAAATTACGAGCTACTAGCTGGTAACTGGCTTTCAGGGATTTTGGGTTTGGACCAGAAGAAAACCCAAACTGTACTCGTTGTACCCCCACAACCTCAAGTCAACGTCTTCGAAGTAGACAATACAGAGGTACCACGAGGAAAAGCAGTAAAGGTGCGATGGTCGGTAACGAAAGCCGAAAAAGCAATACTAACGATGGGTGGAGTGGTATATGAACTAACACCAGATAAATTTAGTGGAGAACAAACAGTTGTTTTAGAAAAAGATTCACTTATCACGATGGAAGCATTAAATGCTAGTGGTAGTGAACTTAAAAGCTATTTTATAAATGTTGTTGATCCATATGTAACGATCAACAACTTTACGGTTTGGGTGAGGCCGCAAACAAAAACAACACTACTGCCTTCCAGCCAAATTCTTGCTCAGATCCAAACATTACAGGATCCTGCTATCGCAAGGGTACCTCATCTCGCCAGACCAGCTTCATCGTCAAATATCATTTCCAATGCGCCCCCCAAAGTTGATGATAGTTTCACGGATAAATATGTTGCGTTAGTTTCTGACAAATCAAGCGACACAGGATACAGAGTTGAGTTTTACCAACCCGATCGCGAGCTTTCAAAAGGCGAACAGGTAATGATCGAATGGAACGTTCTCGGCACGAATGCGGATACCGTTCAGATTGCCCCATTTACAGATATATTACCAAATACAGGCCGACAGCCTTTCTTCCCCCAAGAATCGATGAATTTTGTTTTGACTGCCCAAAGCGGCGAGGAACAAAAATTATTTATGCTTCCAGTAGTAGTTTTTGATGGAACGCCACCCACGGCTCCAAAAATAGACATATTCAAAGCTTCACCGTTGAGTATGCTTGGGGCAGGTAGTACGCAATTTGCTTGGTCAGTTTCCGGCGAATGGACCAGAGTGCAATTAGCAAGTGGAAAAGGTGTGGTAGCCGATTACATGAATCCACAAGGGTTCAAGACTGTAAGCGTCAATAAAAGTGATACATTCATCCTTACCGCTTGGAATGGATCTCTCAGTAGTAGTCAAGCATTAGACATTACCATCAACCCAGCCCTGATCGCACCCGGTCTCTCCATCACATCTGTTCAACCAACTACTGGACGTTTTATGGTTGGTGGAAAACTGACTGTAACAGTTGCCTTTACTTCGATTCCAAAAGGGAAGCCGAATCCAACCGGTTCAGTTACGGTTACTGATGGGAACGCTATTTGTTCTATATCATTACCCGCATCAAGTTGTGATCTGATCTTTAAAAATTCAGGATCAAAATCGATTGTCGCGAGTTTTCCTGGTGACGCAATTTACCAACAATCAAACGCCCCAGCATTTCCTGGGTCGATTATAGTTGCTAGCGCTCAGGTTGACCTTACACCTAGTTTCTATTTCAAAGGAAGTACTTCACCGGTTGCCGTTGAAAATACCTATTTTGAATTAGATAAGGGAATGGACATTCGAGTTGAAGTTCGACCTAAAAATACGATTCTTGCTGATAACAATGGGAATGTTGCAGTAAGTTTATGTAATCAAAGTCTTCTTGGTGTGGTTGATACTACATCCTGCGTTTTTGTTGGATCCGCACAGGTAAAAGTAGCTGTTGATGACACAACGACGCAAACGGCTGGTTACGGATATGCCGATATAACAATTCAAAATTTCAATGGCTCAGGAATTAAAGCATTCCTTTTTGAATATACCCACTCTACGAATGCAATTGATCCCACCAGCTTTACCCAACCGAATGTCAATATTAGCAGGGCGAAGTTATTGCTCGGTCTTTCCTCTTGTGATGATCCAACTGGTTTTGTAAATTGCTCTTACGGTCTTTCCGATTCTACGACCATAAAATTACTTTTCGATCTTTATCTACCCGCTTCACCTAGCCCATTACTGCTAAGTTCATTACTACCAACACCTCAAGCAAGTGCGTTCACCATTACGTCCACCCCTGCTGCCACATGGAGTTGTTCGATCGGCGTAAATAGTGGGACCCATAAACTTGTTTGTTACGTAACTGGTCTGGTTGCCGGACAAGATTATTTGGTTAATTATCAATACGACAATACGAATCCTCTACCGTCCACTTTCACGAATGATTATTATATGGGCGCAGACCCATCCATTGCTCTCTATTCTTCGACTTTCACACTTTCCGTACTCAACAGTACAAAAACTCAGATCGGCAACCTATCTGGGGTAAAAGTTGGCGAAAGAGTTTATCTAACCGGTCCGGAAGCAGGTGGCTTAATATCTGTTCTAAGCAGTACGAATTCACCTTTGACCACAACCGGTGGACTTACCCTTGAAGCCAAATCCGGCGTGGATGTTTTTGGAGTTGTTAATGAGGGACTAAACTGTACCCGGGATAGCACAAACCAAAATATTATCCATATCGCGGCTGCCAATACAGATTGTTTTATTTACTTTAAACATGTTGGAAATTACACTTTGGTTGCCAGCTTTGAAGGTGATGAGGACAATAACAGTAGCATTAGTGGCGATACTCAGGTAACTGTCCTTAAACAAACCCAAATTTCGGGCGTGCTGGAATATTTTGATTCTGGTGATGGAACTTACAAATCATTCCCAAGTTCTTGGATAAAAAATGTAGAACTTCCTGTACGCTTGATTCTCACCGGACCAACCAGCAATTTCTCAATACCAGATACAAGTTTTCCTCCTTCCGCGCTGGTCGAACGGAAAATATTGGTTACCTTAGGAACATGGGCTGCCACAAATTGCACAATCGTTGAAGGTACTCAAGTTGTTCTTTCTAGCCCAGGGGTATATGAAATAGCAATTTCTTCTCTATCAAATGGTGACCCGCTCAATGCGACATATGTCACCTTCGCGGAGTTTAAACTCACTTGTACAGCTACAGACACGCTCGGCTTGTCATTAAATGTAACTTTTTCTGACAAAACTACCCCAAAGAAAGATAGTGATGACCTTGGGTTTATTAGCCCAGTAGCTATTTCCAACGTAATCATCAACCCTCCTAGTTCCGGCGCAATTACTGTGACAATATTGCGCGAGGATTCTACTGCCACAAATATGTTAACCGGAGGTACTATTTCAAAATTACATTTTGGTCAGGTTTACGATTTTGAAATCCCCGTAAACGGCAGTTCGGATGTTCCAGTACCATATACATACACAGTGGATTACACATATACCTATACTTACGAACGAGTCTGGCACGACTGGGACATCTTCCACCTCTTCGGTTATTGGGTTTATCGAGGATTAACAATTACTCCACATGGTACCCCTTCATCTATATCAACCGCTACTCAAAATACGATCATTACGAACTACTCCAATTCCTCTAAATGGACAGTAGACCCGAGCAATTTTCTATCGCAAGATTCCAATCTCGCCAAAACAAGCGAAAGCACTTGCGGCTCAAATATGGCAATGACCGCCGTAAAACAATCAAATTCAAGCACTCCGGGAAACGAATATTACGGCAGTACTATTCTAAATGGCTATGCGTACGCCTCAGGTAATTATTGGATCCATGTTGAACAGCATCGCCGAACTTTTTACGGGACGGTCAAATTTAAGTTGAGAAGTAACGCGGTGTGCAAGATTGCATTCGATTCAACTACAGATGTCAATAACGCGATCACGTCTACTTCTGGGACGATAACTGTCTCCGCGGTTTCGAGCACCGACACAAATCCGCTGTTCAGCGTTACGCGTTCTTTTGGTGTTAATGGGATCGATAGACAATTACCAAATACGTTCAATTTTAGCCCATCAGCCAAAACAACCGTACTTCTCAATACAGACCTCCCGATTACTGCAACGCTTTCTTCAAGTGAAATTTCAAGCGGCACCTCTCTTCCATTTGTGGACCTTGGCTTACCTTTCTCAAGTCAATTTACTCCTTATCCAGCCAACTATTCTAGTTGTACTGGTTTGTCCCGAACTGACACGCTAAATGCGGATGGTGTTATTCAGACATTCAGATCAACATCTGGCATCCCCTCAACGTTGGTTTGTAATCTGCAACTTAAATACGGAGGAAATAAGTATTACCAACCGATAGGTCCTACTGACCTACCTGAAATGGTCTTTTTGGAGCCCGCTGGAGTATCACTTTCTGCCTCTCCATCCACAACTGCGACTTACGGGAGCTCGGTGACATTTACTGCAACAACCTCACCAGGCATGTTGCCGGGGTCGGTTGTTTTCAAAGATGGAGGTACTACGATAGGTTCCCAAACCGTTACAACAGGTTCATCGACAGGAACCGCGTCCATATCCATTTCCACGCTCAGTATTGGTGGTTCTCCCCATTCGATAACCGCTATCTTTACTCCCACCGATACAATAAATTACAGCGCTGTAACTTCCTTGCCAAAAGTCTATACGATCACTTCGGCTACAACAACGACCAGCCTAGCGGTTTCTCCTGCATCACCACAGTTGTTTGGCACAACAGTCACATTAACCGCGACCGTAACACCGACTGGCCAAGCAGGAAACGTTGTCTTCAAAGATGGGTCAACCGTTATAGGCAATTCAAATGTTGTTACGGCAACCGGAATTGCCACATTAAATGTGTCCAATTTATCTGTTGTAGGTTCGCCACACTCCATAACAGCTGTTTTTACTCCTACGGATACTAACTTCGGACCATCGACCTCAGCGGCCCAAATTTATACAACAACAACCTCTAGTTCCACTGTTATCGTTGCGCAATCTACAACAACTTCGATCTACGGGAATTCAGTCACCTTTACCGCGACGGTTCCCACCCTAGCGTCTGGAAGTGTCACATTTAAAGATGGTATTACAGTTTTATCAACAATTGATGTTTCTAGTGGAACAGCCCAATACATCACTTCGGCACTGGATGTTGTTTCATCTCCGCATTCGATAACGGCGCAATTTACACCAAGTAATACAAATTATTCAGGATCAACATCGTCGGCGATAAGTCATACCATCACAGCCGCTCCAACAACAACTAGCGCTGTAACAATTACCGCTCCGGCACCAACTGTCCCTCCGAACACATTTCTGAACACACAGAATCTTACCTTCCAGGTCACAGTATCAAGTACAAGCAGCTTAGCCTATCCCTTTGGAACTGTAACCTTCTATAAGAATGGTATTTCTTTAGGGACCGTTACAGTTTCTGCCGGAACGAACACTAGTCTAAATTACATACTTTCCAATGAAAAATTAACTCCGGCGGGCACCTATGCAATTACCGCTACGTTTGCGCCTTCGTCAACAAATATATTGGGAAGTGATAGCGCAACGCCGAATCTTTCAGTGATTACGCAATGATTTATCTAGATAGGATCATATGGAGAACACCTTGAAAAATTTCCAAATAACAACTCTTAGATCCCTAATAGTATTGCTCATACCCTTCATCCTAGTTGCGTGCGGTTCTAACCCAACAATTAGCACAAAGGTAGCGATTCTTTCACAATATACACTAGATGAACCCGCTTCAAATTCGTCCCAGATCGCTTTAGAACAATTAATTGGTTATGAGGAAGGGTTGAAATTATCTGCCACAAAATTCGATCCCATTTATTTGGATGAAAGAAGCTCGCAAAGTGACAATCAACGCGCAATTAGGGATCTCGTTGAAGATACCAATACACCATTGATCTCAATTCTCGGCGCTTCAACGAACAATGGCACTTCTTACGCCGCCGCGCTGGTTAACTTCTTCAATGTTCCAATGGTGATCCCATCAGCAAACGGAGATGTACTTTTTAGCTCAGATAATCTTTGGGCTTTTCGACTAAGTGCCCCCGGAAATGCCTACGCGAATTTTTTCTTTGGAAGCATTATTAACAAAAATTCAATGACCGGGATCCTAACTGATCCTAACGGAGCATTTTTCATTCCCCCAGATTTCAAGATCGCGATATTGTACGAACAAAATACCTTCGGGGAGACTGCGGCAGTCGCTACGGCAAATGCCGCTATTGCTCAATCATTCAAGATCGGTTTATACAAAAACTTTGACACCAAAACATCGGATCCAGCCAGTTTGATAGATATCGCTAAATTGATAAAGGATTCAAAAGCCCAGCTTGTTTACATCGTTGTTAGCGATCCAGCCTTAGCCAAGAACATCATTCAATCCATAAAAAATGTTTATCCAGTGAAATTCCTTCCTGTAATGGTTGGCCAGGCGGGAGGTTTTACATCACAGGAGTTCTTATCTTCAGTAGAAGCAAATGGCGTGTATGTTCTTCAACAATCACTAGATCCAACAATGTGTCCAGATAATATTCGATCTAACATAGATGCCCTGAGCTACGGTTCCATATACATTCTTGATCAGGCCCACAAATTAGCGAACAACTCATTGAGGGAAAATCAAAATTGGTGGGAAAGATTCATAAAAAAGGAGTCTACTGTCCAGGAACAAAGAGAGGCAATTCGAGATGCCCTAAAACAAACCAATATGGGGGTCCCATGTTTAGGCAATGTTGCTTTTGACAATACCGGCCAAAATAAGTCTCTCAACCTCGAATTGATCCAAATCATTAATAGAAACCCAGTTTTGATTGAGAGCACTGATTTTCTTGATGCTCTTGAATCACGGCTGGGTGTTGACCAGCTTCAATAAGAAAGAATGACAATGCCAGACTTCATAGACCTCGAAAGGCAATACCTACAAGCAATTCTCAATTACTTGGATGTATGCCTTGAATTGGAAGTTCGTCGTTGGCAATTAGCCGGTCAAAATGCCAACGACCGATTTCGGGGTTTGTACACATCAGACTCTGAAGCATTGGCATTAACAAGAAGAGGATTTGAATCAAGTTGGGGTACCGGAATAACTTTACCGGATGCTGAAGAAAAAAGCTGGACCAAATCAAAAACTGCAGCCCAAAATGCCATTTCGACAATCGAAAAAGAAGCATTAAAGCAAGGCGTAATTTTGCGGTTACAACATATTAGAGATGTCTTCAACCTTAGTCAGTTTGAATTTTGGGCCCTAATTATCTGCCTTGCACCAGAAATTGACCTAAGATACGAACGGATCTTCGGGTATTTACAAGATGATGTAACGAAGGTCACAGCATCAGCGAATTTGATCTTGAATCTTTTGAGACCTGCGGATGTTACGAGATATGATCTAATTACCTATTTTGATAGTACTTCTGCGTTGCGTAAAAACCGGTTGATAATACCAGTCGAGGAAACCCCCAAACAAATAAGCGCATTACGCCAATCCTTCAGCGTTGGATTAGGGGTGGTCAATTGGTTATTCGGCCATTACGAGCCTTCGATATCGATCGGCATCAATTCAGAACTTATTCCATTTGCGCCCGATCCAACTTCAAATTCAATTTACGATATTGAAGGGATTCCAAATAAAGAACTTATCCAATCGATTAAACCCATTCTCGCACTCTACGGAGATGATCACCTACAACGAGAACTCATCGCCCGGCAATTGGCCTGCACCCTCGAAAAATCTTTTCTGTTGATTGCTTTTGAGGAAAGCGACGATAAAGAACTCGCCAACGAACGATTATTACTCGGGCTCAGGGATGCAAAATTAATAAATGCTCTTCTCTATGTTCGCGGAGTTGATCTCTTTGTGGATTCAGAAGGAAATCTGAATAGACCAGCTACTTCTACCCTAATGTTGATGGAAGAAACATTGGTTCTTTCAGGCAAAAATCCATTCAAATTCGATCCAGATATTTCAAACAATCCGCTTACATTGTTCCAGGTACCGGTAGCAAGTCTAATCTCTAAGGAGCGGTTTGAATTATGGAATAGCCTCCTAGATGGGGTACCACAAGAGTTTTCGGCTGAAGATTTGGATATTTTGTCTAGCCAATTTAATTTTACAAGCGCACAGATCATCGCGGCTTCGTCAACCGCACTGGCAAGCGCGGTACAAAATGGGCGACCCGTTCAAAGCAAAGACCTTTTTGACGCAGCTAGAGTTCATTCTGGTCACCATCTTGCTGAACTGGCTCATAAGATCGAGCCACGATACCAATGGGACGATCTTGTCCTGCCTGATACTCCTATAACGATGCTAAAAGAAATGGTAAGCATGGTCCAAACACGTGGGCTTGTGCTCGAAACATGGGGATTGGGTAAGAAATTAACCTCAGGGAATGGTATTTCCGCTTTATTTTCTGGTCCTCCAGGAACAGGAAAAACGTTAGCGGCTCAAATCATGGCTAATCAACTGGGTATTGATCTATACCGGATCGATCTTTCAACCATTATCAGCAAATATGTTGGTGAAACCGAAAAGAATCTAGAACGTATCTTTAGAGAAGCTTCAGAAAGCAACGCTATTCTGTTTTTTGATGAAGCGGATACCATTTTTGGAAAACGCTCAGAAGTGAAAGATGCTCAGGATCGGTACGCAAATATTGAGGTCGGCTATCTTCTTCAACGAATGGAAAGCTACAACGGAGTGGCAATTTTGGCAACAAATCTGCGCGCTAATCTCGATGAAGCATTTACCCGCCGCCTTAACTTTATTATTAATTTCCCATTCCCTGATGAAGAATATCGTCACCGAATTTGGGAAGTATTAATTCCACCAGACCTTCCAATCGCAGACGATCTTGATTTGAAAAAAATGGCATCACGATTCAAATTGGCAGGTGGCAATATTCGTAATATTGTTGTGAGCGCCGCTTATCTCGCTGCGGCAAATGGCAGAAGGGTCACAATGGACCATCTTCTGCACGGCGCGAAACGAGAGATACAAAAAATGGGTAAGTTGATCCACGAAAGTGATTTTAACCTTTAACGTTATTAGCACATTGGAGAAATACTATGTCCGAATTACAAAAACAACAATCAACAAATGGCCAAATAAACAAGCCAAAAAATCATACTGACAAATCAAGGTTATCAGTTTTAAAGGCGGACCGATTACAGGAATCTCCAGAAAACTTGAGCCACGATGACATTCTCAATGCTCAAAAACAGGTCGGCAACCAGGTTGTCCAACGCGCATTGGACCAAAATAAAAATTCGAAGCTTGCAGACTCAAAAGGCATTTTAAATCAGGAATTCACCAATCAGATCAAACAGAAACGTGGCAGTGGAACGGTATTGCCGAAAAATATCCAAGTTGACGTCGGTAAGAAACTTGGCAACGACCTTGAAGGAGTTCATATCCACACAGATGCTACCGCTGATAAATTGAGCCGTTCCATCAACGCCAGGGCTTTTACTCTTGGCAAAGATATCTTTTTTAAGAATGGCGTTTATGCGCCAGATACAAACAGAGGTAGAGAAACAATAATTCATGAACTCACCCATGTTGTGCAACAATCCCGTGGCGGTGCTAACGGCGGAAAAATAAAACTAGGGGCTCCCAATACCACACATGAAAAAGAAGCCGACATGGTTGGGAAAAAATTAGCGCCTATGACCATTTCCTCATCATCGTCCGGAGCTGTTGCTCAACCACAATATGAAAGTAGCGGTTTTGTTCAGCGCGGGCCAGAAGAGGAGGAACCGCTCCAGATGCAGCCAGAATCATTCAATACTGTGCAGCGCTCCTCACCAGAAGAGGAGGAACCGCTCCAAATGCAGCTTGATACTGTCAACACTGTTCAACGATCCTCACCCGAAGAGGATGAACCACTCCAGATGCAGTCAGAATCATTGAATACTTTGCAGCGCTCGTCTCCCGAGGAAGAGGAGCCGCTTCAGATGCAATCAGATCAATCCAATACCATTCAGCGAACCTTGCAAGAAGAACTTGAAAACGAACGTGTGCGAAGGTTGCAATCGGGTGGTCGGAAAAATCGCAACGAACAGATAGATAAGTTGGAATCAAAAAACGAGAAAATTTCTTTGGACAAGAACACAATCTCTCAAGCAAAAAAGAATGAACAAGATTCAACAAAAAATGCAGAAAAACTAGGCGCCGATTTAGGAGCTAAAAGCAAGGAAATGGGAATCGGGTCAAAAAAGAATTTGAAGAATCTCGCTAAACTAGATGAAAAGCGAGACAAAAAAAATAAAGAGATGATGGGTAAGCAATTTAACGAAGAAAAAGAAGAGCGGCATACAAAAAGCCGCAATGAGCTTATGAACACAATTAAGAACAAAAAGTCGAGTACCGAGGATGTAAAGTCCGCTCAAGAACAACTCGACATGATGCATAAACGAGGAAAAATGGACACTTTTAAGTCCTTCTTTACCCCCGGAAAGACAACGAAAAGTTATTCCGAGCAAGCAATGGAATCTCGAAAACAAAGCCTTAAGGAATCCGCAAAATCTGGTGATAAAGACGCATTTGACAAATACAAAACCGAAAAGGCGGAGCGCACAAAAAATTCCACCTGGACAAAATTCAAAAGCGGCGCTGGCTCTGTAGCGGGTGGAATTGCGAGTGGGCTTGGAGGTTTGATCGGTGGACTTGCTAAAAGCCAAGCAGGAAATATCAAAACCCATTTCGGCGGGAAAAGTGAAGATAAGGATGATAAGGAAGAAAAATCAGGTAAGGAAGAAAAATCCTCCTCAGGTAGCTCTGGTGTCGGCGCTATGATGGAAAAATATGGCGAGTTGGTGGTTGAAAATAAGAAACTTAAAGAAGAACTTGAAAAAATCAAAGCGAAATGATGCGGTGGCTGCCGTTATTTTTTGATTGAGGAAAAGCCATGATAACTGCAATAGATGAAGTTCTAAAAAAGTTACTTATACGAGAGATCGATATCAAGGGAAATGAAATTGATATTCAATTTGACGCGCCTAAACGAGAGTGGTCTTCTCGGATAAGCAAACCCACTCTCAACCTTTTCTTATTTGATATTCGTAAAAATTTACGTTTGCGTGGATCAGAACAATTTACAACGATCAACCACGAGGACGGAACCAGCGAAGTTCGAGTAAATCCTGTCCGTATGGACCTGAGATATCTGCTAAGCGCTTGGGTGAAGGAAGCAGAGGATGAACACTTACTTCTTTCCATGGCCTTAGTAGGTTTACTCCGAAATCCATTTCTTCCGCCAAATCTTTACCCTGAAAAATTACTCTCTCAGCCAGCTCCAATACCAGTCGAAGTTGGGTCGTTTACTCCTGAAAATGGACCTGTTGACAAATTTTCTGAGATCTGGGGCGTTCTCGATAATGAGATCAGACCTGGGATTCTTGTAACGATCACCGTTTCGGTTGATCCATACAAACCTATCATCTATAAGCAAGTTAAAACGAGAGAGATCAATTTTTACCAGGATACCAATATTGGCAAATCGGATATCAAGGACCAACCAAAAGGTATCCGCGAACTTTCAAAAAAGTATTTGGTAACAGGTGGAACCATTCTCAGCACCAAATATGATACTTCGAGCCTTTCGGTCATCCTTGTTGAGAAGCAATTAGCTATCCCTTTGGATGAAAAAGGCAATTTTGTACTTACCAACATTGTGGAAGGAGAATATCACCTCGATATTCTTTTAAATACGAAGGTCCTAAAAAGACAAAAAATCCAAATCCCCGCGCCGAAATTGGAGATCCAAATATGAGTGCGCAGACTGATTTTTTGCATAACAACGGAGAAAGGATGGTTTTTTACCTAAATATTTTTTTACGGCACATTCAAATTGAATTAACAATTTTCCGTTTAGGAGGATGATATGCCCGAGTATCTGTCGCCTGGTGTCTACGTTGAAGAAGTAGACCGTGGGCCAAAACCAATTGAAGGTGTAGGAACAGCTATGGCTGCTTTTGTCGGTTTTACAGAAAAAGCAGAAATGGTTAGAGAAGTTGATAGCGAGTACCTTGTTGAAGATTTGCTCAACAGGCCTCAGCTAGTTACGAATTGGACTCAATTTGTGGAGCGCTTTGGAGGATTTGTACCTGGAATCAACCTGCCACAAGCGGTGTATGGTTATTTTTCCAATGGCGGTTCTCGTTGCTATGTTTGCAGCGTTCGAACCTTCCCAAAGGCAGAGACCATGCTCGTCAATTCTCAAGGCAAACCAGCTATAACAGTAAAAGCCAGGCAAGCTGGTGTTGAAGGATTGAAACTTCGAGTACGGGTTGGCAACCTTATTCTCCCAAGCCCAGCAGCTGGTAAAAAAGCGGTCGCTGCTGAGGGTGATGCCGCGCCAACCGCTGATGTTCCTGAAACTACTATAGGCGATTACTTGTTTAATCTCTACGTTGAAAAAGAAGCCTCTAATGGAGGTTGGAAGAGCGTAGAGTCTATTGAAGGGCTCAAACTGCAAACCGCCGCTGTGGCGGGTAAAAAGCAGGTGGTATTGGCTTACAAAAACAATAAGATGCCAAAATTTATCGAGCTCGTTGTGATGGAAGAAAATTCACTCGAAAAAGTAATGCCGCGTGAACAGGAACAACCACTCAACATCGATAAAAAACTTCTTCAATCCCCATCGGCAAGCGAATTCCGCGGGGATGTGAGTGAACGTAAAGGAGTTGAAGGCCTCGAAGTACTCGATGATGTAACTATGGTGGTTGTTCCTGATTTGATGACAACCATGCCCGGTGAAAAAATTGACTTAGATATGGTCAAGGGTGTCCAAACAATGATGATTGCCCACTGTGAAAGAATGGGTGATCGCGTAGCGATCTTGGATGCTCCGCCAGATCTTAATCCTCAGGAAGTAAAGCGTTGGCGCATGGATATCGCTGGTTTCGATACAAGTTATGCAGCCATGTATTACCCGTGGATCAAGATCCTTGATTCTTCTACCGATAGTGTCGTGAAAATGCCGTCCTCCGGCCACATCGCTGGCTTGTGGGCACGTAACGATAATACTCGCGGTGTTCACAAAGCCCCCGCTAACGAAGTTGTTGCCGGCGCGATCGGCTTAGCCTACCAAACAACAAAAGGGGAACAAGACACACTCAATCCCATCGGTGTAAATTGCATTCGTGCCTTCCCTGGCCGAGGTATCCGAGTTTGGGGCGCACGCACCTTATCGAGCGATCCCGCTTGGCGGTACATCAACGTTCGACGCCTTTTCAATTATGTTGAAAAATCGATTGAGAATGGAACTCAATGGGTTGTATTTGAGCCCAATGATAGGAAACTTTGGGCAAGAGTAAATCGTGATGTCACTTCCTTCTTACGGATGACGTGGCGTGACGGTGCCTTGTTTGGATCTGCCCCATCTGAGGCCTTTTATGTAAAGGTTGATGATGAGTTGAATCCGCCAGAATCCCGTGATCTAGGGCGTTTGATAATTGAGATCGGGCTTGCCCCTGTTAAACCTGCTGAATTTGTAATCTTCCGAATTAGTCAGTGGGCTGGAGCAGGTGCTGAGTAAGGATAGGAATACGAAGGAGATATCACTATGACGACTCGAGAAGATCCTCTTGTTGCTTTTAAGTTCGGCCTCGAAATTGAGGGTAAGCTAAGTGGTTATTTCACACAGGTTGGAGGCATCGGTTCTGAAACTGAGGTCATTCAACAGAAAGTGGTGAATTCTAGTTCAGGTGAAACCATCATTCAACAGATCCCCGGACGGTTAACTTGGACTCCGGTAACCCTAAAAAGAGGGGTAACCAGCAGTATGGATATCTGGGAATGGCGCCAACAGGTTGTTGAAGGCAAAGTTGAGAGCGCGCGTACAAATTGCTCGATCGTTGCCTACAACCAAGAAAATAAGGAAATTGCCCGCTGGAATTTTGAAAACGCGTGGCCAAGCAAAGTAATTGGACCGGAAATGGATTCCGCTTCGACTAGTTACATGATCGAGGACGTGACCATTGTTCATGAAGGCGTAACTCGCATTAGTTGACGCCAGCGAAATAGAGCGTAGCGAAGGGTCTAATTATCAACGGATCCTTCGCACCTCTAAGTCAGAAATAACTTAAAGGAAAGGAAGTGAAAATGCCTTTAAATGGCGCTACACCAAAAGAACAATTTTCATTGTACGACGTCATCAATCCGAAGCCCGGAACGCTTTCTTTTGGTGAATTCACAGCCCTAACAGGAGGAGAACAACAGATTTCGCTTGTTACGTATAACGTAATCTCCCCAGAAGGCGGCGTTACAACTCGGTCGATGCCTGGCCAAACCACTTTTACCCCAGTGGTACTTTTGCGTCCAATGGATGCGAATGCAGAGCAGTTGTATTTAAAGCTGCGTGCGGCAATTGATGGCGGCTTAAAGGACTTGAGAAGAGATTATTCAGTTTCAATGAACGATTCTGAAGGGAATCCGGTAGTTTTTTGGAATTTGATCAATGCCGTTCCTAAAGTACTTGATGGTTTTATGTTCAATATGAAAACCGAGAGTAATTATACGGATTTTGAGATCTCATTCCAGGCAGAAGACATACAGATCAAATTCCTCTAAGGAGGAAATCGTTACAGAGTTTTTTACGTTGCAGCTGAGAAAAGAGATAAACCATGAATCTAAAAACTGAATTCGAATTTGAGCTTCCAATGGGTTATGTCGACAAAGATGGAACCCTGCACAAGAACGGAACAATGCGATTGGCGACAGCTATGGATGAAATTACTGTAATGAATGATATGAGGGTCCAGTCCAACGGCGCGTATGTTGTTATTGTATTGCTGGCAAGAGTTATTACAAGTCTTGGAGATCTCAAGGCGATCAATACGAACATTATTGAAAACCTATTTGCCTCTGACCTAACCTTCCTCCAGGAATTTTATCGTCAGATCAATGAAAACGGTAAAACAAAAAGGGAATACATCTGCCCACATTGCGAGAAACCATTCGAGGTGGATCTCTCCAGTTTGGGGGGGTAGGTGGCTACCCACTGGAACTGCTCCACCAGGAGGTAGCCTATATTGCCTATTATTTTCACTGGCAACCCGAGGCAATCCTGAACCTGGACCATCGTTTTAGAAGAAGATGGGTGCAGGAGATCGCCGACATAAACAAAAGGTTGAACCAGGGAGCATAGCATGCCAGAAATTCCAAACGAAAATTTTGAAACAACTGAACCGCCGAACGATCAAACACGCATTACCAACGGAATAGATCTGCCTGAATTGGCGCGACGTATTTTCAAACTACTTCTAGCAGAACTAGAACATGAAAATGATCGAGTAGGTCGTTGATCAAAGGGTCATAAAATGGGATTAATTCAAAAAATTGCATCGGCAGCAGCAAATATGGCGTCAGTAGGGTTACTTCAGTCCACTTCCACTGTCCCCGCGGATAATACCGTGGTTGGTAAACCTTTGACCAATCTTGAGGAATATCCAATTCCAACCTATCAATTTTCGATCAAATTTGGCGGAGATACTGTCGCACTGTTCCAATCGGTAAAAGGGCTCTCTGTTACTCGCGAAGTTGAACCCTTGAAGGTCGGCGGGGAAAATAACTTCGGCCGCGAATTTCCTGGGCATATATCGTTTGGCCACGTCACCTTTGAAGTTGGATTAACTTCTTCAAATTATTTTTGGGATTGGATGGTTGCCGGCCAACTTGATGGCTACGCGAATTCCAGAGACTTTACCCTTATACAACGCAGACCAAATCCCGCTGGAGGTTCCCCCCTTTTTGAAGAAGTTCGAAAGTGGAATTTCGATAATGCCTTCCCTGTAAGTTGGAAATTATCTGACCTAGTCCTTGATGATTCTCAAAAGATCGTTATCGAGTCATTGGAATTATCTTTTGATTTTTTTGAGGTTGGTAAATGAATTCACAAGGGATTTTAACCGATCGGCTGATGGACCAGCAGAATAAGATCCAAAAACTGCTTCGGCCAGGATCTACAAAACCGGTTCAAACGGATTCGAAACATCCTTTCTCCCCGGTAGATTACGATTTTGGTGGAAATAAATTTCTAATTGCCGCCAATAAAATGAAATATTTACAACAAGACAAGTTAGGGTTATCCAGTTTTGCCATAGCGCAAAACTTTTCCCAACAATTGTCTCAAACGAATGAACGTTTCCGCCAAATGATCCATTTGATAAATCCCAATAATAATTATGGAAGCTTTTGGCAAGAGATTGCTAAGGTTTTTCCCTCCCAAAGATCATATACCAACGAACCTCAGCTTAAGTCAAATGAACTTGGGCAAGGTAGTATTATCCAAAAATTTAGTACTTTTCCAAAACCTGGTCAAAGTGCTCAGTCCTTCAAAGAGCAAGCCGAATCACGTACTTTTCAACGTACTTCAATATCCCAACCAGAAAAGAAAAAAACACCCGCTCCTACAGATCGATTATTTACAAAAGTTCAAGAGATCTCTGATCACGCCAGCCAATTATCCAAACCAATTTCTACCGATTCGCCTTCAATAGAGCCCCCGGTGAGATCAACACAAACAGAAAAGATCCAGAGGCAACCCAATGTCATAGAGCCAAACGAAAGTACCTCTAACACGAAGTTCCCTCCCTTGGGAATGCCACCAACACCGTCCGCGCCACAGATTGCCTCATTACCGCAAGAATCAGAACCACTAAAAATGGAAAATATTGCGAAAACGGGTCTAGAACCTGATCTACCAAAAAGCCAATCTAGTGGAGTGAAAACTACGAGTGTAGAAAAACTCGTTTCCAAAGAAAAGAAAGAAATTCCTTTGAATTCATCTCCGCCGCCGATGCTTTTGGCAAAACGAATAAAAAAGGATGACCAACCATTCATCAAAACTTTTAAGCCAAAATCCGCAATATTAAACAAAAAAGAAGAAGAGCGACCTTCTTCGAAAACCCAGATTACAAAATCTATCCCACCCTCAATTCCGAAAATTGCGCCAATTTTGGATTTGAAAGAAACGATTTCGGCTCAACAAAAGACCGAAAGGCCATTATCTTCCATTCCATTGCTCGATTTCTCAAATTCGCTTTTACCTGAAACCTCCCAATATTCCAGTGAATCAAAAGATATAAATATAAATCCCGAGCTAACAGCGCCTTCATTACCTCTCAGGGATAAACTCAAAAGCCGAGAAAATGATCTTCTATCAAAAAACTTGATCGAAGCGAACCGTCGTGCGGATACTGTCATTAAAACCTCCCCGGATAAAGTTAAAAAGCTATTTCAGGTGAAAAATCCTGAAATGAATACTGGTAAACACGACTTAGCATTCAAAAAATCCAACGGAACTGATTTTTCAAAATCCCCAAATTCGCAGATGGATCGTTTTGAATTAGTTGATCCGCGGTCGAGCGTCAAAGGTATTAATCAGGGTAATTTCGCTTCGGTTTCTCCACCATCTTTATCAAAACCAGTTAGCGCCATCCAATCGTTTGTAAAACAAACCCCGCCAAAATTGAACAGCGGTTTATATATCGGTAATGAAAATCCAGTTTCAGCAGAGATCGTTCCTTCAACACCAGCATCGTCCACGGCTAGTTTTTCAAGCCAATCCAGTTCGAATATTCCTTCCGCTCCAGTAAATACAATACAAAGAATATGGAGTGAACATTCTGAATCCCAAGGCGGTCAGCCGTCCCAAGGCTCTGAGGCAAACGAAAATACTTCTGGCCAAAGCGATATGGAGGGTTTGGCTCATAAAGTTTTTCCATTGATAAAGCAATTATTGGAGATCGAATTAGAAAGAACCGGCAGCCGGTTCACTAAGTATTAATAAAAGGATCAAGACATGGAAAAAGCTAAGATCAAATGGAGTACGCTCATCCCACCAGTTTCAGGTGAATTGGAATGTCAATTCAACCCGGCTGAGTTGACCATAAAAAAAGAAAATAGTTGGAGCGGAGAAGTAACTCCAAATTTTAATTCCCCACGCCTCAAATTTGGCGGCGGTGAATCCGCCACCTATAGCCTCTCACTTTTTTTTGATTCATACAGCATGGAAGGTGGCCCAAAAGATGTAAGAGAATACACCAACAAGCTCCTTCAATTAACTTTAAGAGGCGCTGGGTACTCCATGTTCTTAGTGCCTTACGCTCAACCCCCAACAATAACATTTATTTGGGGCAAGATCACATTGTTTCATGCTGTGGTGGATAGCGTTCAGATAACCTACACCATGTTCGCCCAAGATGGTACTCCTATTAGAGCAAAAGCGGACGTCAGTTTTAAACAAAATGAATTGATTGGTGATGATATTATCCCTGCCCAAAACCCGACAAGCCGGTCAGATTCCCGAAAAACTCGAATTGCCCATTCCGGTCAAAGGCTTGATTAGATCGCCTACGAAGAATATGGCGACTCGCGCTTTTGGCGCCATCTTGCGGAAGCGAACAATATGGAAGATCCATTCCACCTTACCGATGGTCAGATATTGGTCATTCCACAAGGAGATATCGATGACTTTATAGGGAATGAGAATGGATAAATTTTCAATAAAAATTGATGGCGTCCCACTATTACCCAATATCAATGGAGACATCATTGAAATTATCGTAGATACGGATGCGTTTCAACCTGGAATGTTTACGATCTTACTTAACGATACTCCAACCATAGCCGGACAACCCATCCTCACTCACACAGATAACCTCCTCCTTTTCCGCATTGGAGCCAAGGTAACCATAAGCGCGTATGTCAAAGTTGAGCCAAATCCTATTCCCTCAACAATGGAATTGATTAGTGGCGAAATAACCGCCATAGAACCTTTATTCCTAGAAGATGGACAAGTTCAACTCCGTATTCGTGGATACGATGCGGCTCATCGACTCACTTTAGGAAAAAAAACTCGTGCGTGGGGAAATGGTCTCTCGCCAACCGTTACTGAAATGCAAATAGTCACTACCATCGCCGGAGATAATGGATTGACGCCAATGATTGATCCGATTGGCGTCGCTTCCTTATTATATGAATATGTTATTCAATACAACCAGAGCGATTGGGATTTTTTATGGGCTCGCGCAAGAATTTTTGGGTATCAGCTTTATGTAACAGGAAGTATGCTCCGTTTTACTCAGGCGAGTATTCCACGAAATCTAAAACCGGTTTCCCTCATCTGGGGTGAGAATTTGCAAAATTTCAAACCTCGATTCGTTTCCGCCGGCGCAACCACTGGAGTTGAAGCACATGGATATAGCTCTTCATTAAAAAAAGATATCTCATCAAAAAGCATTCCTGGATCAGCAAATTTAGACCCAACAACGTCTCCAACCGTAGCCAAAGGCATTCTTGGTGGTGCCGCAATTGCTACTGGATTTCGTTCCAAAGCTGTTGACCACATTGTAAGCCCAGCTATTACGAATCCTGCCACAGCTACAGTTTACGCAAAAGCCCACTTCATCGAACACGAGAGTCATTATGTTCGCGCAAGTGGAGATTGCTTTGGTGACCCAAACTTAGTTGCTGGATGTAACACACTAATTACCAATATCGGAACAAGGTTCGCTGGAACATATTATGTTACCCAAGCCAGACATATTTTTCGGGCTGGGGTGTATAAAGTGGAATTCGAGGTTTCTGGAAGAAATCCGTTTACCTTTGGCCATTTAACTGGCCAAGACCCTGAATTAAATAAAATTAACGGAGCGGTCGTAGGCATTGTAACCGATATAAATGACCCCCTTTTTGAAGGGAGATTAAAGGTCAAATATCCGTGGATGCCAAAAGGAACAGCTGGTGAAATGAGCAGCGGTTGGGCGCGAATGGCGAGCCTAGGAGGGGGAAAGAATGGCGGCGTTTACTTTACACCGGAGATCGATGATGAGGTGTTGGTGATTTTTGAACAGGGGGATGTCAATTTCCCCTACATTGTAGGCGTATTGTGGAACAAAAAAGACAAGCCGCCAAAAGCAGCTTCAGGTAGCCCTGTACTTGCAGGCAAAGTAAACCAACGAATTATCAAATCAAAATCCGGGCACATTGTAGTTTTAGATGACACGCCTGGGCAAGAAAAGATCATTATTTTAGATAAGAGCGATAACGGTATCGAGATTGATTCAGTAAAAAATTCCTTGACGATCAAAACAAAGGGAGATCTTGTACTGGATGTCGGAGGAAAGTTCATTATGAACAGCAAGTTAGATATGACTATGGAATCAAAAACCCAAGGATCGATCAAAGTTTCCACCAAATTGGATATCGAAACTCAAACTGGGGCAACGATCAAGGCTGGAATTTCCCAATTGGAATTGACTTCTGCCTCTGCAGCGCTCAAATCCACCAACGTCGATATTCAAGGACAGGCAAAAGCCTCAGTCAAAGGATCTGCCATGGTTGAGATCCAAGGCGGATTGGTCAAAATAAACTAATGAATGGATAGGTAAATATGCCTCCAGCAGCTCGATTAGGTGATTCAACAGCACATGGCGGTTCAATTGTCGCCGGGTGTATGACCGTTCTAATAGGAGGGCAACCTGCGGCCCGTGTTAGCGATATGCATGTTTGCCCAATGCAAACACCTGGTGTACCCCCTATACCTCATGTAGGGGGACCAATTCTGCCACCAGGTGGGGTAACAGTTTTGATTGGCGGACTACCCGCGGCGCGATTGGGCGACATGGCTACCTGCACAGGCCCACCAGATTCAATCATTATGGGGTGTATGACAGTAATGATCGGCCCATAACGTTAGTGATATTGTCCGGAATAATTTTGGATTTTGGAGACGAATATGCAAAATGAATCAAAAAAATTTTTAGGAAATGGTTTGAGTTTTCCGTTGCGCACAGATGCCCGTGGACAGGTCGCACTGATCACCGGAATTGAAGATATTAATCAATCCATTCTGATCATCCTAAAAACCCGCCCAGGTGAGCGCGTTATGCGGCCAACATTCGGTTGCAAAGCCAACGAATTGCTTTTTGAACCCAGATCCGCCGGCACAGTTAGTCAACTGCAAAATTACATTATTGAAGCACTCAGAATGTGGGAGCCACGTATTGATGTGATCGATGTAAATGTCGCGGAAGAAGGCGGCGACGTTGGAATTCTTATGACCGAGATCGTTTACCAAATTAAAGCTACACACGATACTCGCAGTCTTGTTTATCCATTCTATATTGCTGATGAACCAGAAATCTTGTAATTCAGGAGACCTCCGTGACCTTACCTGCCCCTAATTTAGATGATCTTCGTTTCCAAAGAGACCTTGTCGATGAAGCAAGGAAACGAATAACGAATTATTGTCCCGAGTGGACCGAGTATAACCTCAGCGACCCGGGAATTACCCTTATCGAGCTATTTTCGTGGATGACCGAACTAATGGTTTACCGCCTCAATAAAGTTCCTGATAAGAATTATGTTAAGTTTTTAGAAATGCTTGGATTGCAACGACTTCCTGCGAGCAGTTCTAGAACTGAATTGACATTTTGGCTTTCCACTGCAATTCCTCTAACACCTTCCAATCCTCAAACTATCCTCATCCCCGAGGGATTGGAAGTAAAATCCGAAATGACCAATGAAGAGGTGATCTTCACCACTGACCGTAGTTTAGAGATCGTCCCCCCACTATTACTTCACGTACGTACAGACCCGAAATTCAATCACAATCATCATTCTCGCCTCGGTTTGGAAACTTTTTACCCATTCGATCAGGATACACCAAAAGAAGGAGATACTTTTTACTTGGGTTTTGATCCAGCCAACAACATTTCCGGACATTTAATACAGATCGCATTTGATTGTGATCCAACCGAAGCAGTTGGCATTAGGCGGGATGACCCACCCTGGGTTTGGGAGTGCCTAATTGGCGATGGCATTTGGCAGGAAGTGAAACCAAGCCAATTCGATGGTGAAAAAGATACAACTGGCGGTCTAAATAACGAGACAGGCAGCTTGGTTCTTTATCTTCCAATAAGCCTCAAGCCAAACTCACTCTATGGTTTAAACGCATTATGGATACGATGCCGGATAGAACAAAGAAATCCAATTCAAGGAATGTATTCTGAATCTCCAAAAGTCAAAAATATCCAAACCTTTACTATCGGCGCGACGACAACAACTATGCACTCAGTTTTTGTCAAAGAAGAGAGTCTTGGAGTGAGCACAGGGGAACCTGGGCAAACATTTAAATTGGTCCATTCCCCTATATTAAATTTTGTTTCCGGCGAAACTGTTGAAGTTGAAGAAATTCGGTCGGGAGAAAAGATCTTTGTTCCTTGGGACCAGGTTTCTGATTTTTCTAGGTCCACACGTTTTGACCGTCATTTTGTTTTAGATAATGCATCTGGAACTGTCAAGTTTGGACCCTCGATACGTCAATCGGATGGCACCATATCCCAGTACGGAAAAATTCCTTCAAACGGAAAGGAAGTAAGGGTTACTCGATATCGTCATGGCGGAGGAATTAATGGCAATCTTCCATCAGGTGCATTAACAAGCATTTCCGTTCCTCTTGCATATATTTCGAGAGCCTCAAACCTTATTCGGGCCGTTGGTGGTAGAGATCAGGAGACACTGGATGAATTAAAATTGCGGGCTCAACGAGAATTACAAGCCCAACGACGCGCGGTTACCAGCCAAGATTACGAACAATTTACTCTCAGCTTTAGCCGCTCTATCGCTCGAGCAAAATGCATCACCCCGGGTCGCTCTGAGGATGGAACTTCGGGGACGGTTACTGTGTTGGTCGTTCCCGCGGTTTCAGAATCCTTAATTTCCGGGAATTTAGTTTCCTTGCATTTGCAAGATTCACTAACCATCGATATTAGAAATTATCTTGATCAATACCGTCTACTAACAACTGCGCTTCAAATTCGGGAGCCACATTATGTGGGCGTAAAAGTTAAAGCACGTATCATTCCTCAAGAATTTGTTCAACCAGCGGAAGTAGAACAACGAGTTCGAGAAGAATTACAGCGGTACCTTACTCCGTTGCCAGTTGATGATCAAATTCCATCTTTTCAGAGTGGCGATCATTGGGATGGGTGGCAGTTCGGACGCGACCTATATAAAGCTGAGGTTATTGCGCTAATTCAACAAGTCCCCTCGGTTAAATATGTACTCGATGTGGAAGTTTTTTCTCGGGTCGTCACACCGGTGGAAGAGAAGCCATTCTATGATGACATTACCCCACTGCCTGTAAGTCAGATCGATAAAGTATTACAAATTCCCGATGACACGCTGATCTGTTCTTTGGACCATGAAATCGAAATCGTTTCTATAACTGATATTTATAAGAAAGGATAAAGATGAATCCTACGTCTAGGCAATTAGATCTTGCTGCTGATGTCTATAATCGATATCCTGGAGAATGCGTAACTTTTTTCATTCGCTTTACAGCCCCTAATATACCCGCGGCACAATTACAAATTGAGCTCCCTCGATCCTTAAAGGTTGAATCCTACTTGCTCCCTCAAGGTTTACCGGTGTCCTTGCTATCTGTTACCGAAGTTGGGCAGGATTTGATCGCCTTCCTTCCACTTCATCAACATTTTAAGATTGGTGAAGAATATGAGATCACCCTAAAAGCACGGATACACCTATATTATTTCGACCACTATCTTGATGTTAATGCTAGTTTATTAGATCAAGACCTTGCCGTAATTTCAACGGAGTCAATTCAAATAGCAATTTTCGGGAGAGGTAAGTATCTCGATTTTCTACCCGAACTTTACGGATCAGACGATTTTACCTCCCGCTTCCTAATGTTATTTGAAAGTTTTTTGAAACCAATCAGCCAACAAATAGACCAAATAGAAAATTATTTTGACCCTGATGTAACTCCAAAGGATTTTATTCCGTGGTTATGCTCATGGGTAGGCTTACCCGTTGACAAAGACCTGCCAATTGAACGTATGCGGATGCTTTTGAAAAACGCGCTTTATTTATACCAATGCCGAGGAACAATGCATGCTTTAAAAACAATGCTTGAGATTTATTCGGGTGGAACTGTAACAATATCGGAACAACGAGCAAAAAACTTTGTTCTCGGTTCCAACACTACCTTAGGTCCAACGGTAGCGATTGGCAAAGAAAATAAACCTGATTCTGTCCAAGTCAAACTAAATGTCCCAAGTTCCGAGCTTACTCGCATGCAATTCACCGATGAAATGTACAAACGTAAAATTTCTGGAATCATACAAGATCTGATTCCAGCCCATTCTGCACTTGATGTGAAATGTGATTTCACTTCCGAACGAAATAAAAGGAGCTCATTATGATTGACCCTGAAATTCTAAAAATTTTCCCTACCGCAAGACTAAAACCATATGATGGAATGCCAGTTACCTCATCCGTTTGGGCTGACGCACACGATGAACATCGCTTATCACGTCGGGCACACGACTTAGTTTTCCACGGAAGCGGCATAATTGCGGGTCTTGAAGTAATCGCCAATGATCCACCGAATCAATTCGTTTACATCTCGCCTGGAATTGCCGTAGATCCAGCAGGGAATGTAATTGTTCTAAACGAACCTGTTGCTTATGACTTTGGCCGTTCAGTCGATGGCCTTCTTTACCTCGTTATTGGAAGTGGTGAACGAGAAACGAAGGGAGTTGAGGATGATATCGTAAGAATTCAAAACGAGTTTGTCATTGCCGCAAGGTCGACCCTGCCAAAACGTCCCATTGTTGAATTAGGCCGCATAACCATCCAAAAAGTTGGCCGCCCAATAAAAAACTCCAAAGATGCACTCCATCCAAAATTCGATGAACTTGATCTCCGTTATCGAACTGAATTAAAGGGCGATACAAAGAAAACGGTAAAGGTCGGCCTTTGTTCCCTTGGTATCGTTGATAAGAATGTACAAAGTGGATGGGATCATCTAAAAAATACAGCGGAAAAAGTCCTTCCTTATCAATTAATTCTAGACGAAATAGATGATTTTTCAAAAGAAGTGAACAATTTTGATTTAATTTATCTTTACGGTAAAGGCGTGTTCAAAATTGAGCCCGAACAAGAAAAATTGTTGCATGGGTACATTGCCTCAGGTCGATCGGTCATACTTGAAGCGATGGATGATTCTGCAGAAATTTCTTTTCAGCCAATCCTTGAATCGTTGAAAATTTCCTTTTCCCCATTACCAAAAGATCATGAATTAATGAACACCCCTTACCTTTTCATGGCAGTTCCCAGCGGATCCTCTGGAAATCATCTGTTGCTCTCCAATAAAATTGTTTACACAACAGCGAATTTTGGGCTGGCGTGGTCGGGTAAATTCGCTACGCAACCGGTTTCGAGAGAAGAAATTCGAAGTGCCCATGAATGGGGGATAAATTTACTTCACTACTGCTTAGTATGAAATAGGCGTTTCCATGGCCTGATTGAATCGTGATACTTATTCGATTCGGAAATTCACGGATGGGGTGCTTTTGAAAAAACAAGGACGGCATAAGGTAAGGAAAACCAATAAAAGCTACTTACTCATCTATTTATTATTGATGGTAAGTACGCTCGGGTTTACTCCCCCTTCCATGGGCTTTGCAGAATATTCTACTTTTCCAACAAATGCGTTTCTTTCAAAGCGCTATTTACACCCATTAACAGTAGGATTACCCGTCCAGCAATTTTCTGGCCCTTCATCGAAAACACCAAGTGCTGCGGCGGATTCAGATGTACCGATCCCGCAAATTATTGTTACTCTAAATGTTCTGAATTGTGTGCCTTGGGAATTATGCCAAAAAACACCCCAACTTCATTTATTAGCTGATATCAACATAGAAACAGCAAAAATAACTCAGGTAACTGTAAGGATAGGGGACATAGAAAAAGTATACCAAGGGCAAGACGCGTTATTGACCTTGCCAGAAACTGGAGAACAAGGAAATTGGATAGAATTTTGGGCTGATTCTGATATCGAAAAACTTCAAGGGAAACATAACAAGATTAAATATCGTTTAGTCAAATCGGCGGCTGATCAATCCTCCTACCAATTCGATCTTATTGGTGAGCAATGGGCTGATATGGTTCCCAATGGTTCATTGATTTGGGGAATTTTTCCACCCATCACCGGTTCATTACCCAAAGCACTTAACTCTCCTTTTACTTCCCAATACTTGTTTACAACAAACCGATATATCTATTTGGCCGGAAATTTGATCAAATCAGGAATAAGCCAAGCGAAATCCTGCCCAAACAATGGTTTAGACGCCAATGGTTCAGCCACAACTTGTGGTGAAAAAGCATCAGCTGCTCAAGTGCTTGAATGGCAAAACAAGTATGATATGCAGATTTTTCTCTCCTCTGAAAAATACCATATTCCCGCGAGAGTACTTAAAGGGATTATTGCACAGGAATCTCAGTTTTGGCCCATTTCTGATGACCCCTATGAGTTGGGTTTAGGTCACTTTACAGCTAACGGCGCTGACCTGGTGTTGATGTGGAATAATAATTATTACTTATCGGCCTGTATACCAATATACGGGGAAACTAGTTGTTCTTCTGGTTACTCCAATTTATCTGCGGATAGAAAAGTTATGTTACGTGGGTGGATCATGAAGCAGATCAATACTGAAACTGAGATCGACCTATTAGCGGCGACATTATTAGCGAGCGCTAACCAAATCAACCAAATGGTTAATAATACTACAGGCAACGAACCGGCAAATCTCACTAGTTATGAGGTTATGTGGAAAATGACCACGGGGAATTATTATTCAGGTTCAGGTTGCATCGGTCCAGCACTTCAAAAGATCAATGATGATGCTTTACAACTTACTTGGGAACAACTCAATGCTCAAATGGATGGAGTTTGCAAAACATCGAACAGTTATGTAGATAAAGTATTTGGCGCTACCGAATAATTTTCTCCCATTTTATTATTCCATTCCCCCTACTTCCTATGCAAAATCGATCCACAGTCATTTTATAATGAGTCTATGGATCGATTTGACTTATTCTTAGCTATCAATATCTGAAAATATTAACTATACGAAATTTTTGAATTTAGAATAACGAATAACGTACAGGCGCTTGTTCTTGAATTACCGGATAGGCTTGCATAAAAGAATCCTTTTCGCCAACTAATCGAAAAACCCAGCCGAGCACTCCTTTTCGCATCTGCGCTCCGCCCTGAGAAGCGTGGCACTCGCTTGCTTTTGTCTTTTTATTTCCCAATCGAGAATAATCGATTACTACATGGGTTGGGAATTCTACTTCGGCAAGAGAAGCAAGGTCAATGTCTTTATTTTTTCCCCATTTTGAAGGGTTACCACCAAATAATCTTATCAACCCAACACCAAACCGTAAAAATCCTCTCGGAATAGTGTGAAAATACAAAAAGGATGGTTTGTACATTTCGGCAAATTCCGGGAAAAAGGAGGGTAAATCCGATTTTTCAAATGCTAATACGGTGGCATTATGAATGTGTATATGGTCAGGATGTTTGTAACCACCTATTGGATCAAAGGTAAGAATAACATCAGGTTTTAGTTTACGGATCAACTCTACAACTTTTCCAGCTACTTCTTCTACCGGATGCGCTACCTGAGCCATCGGATGAAAATTTTCCGGTGAACCCGGCATACCAGAGTCACGATAGCCTAAGAAGGTAACGCCGGATAACCCAAGCTGTTCCGCCGCGCAACGTAATTCACCTTCCCGCATTTCACCAATGGATGAGTAGCCCTCTAAGAACTTAGACTCCACTGAACCAACTTCACCCCTAGTGGCACATGCCAAATGTACGTTGCAACCTTGTTCAGCATACAAAGCGAGGGTACCACCCATACCAAAGGATTCATCATCGGGATGTGCCAAAACCGCGAGTATTGATTTGTTTTTATTCATTTATCTCCAATATTTCAATTGCCTAAATTCGTAATAAGGTTAATTAAGAGTGTTCCATTTTTCTACTAAACGGTAATCATTAACGATATTAAATTGTACCAATCTCCGGAAAAAAGGATTGCAAGAGTTTTGTTAAGCTTTAGGAATAATAGTCTCCGTCTCCAATGTTTATGGAAGGGACTCCCCTCGACCCGCAATATAAATCCGATACCATTCATCCCGCGTTAGTTCGATTGAATCTGCCTCGCAAGCCGCCACAAGTCGTTCAATATTTGTAACACCAGGTATTGGTTGAATTCTAGCTGGGTGGCGAAGAATCCATGCCAAGATGATCGCTTCTGGTTTGACCATTTTTTCTTCTGCCATTTCCATGACCACGCGCGAACATGCTGCAAATTTAGCGCTACTCTCTAAATCAACCCGCCCACTCAACCTTCCTTGCGCAAGTGGCGACCACGCCTGTAAAGTGATATTTCTCATTCGACAATATTCAATCGCATCCAAGTTATTACCTGAAAGACTGCTCGAGTGATTAAAATTTACGCCTTGATCAAGTAGATTAGTATAAATTGGGTTAAATTCAATTTGGTTCGTGATGATCGGTTCTGTCAAATATTTTTGAAGTAATTCGATTTGCCCGGGAGTATGATTGCTCACCCCAAACCAACGAACTTTTCCTTTCTCTTTCAGATCCCTGAAGGCCTTTGCTACTTCTTCTGGTTCAACCAATGGATCTGGTCGATGTAACAAAAACACATCCAAATAATCTGTGCCTAATCTCCTCAAACTTCCCTCAGCTGAAGCGATAATATGTTCATAAGAAAAATCGTATTGATCGATTCCACCAAGTACGATGCCGCATTTGCTTTGTATCATTATGCTTGGTCTTAAACTCGGGGAGGTTTTTAGCACCCGCGAAAACACTGTCTCCGATTTACCAAAACAATAAATATCTGCATGATCAAAAAAATTGATTCCTAGATCAAGCGCAGTACGGATAACGCTCTCACCTTTTTGGTAAACACTTGCGGTTATAGGTTCAGTGTCCCACGTACCGCCAATCATCATGCACCCATAACCAATTCGGGAAACATCAAGATCTGATCTTCCTAATCTAATTTTCCTCATCAATTCTCCAAATTCATAAAATAGCTGAGTAGAAAGAAAAGTGTCCTATTTCCAAAAAACTATGGTTCACCCAGTTTATTCATTACTATATTGACATGATGAATAAAATTGAGAAGGATGCTTTCAATTTCAGATTCACTTTTGGTTCTACTGCAATTTTCTAGCGCGAGTGCTACGTCTCGTAAATTTTCAGCCCCTAATTGCGCCGCGATTCCTTTTACCGTATGGCTAATTCGGTGAGCCGTTTCAAAATCGTTGTTGCTAACAGCAACTTGTATCTGATCAACATAAGCAGGCATTTCTAACAAAAAAAGATGCGCTAGTTTATCATACAAAACTTCATTTCCGCCTAAACGAGATAAAGCCTCCTCAGTATGAATTACATCTAAATAACTTGCCCCCAATTTGGTGGCTCCATTATTCCGAAGTATACCTTCTTCCTCTAGGTCGTTCTTAGATGAAACTGTCTCCAAGGACAGATCACCAATTTTTCTTTTAGAAAATATTTCCGATAGGATCATAGCCAATTTGAGTTCGTCAATTGGTTTTGTGATATGTTCATTTAATCCATTAGCCAAAGAGCGTTCGCGATCACCGCTCAGTGCATGAGCGGTAAGAGCGATCATAGGAAGTTTATCAATTGTAAACTTGGTATTTTGCCGAATAATTTTCGTCGCTTGAAACCCATCCATTCCAGGCATTTGAATATCCATTAACACAGCATCATAATTGTTATTATTAATTTTTAATATCGCGTCCTCACCGCTACTCGCGAGATCTACCTTTATACCAAATCCTTTTAGCAATTCCGATCCAACAAACTGATTTAACGAATTATCATCAACTAATAGAATATATTTATCCTTCAAAGTTTGAATCAAGGTATCTGAGATCTTTTGTTTTGTTGACCTGCTAGTTAGCGCGGGCTGTTTTCCAAAAGTCATCATAATTGTATTGAATAAGGTGGATCTGTTTACGGGTTTGTTTACAAATTGGGCGAAGCCGGTTTTTTGACTAACTTCAAGTCTTTCTTGCCCATTTGTTAGGTAAATTATGGGTAATTTCTCAAGCCCTTTATTTTTGTGCAGCTTGGTTTCAAAATCCTCCTGGTCAATATCACTTAAGTAAGAATGATCAATAATTAATAGATCGCACCGATTATCAATCAATTTTTCGACAATCAGATTAAAATTTCCGGAAATGTCAAAAAACACATTAAAAGTAAATGATTGCAAGACTCTAGATAAAAATGCTCGTGAATTGGTGTTTGTATCCAACAACATGACTTTTAATCCCATTAGATCAGGCGGGCTGATACGAACCGGTTCCTTCGAGGACTCTTGACGTTGAAAATCGAGCGTAAAAAAGAAATTTGAACCAACATTTTCAGTGCTCTCAATTTCGATCTTACCGCTCATGAGCTCTACAAGCCTTTGACTAATGGTGAGTCCAAGCCCAGTCCCGCCGTATTTTCGCGAGGTAGCCATATCCGCCTGTTGAAATGGTGTAAATAGTTTTTCCACCTGTTGATGCGACAAGCCAATTCCAGTGTCACTTACCTTAAATTGAACCCTAACTGAATCATTTTCTTGAGATACCAAAGATGCTTTTACCATCACTTCGCCTTCCGAAGTGAATTTGATCGCGTTTCCAATTAAATTGGTAAGAACTTGTTGCAAACGGTGCGGGTCTCCGTACAACATCACCGGCAATTCAGGTTCGATAAACAGGATCAATTCCAATCTTTTTTCATGTGCTTTTGGACCAAATAGGTTCATTACGTCCTGCAAAAGGTCTTCCAGATTAAAATTAAAGTGTTCTATCGTGATCTTACCCGCTTCA
>CAZSLN010000004.1:0-3809 GCA_964607645.1 uncultured Anaerolinea sp.
CCTAAAGGCGTAATGAGCAGAGAGTTTTCTCCTCTGATCGGTATCGCTCTTGAAGATGGTCAGGTCATTGTTACCCGCCGCTCAGATATGCCCGCCGAACGTGCCTTACATGGAACTACGAGAGCATTATTAAATAATATGATCAGTGGTGTCAGTGCTGGTTTCGAACGTATCCTAATTTGGGATGGCGTTGGTTACCGTGCTGAAATGAATGGAGCTAACCTTGTACTTCATATGGGTTACTCTCACCCTACCACCATGGAACCACCAGCTGACATCTCTTTTGATGTTGACGCTAAAGCACGCCAGATCAAGGTAATGGGCTTCGACAAGGAATTGGTTGGCCATATCGCCTCCCTGATCCGAAAAGTACGCCCGCAGGAACCTTACCTCGGTAAGGGTATCCATTATCTAGGCGAAACGATCCGCCGTAAAGCTGGCAAATCTGGGAAAGGGAAGAAGTAAAAATGGCTAAAATTTCTCGCTCTGAATCCCGTGAACGCAGACACTTACGTGTACGCAAGAAGATCTTTGGCACAACAAATTGCCCAAGGCTTTGCGTGTTCCGTAGTGTCAGCGAAATTTATGCCCAGGTAATTGATGATATGGAAGGCAACACAGTTGTGTCAGCCTCAAGTATCGATGGTGAACTTCGCGCCAAAATGGCCGGTTTGAAAAAATCGGAACAGGCACTACTTGTTGGTAAAACAGTAGCTCAGCGTGCCAAGAGTGCTGGAATCGATATGGTCGTTTTCGACCGTGGTGGTTTCCGCTACACTGGTCGTGTTAAGGCTCTGGCTGACGGTGCTCGCGAGGGCGGGCTTGATTTCTAAAGCTCATTGGAGACCACTATGGCTGAATATGTGAAAAAAGTAAGTGATGAATACCAAGACCAGTTCGACGAACGTGTTATTGAAATCGCTCGTGTTGCCAAAGTAGTAAAAGGCGGCCGTAGGTTCCAGTTCCGCGTGACGATCGTTATTGGCGATGGAAAAGGTACCATTGGTATGGGAACAGGCAAAGCCAACGCCGTACCTGACGCAATGAGAAAAGCTACTGAACGCGCTCGCAAGAATATGCGTAAGGTATCCTTATTAGGCACCACAATTGCGCATGATGTCCTAGGCGTAGTTGCCGGCGCTCGCGTTCTGCTCAAACCCGCATCCTTAGGTACTGGTGTTATCGCCGCAGGCGCAGTCCGCGCCGTATTAGAAGTTGCCGGTGTCCACGATATCCTCACAAAATCAATGGGTTCATCTACTGTCTTGAATGTAGTTATGGCTACTTTCAAGGCACTTGAATCCGTAAAATCCCCAGCTGTCGAAGCTGCTCGCCGTGGAAAAACGGTTGAACAACTTACCCCATTCTGGGCGAGGAGGACCAATGGCTAAAAAAGCTGAAAAGAAAACTATGTTGCGTATTACTTTGGTCAAAAGCGCTATTGGCTTCCCTGAACCACAGAAACGAACCGTACGCGCATTAGGTTTACATAGAATGCATCAAACGGTTGAGCATGAAGATACCCCAGCAATGCGTGGAATGCTCAATTCCGTCATACACCTTCTTCAAATTGAAGAGTAGGAGAGATTGATGAAACTCCACGATTTAATCCCTAACGAGGGTTCAAAGAAAAACAAAAAACGTGTAGGTCGAGGTATTTCGGCTGGTCAGGGTAAAACCGCCGGACGTGGTACCAAAGGCGCTGGCGCTCGTTCCGGTGAAGAAGGTCATTTATATCGACAAGGTGGTAACTTACCATTTTTCCGCCGATTACCTTTTATCCGCGGTGAAGGATTTACCCCACCTTTTCAGGTAACTTTCAACGAAGTTAATCTCGATCAGCTTACTGCCTTTGTGGCTGGCGCTGAGGTTTCTCCTGAGGCTTTGACTGGTGTCCGTTTATTGCGCGATCCCCGCAACCCTGTTGCGATTTTGGGACGTGGTGAAGTGACTGTAGCCCTTAAAGTACGAGCTCACAGAGTTTCTGCTGGTGCCAGAAGCAAGATCGAAGCCGCTGGCGGTTCAGTAGAGATCATTGAAGGCTAATCCAATTTCAGGAGACCATTCATGAAAAAAACCTGGTCAGCCTGGCGATACCTATGGAAGTCGGAAGATATTCGACGAATGGTATTGATGACGTTGCTTTTGCTCGTTATCTACCGTTTTGTTGCGAATATCCCGACTCCGGGTGTTGACACAGACGCGCTCAAGGCAATCCAATCCCAATTAGCCGCTTCCGGCGGTAATTTTTTTGGCTTTCTTGATCTTCTATCCGGTGGTACTGTTTCACGGTTCTCACTCCTTTCAATGGGTGTTTACCCTTACATTACCGCCCAGATCATTATCCAACTGTTAATACCAATCATCCCTTCCCTCCAACGCCGCATGGAAGAAAACCCATCTGAAGGTAGGAAGTTGATGGAAAAGTGGACCTATTACTTAACAGTTCCAATGGCCGCACTTTCTGCTATTGGTCAAATCAATATATTCAATTCCATGATTCCTGGAACGCGTGTTATTGATTTTGGTTTTACCTCAACTCAATTAATTCCATCACTCGCCGCATTACTAACGATGATAGCGGGAACGCTTTTTGCCATTTGGCTAGGCGAACTGATATCGGAATATGGAATTCGTGGCCAAGGTCTTTCGTTAATTATTTTCTCAGGTATTGTGGCGCAAATGCCATCCAATATCCTCAAGATCATGGCAGACGAAAACAACCGTTGGGTCATGCTCATCATGATGATTGTTATCATTTTGCTAACCATCTTTACCATTGTTTATGTTCAACAAGGCCGAAGGCATGTTCCTGTTATGTATCCTGGGCGCCGAGTTGGAAATCGAATGTCTATGCCAGTAAAGGCTACCCTGCCTTTAATGGTAAATATGTCTGGTATGATCCCGCTGATTTTCGCAGGCGCGATCTTGCAATTCCCCGCTATTCTCGCCGCTTGGTTCATCAATAATACTAATGTGGCAGTAAAGAATTTTGCTATGAGTGTCCAAACCATTTTTGGTGGAAACTCAGCAACGTATTGGGTGATGTACTTCTTTATGGTCGTAATTTTCACATTCTTCTATACTGATGTTCTCTTTACCCAGCAAAATTATGGGGAAAACCTAAAGAAAGTTGGCGCGCAGATCCCTGGTGTAAACCGTGGTGCTCCAACTCAAAAATATCTAACCAAAGTACAGAGAAGAATTACCTTACCTGGGGCATTATTCCTTGGGTTAGTGGCAATTCTGCCATATCTACTAAGCCTATTGCTAACAGCGGTTGGTATTGGTACCGGTGCTTCTTCTGCTGGTCTACTCCTTGTTTCATCGTCAGGTTTGTTGATCGTAGTTGGTGTTGTTCGAGATACCTTCTCAACCATCGATGCGGAATTAAAACTACACGGATATCAGGATTCAATTCTGGTTAGATAGAGAGGCTGCAATGCCAACATATATTGTTCTGCTTGGTCCTCCAGGTGCTGGAAAAGGGACGCAGGCAGGCATACTTTCCGAGAAATTTAAATTACCCCACATTTCTTCGGGTGATATTTTTCGGGAAAATATCAGAAATAACACTGAAATGGGAAAGGTCGCTCAAACTTTTATTAGCAAGGGCGAATTAGTTCCCGACGACGTAACAGTAGCGATGATACGGGATCGTTTTAAACGTCCCGATTGTGTGCGGGGAGCCATCCTGGATGGTTTCCCCCGCACCCCTCCCCAAGCAGATAGTTTGGCTGAAATGCTGAGGGAGTTTGGTGGAAAAGTGGATTTGGTTCCGTTCATAACAGCCCCAGCTGATGCCCTGA
>CAZSLN010000004.1:3819-5363 GCA_964607645.1 uncultured Anaerolinea sp.
AGGGCGATGGAGTTGCAAGGAATGTGGCCATGCCTTTCACTCAAAATTTAATCCACCAAAAACACCTGGTCGTTGCGATTTTGATCAATCTGCTTTGTACCAACGAGATGATGATAAACCAGATACGGTGAAACACCGAATAGATGTTTATCAACAACAAACCGCCCCTTTGATAGATTATTATAAAAAGGGTGGAATATTAACCGAGGTTAACGGGTTTGGCTCGATTGAAGAAGTTGCCACCCTGATGAACTCAATTATGTGCGTAGAGTAGAAATAATATTATTATGGACTGGTCGAGAAAAGTAAACATAAAAAATTCAACCGAGATCGCGATCATGCGAGAAGCTGGGCGAATTAATGCTACTGTTCATGCGGCGGTTCGTGATTTATTGCAACCCGGAGTTTCAACAGCAGATCTCGACGCGGCTGCCGAGGAAGTGTTGAAGAAATTTGGGGTCATATCGCCTTTCAAAGGATATGGGCATCCGCCCTTTCCGAATTCCATCACGGTCTCCATTAATGAAGAACTCGTGCATGGGATTCCTTCGAAAGATCGAAAGTTAAAAGAAGGGGATATTGTTTCGATTGACTGTGGTACATACTATGAAGGTTATGTGGCCGATTCTGCCTTTACCGGTGGCGTTGGACAGATCTCAGAAAAAGCTGCTAAGCTTTTAGAGGTTACCGAGAATTCATTGTACGCGGGCATAGAAAAAATGCGCCCCGGAAATATGACCGGAGATGTATCGGAGGCGATACAACAATATGTAGAAAGCCACGGTTATCACGTTACCCGAGAGTATACTGGGCATGGTGTTGGCAAGCAAATGCACGAAGGTCCACAGGTTCCCAATTATGGGAAGGCTGGAACTGGAGTGTTATTGCAGCCAGGAGTTGTGATCGCCATCGAACCAATGGTGTTGATTGGAACGCATAGGACCAAGGTGGCAAAAGATAATTGGACTGTAGTATCTGCTGATGGGTCGTTGACAGCGCACTTTGAACATAGTATCGCTGTTACCGAAGGAGAACCCCTAATCCTGACTGTCCTGTGATCAGAAGCAAGATGCTGCAATTAATTATAGACAAATATTCAAAACCGAGTATAATTATAACTTCGGCTGTTGGGACTCATTTCTGTCCACCTGAAGGAGAAAGGCACTCATGAAAGTATCACCATCCATTAGAAAACGTTGTGCAAAATGTAAAATCGTTAAGCGCAGCGGCAGACTCCTCGTGATCTGCGAAAATCCAAAACACAAACAGAGGCAGGGTTAATTACATGGCGCGTATAGAAGGTATTGACCTCCCTCGTAACAAACGTGTTGAGATCGGCTTAACCTACCTTTATGGTATCGGTCTTACTCGTTCTCATAAGATCCTTGCAGAAACCAAAATAAACCCTGACACCAGAATTAAAGACCTGTCAGAGTCTGAAGTTGCTGCACTGCGTGAATACATCCAAAAGAATTTTACTCTTGAGGGTGATTTGCGCCGCCAGGAACAGCTGAATATCAAGCGACTGATCGAAATCGGTTGTT
>CAZSLN010000004.1:5373-17591 GCA_964607645.1 uncultured Anaerolinea sp.
CCGTCGTAATCTTCCTGTTCATGGTCAGCGCACCCGTACCAATTCGCGAACCCGCAAAGGCCCCAAGAAGACTGTTGCCGGCCGTGGTCGTCGCCGTGGTGCAAAGAAGTAAGCAGGAGAATAATATTTTATGGCACAGAATGTACGCCAGTCGCGCCGCACTACAGGCGCCAAAAAAGCCAAGCGCTCCATTTCTTCCGGGCAGGTGCATGTATTTGCCTCGTTCAATAATACTATCGTAACTGTTACCGATTCCATGGGCAATACTGTTGCCTGGGGAAGTTCCGGTTCCGCCGGTTTCAAGGGTTCCAGAAAAAGCACTCCATTTGCCGCAAGGCTTGCTGCCGAGCAAGCTATCAAAACGGCTCAGCAAATGGGTTTGCAAGAAGCTGACCTTGTCATCAAAGGGCCAGGACCCGGTCGTGAATCAGCCATTAGGGCTGTTCAATCGATGGGTATTAAAGTCAGATCCATTTTGGATAAGACACCTGTAGCTCACAATGGTTGCAGGCCACCGAAAAAGCGCCGCGTGTAAGAATTAAAAGAGGTATAGAACAATGGCGAAATATATTGGGCCGGTATGTAGATTATGTCGGCGTGAAGGCGAAAAATTATTTTTAAAGGGTGAGCGCTGTTTCACCGCAAAATGCGGATTTGAAAAGCGTAGCTATGGACCCGGTGTCCATGGTAAATCAGGTGGTAGATCAAAATCCGCCACTGGTCGTGAGTCCGATTTCGCTCGCCAGTTGCGCGCTAAACAGCGTGCGAGGCGTGTTTATGGAGTATTGGAACGCCAATTCCGTGGTTATTATGAAGCCGCGGTAAAAGGTAGTGGTCTTAGAGGTCTCAATCTGTTACAACAGCTTGAAGCTCGTTTGGATAATGTAGTATACCGAATGGGTTTTGCCTCAAGTCGTTCACAGGCAAGGCAACTTGTTGCTCATGGTCATTTTACGGTTAACGGTCGCAAAACTGATATCCCATCAATGTTAATGGCTGCTGGTGATGTTGTTGAAGTCCGCGAAAAATCCCGTACCACTAGTTATTTCAAAGAACTTGGTGAAGTAGCCCAAAAACGTGTTTATCCGGCTTGGATCAATCGGGACATGTCGAATTTAAAGGCTAATGTCTTAAGACTTCCTGAAAGAGCAGAAATCGACGGTAATCTGAACGAACAGCTCATCGTTGAATACTACTCCAGACGATAATGCGTCTAATCCTTGGCGAAGTTCGCTGCCAGGAAATTAGCAAAGCGTTTGTTTTTTGAACAGGAAGAGGTGAAACTTGACCGGAATTTGGAATATGCCAAATATTGAGCGCGAGTCACTCGCTGAAGCTCGAAATTATGGAAAATTTAACATTCACCCGCTTGAACGTGGGTATGGCGTAACACTTGGAAACGCATTACGACGTGTATTGCTCTCCTCGCTAGATGGTGTAGCAGTTACATCCATCCGCCTTACTGATGTTTTGCATGAATTTAGCGATATCCCTGGTGTCAGGGAGGACGTTATTCAGGTAATTCTTCATATCAAGCAGTTACGAATGAGATTGAATGGCGTAGATTCCACCCGTATGCATCTTTCAGTTCGAGGTGAGGGTGTAGTTACAGCCGCAGATATCAATACATCATCCGATGTTGAGATAATCAATCCGGATCTCTATCTGTTTACAGTGGATGATCCTAAGACCCGCGTAGATATTGAATTTACAGTAGAACGCGGAAGGGGATACTCGCCCGCAAATGAGCGTTCTGGTCATTTGCCCATTGGCGAAATGCCCGTTGATGCAATATTTAGCCCTGTAAAACGCGTAAATTGGGATGTATCCAATACTCGCGTTCAGCAGTCGACCAATTATGATAAGTTGACCATGGAAATTTGGACAGATGGGACGATCTCACCTGAGAAAGCCCTAAGTTCAGCGGCAATGACGTTGATCGAACACCTTCGACACTTGGCTGGTTTTAGTGAAGAAGTGATTCCGATCAAGAAGGAAGTTGAACTTCCCACATCTCGCATTCATAGCGAGCTTGCTGAAACCTCCATCGACCAGCTGGACCTGTCTGTCCGTGTCTTCAACTCTCTGAAACGAACTGGTATTCAGAACGTTGGTGATGTGCTTGACCTTTTAGAAAAAGGCGAGCAGGCGGTAATGTCTATTCGTAATTTTGGCGATAAGAGTCTCGATGAGCTTCGCCAGAAAATGATCGAAAAAGGCTACTTAAAAGATCAATTAAATACTTTGGAGTAATACAAGATGCGACATCAAGTAGCTGGATATAAATTAGGTCGTTCAAAAGGCGCAAGAATCGCCCTTCGTCGTACCTTGATCAAACAATTGTTCACACATGAGCGAATCACCACAACCCGCGCTAAGGCTGAAGCTATTCGCGGTGAGGCTGAGCGGATGATCACAGTAGCTCGCCGTTCCGCTGAAGGCACTGACATTGTAAAAGTCAATGCTCGCCGGTTGATCGCCGCTCGCTTGGGTGGCGGCAATGACGTGGTAAAGAAGATCTTTGATGAGATCGGTCCACGTTTTGCTACTCGTCCAGGTGGCTATACCCGAATGCTGAAATTAGGACCACGACAAGGTGATTCTGCCCAGATGGTGATTCTAGAATTGGTTGAAGAATAGGTCGTTTTCTTAATGCCGCCATTCGGCGGCAATGAGGAGACCTTTCATTGGAACGTTACAAACTTACTTTTGCCTACGAAGGCACCAATTATTTTGGCAGCCAGAGGCAAGAAACTACTCCAACAGTTCAACGTGCTTTAGAAAACGCGCTGAGCTGCATTGGTTGGCAGGGTGATTCGATTCTCCTTGCTGGTAGAACCGATACTGGTGTTCACGCTAGTGGACAGGTAGCCGCGTTTGATTTCGAGTGGCAACACGATCCTGAAGAATTACTCAGGGCGATCAACGCTAAATTACCAACCGATATCGCGGTTACCCAGATTGGCATTGCCCCAAGGGAATTCCACCCAAGGTTTGATGCTACCTCTCGGGTTTATACCTACCGGATTTATTGCCAACCAATTCGCGACCCTTTCAGGGAGCGGTTAGCCTGGAGACAATGGCAACCTTTGAATGGGTTGTTGTTGAATCAGGCGGCCGAAATCCTTATTGGGACTCATGATTTTGCCGCGTTCGGCACCCCGCCCCGGAAAGAACAAAGCACGATCAGAAATCTGTATTTAGCGAATTGGAGTGTGGAAGGCGATGAATGGAAATTTACTATTCAGGCGAATGCCTTCTTGTATCATATGGTTCGAAGGTTGGTGTTCTTTCAGGTGGCAATTGCACAGGGAAGGTTACCGCTTAGCCTCTTGGGTAAGTTACTCAAGGAGCCAAAACAAAAAGCCATTTCAGGGCTTGCGCCTTCAAATGGACTAACACTAATAAAAGTTACATATCCTGAATAATCGGGAAAATTCGACTTTAGAAAGTAATGGAGATACGACCGTGTACAAATCGTACTATCCGAAAGCAAATGAGATCCAAAATGATTGGGTGGTTATCGATGCCGCCGGTCAGAATCTGGGTAGGTTAACGGCTAAAATTGCCGCCACTTTGCTCGGTAAACATAAACCAATTTTTACCCCGGGTGTTCCCGTGGGTGATTATGTCGTTGTCATCAATGCTGCCCACATCACAGTGACCGGCACTAAATTGACCGAAAAATGGTACCACAAACATTCTGGCTATCCGGGTGGCTTAAAATCAGTTACCCTCAAGGATCAGTTAAAGAATCACCCCGATCGCGTTATTCGTGACGCTGTTTGGGGTATGCTTCCCAAAAACCGATTCAGCCATGCCATTATCAAACGCCTAAAAGTATATGGTGGCTCTGAGCACCCACATGCTACCCAGGTTGAACAGAAGTAAAGGAGCAATACAACCATGGCACAGTATTTTGAAGGAATTGGTCGCCGAAAAGAAGGCATTGCCCGCGTGCGTGTCTCTGATGGTTCTGGCAAATTTGTAGTAAATGGTAAAGAAGCTGCAGATTTCTTTACACGGGCTGGCGATATGGCTTTGATCTTATCCCCCCTTGCCGCCATTGGTGGTGCACAGACCTCCTACGATGTTTCTGTCGTAGTCAAGGGTGGTGGTGTTTCTGGGCAGACCAGCTCAGTAGCCTTGGGATTCGCTCGCGCGCTTGTTAAGATCAACGGTGAATGGACTTCCCCTCTTCGCAAAGCCGGTTTATTAACTCGCGATGCTAGGATCAAGGAACGTAAAAAACCAGGTCTCAAGAAAGCCCGCAAAGCCCCAACCTATACAAAACGTTAGTTTTATTCACTATACAAATTTGTTTAGCGTAAGACCAATTGAAAATAAATACTTCAATTTGGTTTTACGCTTTACAATTTAAATGGACAATCCGATGAATTTGCTTCAAGACCACCAACCCCTCCTAAAACTCTTGAAAAGGGCCCAGTTTACTGTGATCGACGCTGAACTTCTTCCGCTGGTTCATTCGATTCCATTCAATCCTGGAGTACCCACGCTACTGATTGGCAGAAATACAGAAAAACTAGAATCTGTGATAAAGCATGTTTGTAAAATTTACCCTTCTACAACACTGGTGAGTGTTCAAACTACTTCCAATGAAATTGTTGAAGTCGAGTTAGAAAAGATCGCCTTGAGTCAGGTTATTGGAGTGTTGATCCCGGAGTTTACGATGGGGTCATCTATGGAAGAATTTGTCGAAATTATCGCCAATTTACGCGATCCTGATACTGGCTGCCCGTGGGATAAGGAACAAACCTTTTCCACCTTGCGTAAGCACCTGTTGGAAGAAAGCTTTGAAGCATTAGACGCCATCGATCAGCTAGATGCTGACAAGATGGAAGAAGAATTTGGCGATATTTTGTTGATGATCGTTATGTACTCACAGATTGGTCAAGAAACCGGAAGCTTTAATATCTATACGGTACTTCATCAGATCGCCCAAAAAATGATCAGAAGACACCCCCATATTTTTGGCACGACCGAGGTGGATGGCGTAAGCGATGTATTGACCAATTGGCAAAAAATTAAAGAACAGGAACGCAAGGATAATGGCGACATTGAAAAGGGCTTGCTGGATGGATTGCCTCGGTCAATGCCTGCTTTATCGCAAGGGTTGGAATTACAAGCCAGAGCCGCAAAGGTCGGATTTGATTGGCCAGAAATTAGCGGCGTATTGGAAAAGATTTCAGAAGAAATTCGTGAAATTGAGGCCTGTGAAACCATTGATGAGATCGAGGGCGAATTAGGTGATCTGCTTTTTGTTTTGGTAAATTTCGCTAGATGGAAAAAAATAGACCCCGAGGTAGCTCTTCACCGGACCAACGCGAAATTTCGGGCTCGATTTAAGTATATCGAGCACCAACTAAGATTAAAGAAATTGAAGTTTGAGGATGTTGGGTTGGCTGAATTGGACGATTTATGGAACGAAGCAAAAGCCAAATCTTCTTAGACCAAGTTCTTGATCATCAGGTATTCGTCGTAATAATTACCCTCAAAAAAAATATCTTTTGGTTCAGTGGCATAATCTACAAAGCCAAACCGTAAATAGGAACGATGAGCTGATTTGTTGATGGTCGTCACTCCAAGTTTGATAAAGTGTAAGCGTCGATCCATTGCCCATTGCTGTAATTGGCCAAGAATTTGCTGCATAATTCCGAAGCCTCGCCACTCAGGCTTGAGGTAAACAGAGGTGATCTTTGATCCGTGAGAGACTTTCGTGCCATTCGGTCTATGGATAACTGCCATTCCGATAATACCTCCCTGGTATTCCGCAATCACTAATGAGATAAAGTCTTCTGGGCTGGTGATCAGCTGTTCCGCCCACTGTATGGACCACCTGTCGGGCTGTTCAACGCTCGACCCGAACGATGTTGGGTTATTCGCGAGAGCTTCCTTGCGGAGTTCACTCACTTTCGGCGCGTCGATTAGGTTTGCCTTGCGAAGCAAGACCTCACCTTTGGGGGTTTGTAATGTGGTCATAATATTTCCATTCCTACAAAAATACCCCTTCTACTTCAAATGGTGTTTCGTCAACACTTTCTGGGTTTTCAAAGGTTTGGGCCGCTTTGTGGCCGCTGTACACCGCCTGAGCGATGATATTTGGCGCTTCAGCATCCCCGATTAATTTTAGGGATTCGAGTTTGCCCGTTTCCAAGGCTGGTAACAATCGATAATACAAACTATCTTGGGAAATGCGGTCCGTTACAAGAACGATATGATCGCATTCAATAATTCGTTTTTCGGCTAAGGAATCGTTATTGGCTAAGATAAAACCATTACCGATCTCATGCAAGGTGTGTCGGGTGTGGATCTTGATTCCCAATCCAAGCAGTTTCTTCTCTATCTTTTGTTGTTCAAGGGTAAATTCCGTCCAATAGGAAACTTGAGGGGCAGGGGTTAGCAACTCAACGGAACAACCGTTCTTTACGAGAAGTTCTGCTAAAACTCCACCCATATAATAGTGATCATCATCGAAAAGGACAACTTTACCGGGTGGGATCTTTCCACTCATCAAATCATCGGGTGTGAAGATGTTATTCCCTTGGCTGCCCGGAATTGCCTGTTGGGTGTTTCGCCCTTTACCATCTCGGCGATAGGTGGCACCTGTTGCCAAAATGACGTTTGGGATGCCGCTTGATAGTATTTCTTCCGCGGTTATTTCGCTGGAGGGGTAAACTTCCACATTTTTTAGCTTATTGATCTGGGTGATTCGCCAATCGATCACACGGCGCCATTCATTCAACCCTGGAAGGTTGGACTCGAGTAGAACTCTACCTCCAAGTTCTCTTCGCGCTTCCAATACGGTAACCTGATAACCACGCGCCCCTAGTGCTCTGGCAGCTTCTAACCCAGATGGACCGGCACCAACTACCATTATTTCTTTTTCTGTCTTTTTGGGTTTGATCGTTTCAGGGTGCCATCCTCTGCGCCATTCTTCACCCATTGTTGGATTTTGGGTACATCTGAGCGGAACATAACGTGTATCGCCGGTTACGCAGATGTTACATCCGATACATTCCCGAATATCATCGAGCCGATCTTCTTTGACTTTATTGGGAAGGAATGGGTCAGCGATTGAGGGTCGGGCAGCACCTATCAAATCGAGCACCCCTCTTTTTATGGCTGAAACCATCGAATCGGGTGATGTGTATCTGCCAACTCCGACCACTGGTTTGGTGGTTAACGTTTTCACAAAGGAGGTGTATTTTTCTTGATAGCCTTCTTTTTCAAAACGGGATGTGGCTGAATCATTCGACCAACCGCTAACATTTACATCCCATAGGTCTGGCAACTCCGCCAGCATCGAAATAATATCGTAACCTTCACCCTGACAGCTTATTCCGTCAGCACCGACCAATTCATCCACAGCAAGCCTTGCCGCGATACCACAGGTATCGCCAACGGCATCTTTTGTGTCCTCGATCAACTCACGAAAAAATCGAATACGGTTTTCCAAGCTACCGCCGTATTCATCAGTACGGTCATTTGTCCGTTTAGTGATGAATTGCATCGCCATAGTGAGCCCGTGCCCAGCGTAACAGTAAACGATGTCAAAACCAGCCTTTTTTGCCCGAATGGCAGCATTTCTATGCCATCTTCGTACATTTTTAATATCATCTTTATCCATTCGGCGTGATTGGACCGGCTCAAAACCGGTTCCACCCACGCTGCCCATCGATATAGGCCCTAAAGGGGCAACGCGTGAATAGAGGTTATTTGAATCCAATCCATTGTGAACTAGTTCAATCGCCGCAAGTGATCCATGTTTGTGCACGGCATCCGCCATCAGAGCTAGCCCCGGAATATCCTTGTCATCCCAGATGCGACCCTCAAAATAAGGCGCGATATCACTGGTGTGGTGGATTTCTACTTCCTCAGTGCTGACCACTCCCCAACCACCTTCCGCTTTTAATCCTCGCATGGTGGCTAAACCGCGAGGCATGCGGTACCCATAGCCATTGCAGTGGGGGACTTGATAAAAACGATTAGGAGAAGTTACCGGGCCGATCTTGATCGGTTCAAACAGAATGTCATATTTTGAGGTCATTTGAGATAATCCGCTGGGGTTAATAAAAGTACAACGGCATTTAGTAAATACCGTTGTATAAAATAATACGCACTAAGATGGTTTATGCGGTTCCGAATTGCCGATCACCAGCATCGCCAAGGCCAGGGACGATGTACCCTTTTTCATTGAGATGGTCATCGATGGCAGCTAAGTAGATAGGAACATCTGGATGTTCTTTTTGCATCAACGCTATACCTTCGGGTGATCCAATAAGGCCAACAAACTTAATTTTTGTAACGCCCCATTTTTTGAGTACATCAACGGTAGCGATCGCCGAGCCACCAGTCGCCAACATCGGGTCTAGGATAAGGCAAACAGAAACGGTTGGTTCGGTTGGTAATTTATTGTAATATTGCACTGGTCTAAGCGTTTTTTCATCACGATAAAGCCCAATATGCCAAACTTCTGAAGAGGGCATTAGTTCCCAAATGCCTTCAACCATACCAAGCCCAGCACGTAAGATCGGAACGAGGCCAACCTTTTCTTTTAATTCCCAGCCGGTTGTCTTGGCTAAAGGAGTCTGCACCTCTCGTTGGGTGATAGCGAGATCGGCGGTTGCTTCGTACACCAACAAAGCCGCAATTTCTTGTACTAATTCCCGGAATTTTTTCGGGTCTGTACTAATATCACGTAAACGGCTCAGTTTGTGCAGAACCAACGGATGGGTTGAGGCAAAGACATTAGACATAAGCTCTCCTGGGTTGAATTGTGTTAATTATAAACCGAAGGCAAAAATCCATGTCATAAAAATGCCTAAGATGGTAACGATGTATCCGTTATTTTCTACCTACAATCCCATTGTTTTGCTAACGATGGTCAATAAAACCCCCCCGGCTATTACAGAACCAAGCTGTCCGGCTGTGTTAGACCCCATAGCATGCATCAAGATGAAGTTGTGCGGGTCGGCATCGAGGGCTTCTTTCGCGGATAGCCTGGCAGCCATTGGAAAAGCGCTGATACCACAAGCTCCGATCAAAGGGTTGATCTTACCGCCAGAGAAAAAGCACATAATTTTCCCGAATATCAATCCCATGACTGTATCCAACACAAAGGCAAATAAGCCCAAACCTAAGATCGCCAAAGTTTGCCAGCGGATTCCGTCTACCGAATTGTAAATGAACGTGTCAGCGGTCATGGTGGCGCCGATTGCAAGACCAAGGAACAACGTCGCGATGTTGATCAATTCGTTCTTTGCGGAATTACTTAGTCGTTCAACTACGCCTGATTCCAGTAGCAAATTACCTAACATAAGTGTAGCAATGAGCGGCGCTGCTGCGGGGGCAACGAGGCTGATAATAATCGTAACCAGAATTGGGAAAAGCAAAACAATTGTTTTGGAAACCGGTCGTTCCATGTATTCCATGCGGATCTGACGTTCCTTTTTTGTAGTGAGGAGTCGCATAATGGGTGGTTGGATGATCGGAATCAAGGACATATAGGAGTATGCCGCGACGGAGATCGGTCCGAGCAACTCTGGGGCTAATTTACTAGTGACAAAAATAGCGGTAGGGCCGTCAATTGCGCCTATGATACCGATGGACGCTGCTTCGTTCAAGGAGAATCCCAGCCAGGATGCGATCAGAAAAGTTCCAAAAATTCCGAACTGGCCGGCAGCTCCGAGCAATACCATTTTTGGTTGCGAAATGAGCGGACGGAAGTCGATCATTGCGCCAATTCCAATGAAGATAATGAGCGGGAATAATTCTGTTTTTATCCCTGCTTCATAAATCACTCGTAAAAAACTTTCTTCCTCGTAAACAGACATACCAAGGTTCGCCAAGATGCATCCAAATCCGATCGGTAAAAGTAAAACCGGTTCGTATTCTTTAGCGATTGCCAAATAGATCAAAACACCACCTAAAGCGATCATGATCAAATTGGCGGGATTGAAGTTCGATCCGGTAAATAAACCAGCGATACTGTTTAGAAGAGTCATTCTGTAAACTCCACCATAAGTTGTTTGTGGGTTACGTTATCACCTGCTCGAACATGCACTTCTTTTACTTTTCCGCTTCGGGTTGAGCGAATACTATTTTTCATTTTCATGGCCTCGATGATCAAGATCACTTGTCCTTTTTCAACTGCATCATTCACTTTAATAAAGACATCGATGATCTTACCAGGGAGGGGCGAGAGGACTTGGTCGCTGGTGAAGGAAATTGCGGTTGGGAGTAAATCCTTTTTTTCCACATCAGTATCAACCGGTTCCTCAAGTGCTTCTATCGGAGTAACCATCACCTCGGTGCCGTTAACGATCGCCTTGATCGGCTTGGTATCGAGGTCATCTAGGATCACTTCAAACGTCTTGCCTTCGATCTGTACATTGTAAATTTTCGTCATAATGGCAGCCTGTTAATTTCTTCTTCTATTGTTGCTTTTTTGTAACATTTGCCGAGTACGCATACCCAATTGCCATGCGCTTACGAGTACAGGCATTTTGGCGGGTTGGGTGATCATTGAATTGCTTTTCATTTCAGCTAGAGCAAGGATCACGGCTATAGCGGCGGCTTTTTGAACCAATTCTGAATTGGTTTTTTCTACCTGGGATTCACTTTTTTCAACTATGACAGGTTCTTTATTGATAGGTAAGGCAATCAATATCCATAATAGCAACCATAGACCAATAAACATGATTACGATAATGGCGATGGATGTTACTGAGATATTGAGGGCGGAGAAAAAGGTTTCAGTCATAGGGTTTCCTAAACTGGAATATTTCCATGTTTACGCGGTGGAGCTGGCGCATACTTGTCTTTTAGTGCTGATAATGCGGCAAAGATCTTGCTGCGAGTCTCACGCGGCTCGATGATGTCATCAATGTAACCATTGCTTGCTGCCATGTAGGGGTTATTAAATTTCTTTCGATACTCCTCCGCCAAACGCTTGCTTTCTTCGACAGGTTTATCCGATTCTTCGATCTGTTTTTTGTAAAGGATGTTGACCGCGCCTTCCGCTCCCATTACAGCAATCTCAGCGCTTGGCCAAGCAAAGGTCATATCTGTACCTAGGTACTTGCTGGACATAACCACGTATGCTCCGCCATAGGCTTTGCGGGTGATGATGGTGATCTTGGGAACGGTAGCTTCGGAGTATGCATAAAGCAATTTTGCCCCATGACGAATGATGCCGCTATGCTCTTGCGCGATACCAGGGAGGAAGCCAGGGGAATCAACGAAGGTGACCAATGGGATGTTGAAGCAATCGCACATTCGAACAAAGCGGGTCATCTTATCGCTGGCGTCGATATCAATTACACCAGCAAGCACAGATGGTTCTTGCGCGACGATACCCACGCTGTAACCTCCGATGCGAGCCAGGCCAACGATCGCGTTTCTAGCCCAAGCGGGTTGGATCTCAAGGAAGCTGTCCTTATCGGCAACTTGCTCAATGACCTGATGCATCACATACGGTTCGCTTGGGTCCATCGGAACGATAGAATTGAGGGTATTTTCTTTTGCGGGAGTATCTTCGTAAATGCTTTTGAAGGGTGGGTTTTCAATGTTATTGGAAGGCAGATAGGATAAGAATTTTCTGACCAAATTTAAGGCTTGTTGTTCATCATGGGCAGATAAATGGGCAACGCCGCTAATAGCCATATGAACGTCCGAACCCCCAAGGGATTCAGCATCAATCACTTCGCCGGTAACGGCTTTGATCACTTCTGGCCCGGTGAGGAACATAAAGGATTTCTTTTCGACCATAACGATCAGGTCTTGTAAGGCAGGGGAGTATGCGGCCCCGCCGGCGCATGGTCCAAGCATGACAGAAATTTGAGGAATAACACCTGAAAATTGGGCGTTTCGGCGAAAGATCTCGGCGTATCCACCAAGTGCTTTTACGCCTTCTTGAATTCTAGCGCCGCCTGAATCTAACAAGCCGATGCATGGTGTACCATTTCGAAGTGCGAGATCCATCACTCGGCAAATTTTATGGCTTTGCATTTCAGAAAGAGTTCCACCGAGGACGGTAAAATCTTGGGCGTAAACGTAAACTGTCCGGCCATCAATTTGCCCATAGCCTGTTACAACGCCATCGCCTAGGAATTTTTCTGTATCGATCGTTGATTCGTCATTATGGCTAGTGATGAAGGGCTCAAGTTCGTTAAAGGTGCCGGGGTCTAATAAGTCGC
>CAZSLN010000004.1:17601-49264 GCA_964607645.1 uncultured Anaerolinea sp.
GCGGGAAGTGTTTTTCCCTTTGGCATGTTGCTTATTGATACGGTCTTCTCCACCGCCTTGTTTTGCTTTTTCTCTAATTTCGCGTAATTCTAAGATTCTTGGATCTTCAAAGGACATGGTATTTCCTTTCATTGTGATAATATTCACAAACCTTATCTTAGTATAGTCCCCGCTTGAAGAACAAGATAGTGATATGAGTCATATACAAAAGGAACAATTTATTACTAATTTTCCCCAAAACCTTGGAAATTGGCTCATTTCCCGCAAGAAAGTTCTTGTTTTACCTCTTTAATGGCATTAGCGTTATCTAAGTCATTTCCCAAATCACCATCGATCCGGCTCCACAAAGCACACAAGGTTGGTCGTAAATATTCCTTACTGACCTTATAAGTGGATTGGGTTAGGTGTTGAGCTTGCTCCCAATCAGTTAAGTGGGCAAAAGCTTCAATGAAAACAAAATTTTCGAGAGGGTCGTTTGAGGTAAACCCAAGTAGCTGACTCTTATCATAGAGATTGGCAACCTCAGCCCATTGACCATTTTGTCTGGCAAGCTCTGCTAATTCAAAGTAATAGCACCAACCGTGAGAAATTTCAGGCATAAGATAAGGTGGCATTATGCCTTTGGATGGGGAGATGATCAATTCGTTTCGGCTTAATTTTGCCGCGTCACGCAGGTTTGGCGGAATTAGCCGGTTGACCGGGTCGATTTCTGGGTCTAGAACCCGAAAACAGCTGGGTGGCAGAAAGTTGAAGACGATGGTATCGGATGTTGATCCTTTAAAGGTAGTTGCTAGGTAGTTCTGTGAAAACTCATTGCCTGCGATCAAACCTTCACTGAGCGCTCGGCCCTCTTCTGAACGAACGCTGGCGTAATAAAGGATGGTCTGCATTTTCCCAGAGTCGGAGTAGATCCAATTTTGGATGCCGCTGAGAGAGTTATCGCTGAAATAGGTTAAAGGTAGATCATTGGATATCAGGGTTGTATTTGGTTGAAGGTCGGGAATTCTCCACGACATTTGCCAAAAAAGAGCTTTCTGGGTTTCCCAATCATGGCGGTAGGCGCTGTTAAACTGAAATTGTTTACCACCGGCAAATCCGACCAAAATGGCGAAAATTACGGCACGGGTGAAATTGTTTTTGATCAAATGAATCAGGAGACTTGCTAGTAGAAGGCTTGCTCCCAACATAAAGGACAAAGTGAATCGGTCGGCAGAGAAATGTAATTGAGGCATGGTTCGGGAACCAATCAGCCAGTATGCCCCACCGCCAAGAAACCATACGATCAAACCCACTAATGCAGCCAAAAGAAGGTTCTTTGGTGGCTGGTTTTCTGTTTGGGTCCTTGAATAGAAAAAAACTACAACAGCCAAAAACACACTTATGATCATTGCGCCAATAAACGTAAAAATACCTATGCTTACCGGATCGACCCACTCGAACGGGCTGATCCAAACAAGGATTGCGCTTTCCCAAAAGGCTATGAAAATGTTCGAAGCCAAAACAAGTAGTCCATTGAGAAAATTTGCTTTGATGTTTGAAATTGTTTCATAGCCATAACTCGCGTTTTGGTTGGTGAAGAAAAACATTCGCCAAAGGGTGACACCGATAAAAACCAAAAAATACGGCACTGAGAAAATGAAGGTTCCCTTCACTTTTCTCTCTCGACCATCCAATAAGATCCAGATCAATAAAAAGCGGGCTAGCTCCAAGAAATAGAAATACTCCATCGCGAGCAAATGATAAAGAGATAAGAAGAGGGCGGGAATATGGAGATAGGGAGATCGATTTTTGATCGCCAGAGAAGTTAAGAGTAAGGATAGTAAAAAAAGGTTGAGTACTATGTAAAAATGTGAGTACATCAAAGAGATATAATTTTGGCTAAGGCCAGGATAAACAATGAAAAGAATGGAGGTTAATTCCGCCAAATGGGCTGGCTTATTCCAAACGGTTTTTACTAGTTTGTAAAGAAGATATCCGCTAATAAATCGCATTAGAATGACCAACAATTGCCATTTCCAGGGGTCTGGCCCAAGAAGGGGTAATGTGACTTGGTAAAGCATGCCCCAAAAAGGACGGCTAGTGCTAAAGGTTTTGGTTAGAGCTTCTGGCCCCAAGCGGAAATAGATCCAAGTCCAAGGTGCCTCGTCCCAATAAAATCCTTTTTCCCAAAAAAAAGGGCCATATGCGAGAAGCGTAATCAAGGCAAGGTAAGCAACAAAAGGCGCTTGTTGTGTCTTTGTTTTAATAATGGTGAACAGGGGTGTTAGGTACTTTTTCATCACAGATTATTCTAAGTCCAAAACCATACGATGGCGATGATAGCTGCCCTCTGTGAAAGTGGCTGAGATGAGGAAGCCCATTTTTTTATATAAGCTGATTGCCGACGGATTGTCTGTTTCAACACTGAGCGAAACTTGCGAAAAGCCCAACATTTTTGCTTCTGTTATGAATTCATGGATCAACAAATTACCGATACCTTGTCTTTGAAATTCTGGGTGTGTTCCGATATAAGTGAGTTCAATTTGACCCAATGGGATGTTGTTATTGTGGTTTGGCAATAGGCTTAGAAAAAGGGACAGGATGACTCTGGGCTTTTGGAGAAGGAGCAGGCCTATTTCTCTTAAAAACCAGAACAGAGGGTTTGTCAGGTTTTTATTTAAAGCGCTTGGGTTTGGAGTTCCAAATACCCAGCCCACAACATTTGCATCAATGGCGATCGCCGCGAATCCTAGCGCTTCCTGTTGGAAAATGCCGTACTTGTAGTATTTTTCAACAAATTTATTGCCCAATTCAGTTAATAAGGTTGGCATTGTGAGCACATGTAAAGAAACTAAAGCGTTTCGCTGATTTTCATCCAATGTACTCAAAGGCACACAACGGTATTGGCTCATCTCACGCGATTCCCTTGATCAGATATGAGCCGATCCAGCGTACGAAAAACGCTGGCAATCGTTTCCAGGTTTCGATGGCAATTTGAAATTTGGGATTTTTTTGGTTCACCGATGGAATCGCCTGGCCAGGTTTGAGGAAGTACCAATATTGTAAGGGAATCCTTTCAGGATTCCACTTGGTCTTGAAAAGATCATTGCCGGACCCAATCAAGCTGCGGCCAAGGTCGAAGGTTGAAAAACCTATGGTTTTGAAATGTCCGATCAAATTCCAATAGAAAAACTCGCCGGCATAATCCCCTCGAAATTGACGAAGAACATTGGCGTGCAAATTGATGATGGCATCGCCCTGACGAATAAAAACGCCAGCCCCAGCAATCTTTCCGTTCTTGTAGATCACTGAAAGCAAAACATTTTCGCCGAGTTCCTCAATCATGGAAGAAAGGTAGCTTTTTTGGTGGTATGGTGAGCCTAACTCGTGCATAGATTTGGCAAGGCCTTCGTAGGCGTCATCTAGAAGATCTGTACTTCCGAATAGAATGGATAGGTCCTTTTTTAGGGATTTTCGGATATGGTTGCGATGGTTTGATCCATATCCCATCATGATCGCGTTAAGGTCTTTTGTGAGGTCAATTTTAAAGGTTACATAATTGGGCTCGTTATGCCAATTACCGATTGCTTTCAGAGATCCACTTTCATCGTGAAAACGGATGTTGACGTACTCCGCCTTGAGGCGGTTTGCCAATTCTCCAGCTCCATCAAGGATATCCTTTGCCATTGCTGTATCCGGAAGCGCAACGCCGCCATAGGAACTATACGGAGCTGTTACTAAATAATTCCCAAAGACGGGGTGCTTAATATGGGTGAGGACAAGAACTCCAGTTATTTGTTCGTTCTGATAAGATGCGACTCGATAGGATCGGTACTGATATTTTTTTTCGATCAATATTGCCCATTGCGGCAACAAGGTGTAACCACCAAGAGCAAGCAAACGGTCAGGTAAGGCTATAGGAGTCGGATCAACTTGGCTTATTTTAATCATTCTTAGCTATGTCCATTTCCTTAAGATAGGATCTTATCGAAGAAACAGGAAAAGTGTTTAGCAGTGCTTTTAAAAAGTAACTTTTGTTCAGCATGAACGGGAGTAATTGAGGGGAAACAAACAGATCTTTTGCCATTTTACGGGCAAATTGTTTAGGAGGAAATAACTCATATGGGTGCAGAATAATGACCGGACTAAAGCCAGATTTTAGTTCTTTTTCGATCCAATTTAAGATTATCTTCGGCAACAATCCGATCATAAAACTGGACCCATAAGGAACTTCTCCACTCATCAATAATTGGGTATTGAATTGTCTTGGGGCGTTATAAGGGGTTTTATGAGCGGTTAGGTTTAGACTGCTCACCGGTATTTCAAGCAAGCCATCCTTATCTAATAGTGTTCCAGCTGGAGCGTATATGGAAGAACTGTATCGGATCCCATATTTCTTCAACATTGGATAGCCTTGCTCAACTATTCCAACCATCGGAGCTCTATAACCTGTGACGGCATGGTTATTCCGCCATTCTTGTGAAGCGATCAGGTCTTTCTCGAGCTCATCAACATCCAGTAGAGGGCGATGGATTTGGCAGTGCAGGCCCAACTCGTGACCGGCTGAAGTAATCTTTTTAGCGACTTCAGGGTACCATTCAGCGATCTCACCAACCAGATAAAAACTCGCCATATTTCTGCCTAATAACTCAAGGATAGGATCAATGGCGGATCGGGAAAAGCCAGCATCAAGGTTTTTTCTGATAGCGGTATCTTCGATAGTGTCGAATCTTCTTGAGAGGGCGAACCAGGGTTCGTAATCAATGGTAAGCAATACGCGTGGTGTAGGGGTCATTTGGGTGTTAATTATAGCCGTTAATTGTTACCAGTTCGGTTTTTTATCCGACTTTTCAGATGGCATACCATGGAAATTTCCGCATTTAGGATAAAATTTAAGCATGGCAAAAAAACTAGAGAAAATCGTTTCCTCCCCTTGGTTCGTGTTAGGTGTCCTTTTCTTTATAGGTAATTTGGTTTACCTACCGAAATTAATGTCTTTTGGTTTTTACAAGGATGACTGGTACTTGATGTACGACGCACAAATCAAGGGTACCGATTTTTTCCGCACCATCTTTGCCATCGATCGGCCGGCGCGGGCACCGTTGCAGTCTCTTTTGTACTCGCTGTTTGGTGAATCGCTCATTTTTTATCATATCAGTGCGCTTTTCTTTAGAACTTTTGGCGCTTGGATGTTCTGGTTCATAATGCGCTTTGTATTACCAAGCAAGGATCGAATGAATCTAATCGCGGCTATCTTGTTTCTCATTTACCCTGGTTTTCTCTCCCAGCCAAACGCTGTTGACTTTCAGGCCCATATTGTTAGCCTATCAATGGCTTTGGCATCCATCGCCATCAGTATTGCCGCGGTTAGAAGTGAACAAAAAATACTCAAATATTTGGGTATTCTGGCTGCGGTTGTTTTAGCGTGGGTTTACCTAGGATTGATGGAATATTTTATTGGGTTGGAAGTTTACCGTTTTTTGATGATCGGGTGGGTTTTGTGGCGCAAGGATGTAACCTTACTCCGTGAGAAAGTGCGAAACGGCGTGGCGCTCTCGATCCCATTATTAGCTGGCTCGGTTGGGTTTCTGCTGTGGCGTTTATTTCTTTTTGAGGGTGGCAGAAAAGCCACAGATATTACAGCTCAGCTGAATGCCTTTTTTACGAGTCCAATTCAGGTTGGGGTAAAGTGGGTGATACAGCTTGGGCAGGATGCTTTCAATGTTATCGTAGGTGCTTGGGTAATTCCGTTTACTACCCTTGTTTTTGATCTTCGACTACGAGATACATTGCAAGCGGTTGGAATAGGTTCAGCCATCGTTGTAATAGTATATTTCTTGATTAAATACTCCGAAGAAGATAGCGACTATGACTATAGGTTAATGGTGCTGGGTTTCGTCGCTGTATTAGGCGGTATCTTCCCGGTTGTATTGGCAAACCGTTCCATCAATTTTACTGATTATTCCCGTTACACCCTGCCGGCCATGGCTGGGGGTATCTTGTTTCTCGTGGGTATTCTCTCACTGATAAAACATAGGAATATGCAGACGATCTTGGTCTTGATCTTGTGTGTGAGTGCTGGGATGACACATTTTGGTAATGCTATCCTTTACTCAGAGGAGACGGCCGCTACTCGCAATTTTTGGTGGCAAGTAGCTTGGCGGGTGCCAGGATTTGATCCTACTACAACACTGCTAGCGGATTATCCTGCGAGCGCTATTCAGGAGGACTATTTTATTTGGGGTCCGGCGAATCTTATCTATTCACGCGAAAAACAAAGTGGCGCTGATGTAGTCGTTCCAATCAATGCTCTTGTACTCAATCAGGAAAATATCCTAAAGGTTTTGGTCGGCAAGGGGGCAGTCTCTCAGGTTCGGCGCGGAAATGTTACTTCCGCTGACCTCAACAACGTCCTTGTTCTTACACAGTCGGCTGCCAATGCTTGTGTTCGTGTTCTTGACGGCGAGGTCCCCGAATTATCCGAAGGAGATCGCCCTGAGATTGCTTTAGTCGCAACTGCTTCTAAGACCTCAACTATCGCACTGAAGGATTTGAAAGAGGATATTGTGCCGAACGCCTTCTTTGGCATCGAACCACAACATGGCTGGTGTTTTACTTATCAAAAAGCCTCCTTGGCGAGGCAAGAAGGTGATTGGCAAAAAGTGGTTGATTTGTACGAAAAATCCCTCGGCGATGGTTATTATCCTTCCGATAAAGTGGAGTGGCTGCCGTTGCTTCAGGCCTACGCCACACTTGGAGAAACTGAAAAACTGAAACCTTACGTCAGTATTTTGGCAGAAAGTCCCTATATTCAAAAACAGGCATGCACTCTATTAGTCAATGCGGCCAAAGATCCATCGGATAAAGAGTGGATCGCCACTGCTTTTTGCAATTAATTATCCCATTTTTAAACAAAGAAAAACTCCCTTGTGTTTAGCAAGGGAGTTTTGGTTCGAATTACTTATCTTGAACGATCCATGTGCCGGTTTCGCCTTTGAGGGCTCTACCGATGTTTGGTGGATTGGTGATGAGGGCTTTCCCATTGGGGTTGTTCTCAAGATACCAGATAATTGCCTGAACCTTGGGTGCCATTGACCCTTTTGCGAAGTGAATTCCTTCAGCAAGATATGCTTTAGCTTCAGAAAGGGTAATTTGATCGAGCCATTTTTGATCTGGCTTTCCAAAATTGATCGCCACTTTTTCCACCGCGGTGGAAATGATGAAGAGTTCAGCTTCCAATTTTTGAGCTAACAGGGAGGTGGCATAGTCCTTATCGATGACTGCGGCAATGCCGGCGTAGTTGCCATCACCGGGATCGACCACGGGAATACCGCCGCCACCAACAGTGATGGTAACGATACCCTTATCGATCAATGTTTCCACAGTTTCTAATTCAACGATCTCTTTTGGCAAGGGCGAAGCCACTACACGCCTGTAACCACGGCCGGCGTCTTCAACAACACTCCAACCTTGTTCAGAGACTCTGCGATCGGCTTCTTCTTTGTTCATAAAGCTGCCGATTGGTTTGCTTGGGCTCTTAAAAGCTGGGTCCGCTTTGTCTACCAGAGTTTGTGTAATGACCGTAACAACTTTTTTCTTGATGTTTCGCTGGTAGAGAATGTTTTGCAGGTTTTGCTGAAGAGCGTAGCCAATCGCGCCTTGGCTATCAGCACCGCAAACATCCAGCGGAACTTCATGCATTCCTTCGGTTTTTGCGGCGATCTCGGATCTTCGCAGGATAAAACCAACCTGCGGGCCATTACCATGACCAATCGCGACTTCCCAACCTTGTTCAACTAGGTCGGCAATATGAACAGCGGTTTCTTTGGCTGCCACATATTGGTCTTCAACGCGAACATGTTTTTCATCAAGGATCAGTGAGTTACCACCGATCGCGATCACTGCAAGTTTATTACGAGCCATTCTTTTTACTCCTAGGCCATTGTCAAGGCCATAACGGCCTTCTGAGCATGCAAGCGATTTTCGGCCTGATCAAATACTACGCTGTTGGGACCATCGAGAACTTTGCTGGTCACTTCAACATCACGATCAGCGGGAAGTGGGTGCATATAGATAGCATCACGTTTGGCAACGCTCAACTTGTCGTCATCCATGATCCAATTCTTGTACATATCCTGTAAGCGTTTGCCTTCAACCTTATCGGTTGTGGTGAGCAAGGGACCCCAAGATTTGGCGTAGATCACGTCGGCATCTTCGCAAGCGGCTTTCATGCCGTCTTTGGTGTCGATGATCTCGAATTTGGTACCAGCGAGCTCAGCTTGTTCCTTCGCCTGGGCAACAATATCAGGCATTAGGGGGAATTCGGGAGGGTAGGCCAAAGTGACATCCATTCCAAAGCGGGGCATTTGAAGGATGAGGGATTGGGGAACCGAAATTGGTTTGAGGTAGGAAGCTGCGTAAGCCCAGGAAACAACGATCTTCTTCTTGCGAAGGTCTTTGCCCTTCTTTTCCTGAATGGTCATAAGGTCGGCCAAGCACTGGAAGGGGTGGTAAATATCGCATTGCATATTCAATACTGGGGTGCGGCTGGATTTAGCTACGTCATTGAGGTATTTATTGCCATCACCAAAATCACAATGGCGAATAGCGATGCCATCGAAATATCGGCCATAGATCTCACCGATTTCAGTAGGGGTATCGCCGTGGGAGATCTGGGTGGTATTGCTATCAATGAAAGCGCCATGACCACCGAGTTGAGCCATACCAGCTTCAAAAGAGCCGCGAGTACGGGTGGATGAGAAGAAGAACAGCATGGCTAAAACTTTGTCGCGAAGGTAGGGGTGAGGTTCGCCGAGGGCTCGTTTTTTCTTGAGGTCCCAAGCTACTTCTAATACTGTATCGACTTCTTCTTTGGTGAAATCGAGATCACCGATGAAGTCACGACCACGGAAATTGGTTTGCATTTATTAATTCTCCTGAAAAATTTTTGGTCTGGTAATTTTATTTGCCAGGTATTGATGATTACTTGATCAAAGAAGGCAGAACAGCGTAGAACTCGGTTGCCTTTACCATATCAGTTAGTGAAACAGAATCGCGGACGGTATGAGCGGTCTCTTCATCGCCAGGGCCAAAGCCGATGGATGGGATACCGGCTTTACCAGCCCAATAAATACCGTTCGTTGAAAATGCCCATTTTCCACTGGGTTTGTCTTCCAAACCAATGGCAACACGAGCGGATTGGCCGGCTTGCACCAAGGGGTGGCTTTCTTCGTAAGCCCAAGCTGGGAAGTATTTATCGACGGGGAAGACAAAACCGGTGTAAGAGGGTTCATCATAGAACAACTCTTCAACCTTGACGGAATCCTTGAATTCAGCGGGGATCAGATCTTCAACCTGCTTCTTCACAGCTTCTTTGCTTTCGCCGAAGGTCATACGACGATCGATAAAAATGACTGCTTCATCGGGAACTGCGTTGATGGAGGGGGTCTGGACGGTCATATCGCTAACGGTGATCTTGCCATGGCCGAGGAAGGGGTGATCGCCCAATTTGGGTTCGAGGTCACGGATGCCAGCGATGATGGGGAGTAATTTGTAAATGGCGTTATCGCCGAGGTGATTGGACGCAGCATGAGCGGAGCGGCCTTTTGCGGTCACTTTCATCTCAAGGCGGCCTTTGTGGCCACGGTAAATGTTCATTTTGGTGGGTTCGCCGATCACAACAAAATCAGGGCGGACTTTTGGATCGACTTCAACGAAGGTATTGGGGGCAATGCCATCGCACCATTCTTCCATATTGCCAAAGTAATAGGCCGTCCAACCATCCAACATTCCTAAATCGCGGGCAAAAGCCAGGCCATAGACCATACCAGGGGTGGAGCCTTTTTCATCGCAGGCGCCGCGGGCATAAAGGATATCGTCTTCTACTTTGCCGACGAATGGATCCCATTCCCACTCAGTAGGATCGCCCACACCAACGGTGTCGATATGGCTATCGTACACGATAACTCGTGGCCCAGAACCAATTCGGCCTAAAATGTTGCCCATTTTATCAAAACGAACTTCATCAAAACCTAATTTGCGCATTTCTTCGGCAATGCGTTCGCCGACAGGACCAAGTTGAGATTCCATGGAAGGAATCGCGCAGATGTCGCGCATAAACTTGATGATATCCTGCTTGTGTTCTGCTACTTTTGCTTGAATTTCTTTTACACTCATTGTTCCTCCAAAAAAATTAATTGACTAAATTGAATTTCGTTCAACACGTCGAACGATGTGAAAATTGAAATAACCGGGCAAGAAATAACTTGTCGAGTAATCCACTACTTTACCGCTTGCGGTAAACAAACGGGCGGAAAATTGCAAAAGAACATCACCGCGCTGGATCTCGAGTTTTTTTGCGACGCTGGCGTCGGCGTTTACGGCGGTGATGTTGGTATAGGAAATGGTGAGGGGATCACCTCGTTTGATCAAAAAGTCGAGCACTGATCCGTCAAATTTCTTTCCAATCTCATCTACATTGAGTACTTCACTGGGCAGAACGTCAACAAGGAAGGCGACTGGCCGACCATCGGCGCTCATGGTGCGAGAAATTCTTACCAGACCATGCTCCACATCACATTCAAGTTCTTTTGCTGAAGCTTCATCGCACGAAATTTGCTCGATATCAACCGGACCGGGGCCAACATTTTGGCCGGTTCGGCGAGCGAGTGTGAGCATAGATTCTAGGATCTCGAGGCCATCATCGATGATTGTTGGGGTACCTACCACAAAAGTTCCAGAACCTTGCCGCCTGCGGATGATGCCTTGAGATTCAAACATTCTCATAGCTTCACGGAGGGTGGCGCGGCTAACACCTAGTATCTTGGCTAATTCTGGTTCGGAAGGCAACCGTGCCCCTGCGGGATACTTTTTAATAAATTCACCAAGGTCAGTTTGTAATCTTTGAAACGGAAAGTTTGCCATGAAACGATTTCCTTTAGGTTGGCATTCTTGAAAGTGGAACCAAAGCCTACGCTAATAATCTTCGGGCTGCATTATTATGTTTTTGGGTTAATTTCGCCAAATCCAGTGTTTGAAGTTGTTTGTTCTTGATAATGAACTTACCGCCAACAATGGTGTGATCCACATTTTTGGGTTGGCAGAAAACCACCGCCGCAACGGGATCGTGTACGGCACCACCGGCTAGATCGATGGTGTTTAGGTTTACCGCGAAAAGATCAGCGCATTTCCCCTTTTCAAGAGAACCAATATCAGATCTGCCTAACACCGCGGCACCGCCACGAGTACCAAGCCATAACGCCTCGCGAGCTGTCATAAGTTTGCGCTCAGGGTCGTTTGAGAGGGAATAGCCAGTGATGCCTTCTTTGAGGCGGGAGAGGTACAATGCTTGCCGCACTTCACCTAATAAATGCGAACCATCATTCGAGGCGGATCCATCCACGCCCAGGCCAACATTTACGCCAGCTTTCAGGTATTCCTTGATTGGAGCGATGCCTGAGGCGAGACGCATATTTGAGGTAGGGCAGTGTGCAACACCGCATTTATGGTGGGCGAAAAGATCGATCTCTCTTTGGTTGATATAAATGGAGTGAGCAAACCAAACATCTGAGCCAACCCAATCTACTGATTCCATATATCCGGCTGGTCTATAGCCAAAACGATCGAGGCAGAACTGTTCCTCGTCTTCGGTTTCGGCTAAGTGCGTGTGAAGATGAACATGGTATTTTCTCGCCATCGCCGCTGAATCCTTCATGAGAGAAGTGGTAACGCTGAAGGGGGAGCAAGGGGCGAGAACGATTTTAGTCATAGCGCCTGGATTTGGGTCATGATATTTCTGAATCAATCGTTCAGAGTCTTTGAGAATATCATCCTCGTTATCGGTAACCGAATCTGGCGGTAGACCGCCTTTCGATTCGCCAAGCGACATAGACCCACGGGAAGCGTGTAGCCGCACGCCAATCTCACGTCCAGCGAGGATCTCATCATCCAATTTTGAGCCATTGGGGAAAAGGTAGAGATGATCGGATGCTGTTGTGCAGCCGCTCATAGCTAATTCAGCCAAGGCAGTTTGGGTAGAAATATAAATATCATCGGGGGTTAGTTTCGCCCAAATCGGGTATAGCGTTTTTAGCCAGTTAAAAAGATTGGCGTTTTGCGCTGCCGGAACAACCCTAGTGAGTGTTTGGTAAAAATGATGATGCGTATTTACCAAACCCGGAAAGATGACATGGTCAGTAAGATCAACCACCTCATCGGCTGTTACGGGTAATTCTGAATTGGGTGCAACTTTTTCAATGAAGCCATCGCGAATGAAAAGCCCACCATTCGGGATCTCAGTTTGATGGTCGTCCATCGTTACTACATAAGCGTTTTTGATCAGCATGGTTGTCATAGAGAATAGACCTATCATGAAAATAATTTGTCTGACAAATTATAGTTTATCAGACAGGAATAGACAAGTCAATTGATTATGACGTTTGTACTATGTTTTTTGTGTTTAGTAATGGATGGATTTGTGTGAGTAATACCGCGACAAAGATTAGGGCGCAACCTATCAATTGGACTGGTAGTAGGAATTCTTTAAGGAAGATCCAGCCGGCAAAAGCGGCAAAAACGGATTCTAGCGAGAGTATCAAAGCCGCGTCAGTAGGTGGAGTATGCCTTTGTCCCCAAACTTGCAGGGTATAACCGATGGTAATGCTAAAAACGGAGCGAAATAGAACAGCGCCGATGAATAATGGTGCAAATAGAACGTGAAAATCATCTATAAAAAACGCGACGGCGAGGTTAAAGATCGCGCTAAATAAGAATTGGCCTGCAGAAAACGAGATTGCGTCGAATTTTAAGGCGAATTTGCCGAGCACAACAATATGAAGCGCCCAAAAAATCGCCCCGGTGACCTCGAGAAGATCACCTGGTTGGATGTGGAAATTCCCTGCGGTCGACAAAAAGAAAGCACCGAACCCTGCAAGTAGAACGGCAAGAACGTCGATCCATTTTGGTTTTTCTCTAAATAGGAAGAATAAAACAAAGGGAGTAAAGACGGTATACAAACTGGTGAGAAAACCAGCGTTGGCGATTGCGGTGTAAAAAATTCCCACTTGTTGAAAAGCGCTAGCAACGAATAAAATGAAACCGGCAACTGCCATCCAAAACCATTGCATGCGGGGGATATCTCGTTTATTTTTGATGAATGGAAACAAGAGGGATGCCGCAAGAAGGAAACCAAGGCCATTAAACAAGTAAGCTGATTTAAATTGGGCGGCAATGCTCTGTGAGAGAAAAGCAAATCCCCAAATAACGGAGACTGTGAGGAGGGTAAGATCGGCTTTTATGCGCATAGGTGCGGATTTATTCCAAGTAGTAAGAGATGATTATAACAGTGGAAAAAGGCTTCCATCCTTTATAATTGGTGCAAAAGAGGTAAAAATATTATGAAAGTACTAATTTTAGGCGGCACCGGTTTCATTGGCCGCAATTTGGTAGAACAATTGTTGAGTAAGGGGCATGAGTGCCTGATACTGACCCGCAAGGTGGGTAACTCAAACGAATCACTAGTGACCTATTTACAGTGGGATGGGGTAGACCTCACTTCACATTACGATAAATTTGATGAATGTGACGCGGTTGTAAATTTGATCGGCGAAACGATCGGGAAGTGGCCGTGGTCTGAAACCCATAAAAGCAAAGTCGTTTCTAGTAGGGTATCGGCTGGAAAAGCAATCGTTGAATATTACAAATCATCTAAAAAGATGCCAAGCGTGATTATCCAATCCAGTGGGGTTGGATATTATGGCAATAGTTCAGTAAAAGGTCTGGATGAATCCGCCGCTAGTGTGGAGGATTTTCTTTCGGAAGTGGCGGTGAAATGGGAAGCTTCGACCGCTGCCCTGGATTCGATGGCTGGTGTTCGTCGCTGCATCATCCGAACATCGCTCGTCTTGGATAAACATCAGGGCGTTTTGCCTCTAATGGCATTGCCGGTTAAGCTTTTTACCGGAGGACGGTTAGGAAATGGAACCCAAGGCGTGCCTTGGATCCACATCAAGGATGAAGTTGGAGCGATCGTTTTTCTCCTTGAAAATGCCAGCTGCAGCGGTGTTTATAACCTGGCAGCGCCACAGCAAGTTTCCAACTCCGAGTTTATTGCTGCGATCGCTAAAGTGTTAGGGAGACCATTTTGGTTTCCAGTACCAGCTTTTCTCTTAAAGGTACTTCTTGGCGAGATGAGTGATCTGCTCTTGACCGGGCAATTCGTTCAACCCAAACGATTGCTTGAAAGTGGGTATTTGTTCGAATACCCCGCATTAGAACCGGCCCTTACTCAAATCTACAATTCATAATTACTATTGGATGCGCTGTGATGAATTCAAAAAAATATTTTCCTGAATTACTCTCCCGGCAGGGGGAGCTCAACGCCTGGGGGTTATCCGTGTTAGCTATCGCCGGTGTATTCTTTCTCTCCTTGCGAGAAGTCGTTCCTGGGTGGGCGTGGTTCTTGGCGGGGATCCTTACCGTTTCTGCGGCTAGTATTTCGCTGGGAAATTGGATGGATAGGAACACTTACATTGAAATTACAAGTGCAGGGATTACCTTCCGAAACAGTATTCGAATTGTAGAAATGAGCTGGACGGAAATTCTTGAGGTAAAAACCTTGCCGGCTCGCTGGGGGAGAACAGTACAAGTCTTTGGTAAAAATTTGTATTTTTCATTTACTACTTATGGTGAAATGAAATTTCGGAATGAAGTAAAAAGCAAAATTGGTTTTCTTGAAGGTGATGCGATCCTTCAGCAAATCATTGAAAAAGCCGGTCTCATTACATCCGTTGATTTAGACAATAAAGCGACAATTTACAAACGGTCCTAAAAAATAATCGTTTATAATTGTGCTCATGAGTGACATAAAACGCTATTATTATTTATTTATCTAACCTGACTTGTGGAGATATAAACGCGTCTGCTCCACAGCAGGCGCGTTTTTGTTTGAAAAAGTAGGAATTTGGAAAGAGGAAATGATGAATTTAAACGAACAAGTTGAATTATTGATGCAGGGCACAGAATATGGTGATGAGAGCCTGCGTAAAACCATGGAAAATGAGCTACGCCAGCGTCTGATCGATGTTGAAAAAGAAGGCCGTAAACTGCGTATCTATTGTGGTTACGACCCACGTACCGCCGACCTTCACATTGGCCATACCGTAACCATGCGAAAACTTCGTCAGTTCCAAGACCTTGGCCACGAAGTGGTTTTCCTAATTGGTACGTATACCTCTCTCATTGGTGACCCTTCTGATAAAGATAAATTGCGTCCATTACTCACTCCTGAGCAAACGATGGAGAATGCCGCTTCCTATGCTGAACAGGCCTTCCGTATTTTGGATCGTAGCAAGACCAGTATTCGATATAACCACGAATGGCTTGGAGAATTAAAGTTTGCCGATTTGATCAAGCTGGGTTCCAATTTTACTATTCAACAATTCCTGACTCGCGAAGCCTTCCGTAAACGTTGGGATTCTGATGATCCTGTGTACTTGCACGAATTTTTCTACGCCATTATGCAGGGCTACGACGCTTATGCCCTTCGAACGGATATTCAGGTAGGTGGTACGGATCAATTGTTCAACATCATCACCGCTGGCCGCAAGATCATGACCGCAATGGATGAAAAGCCGAATATTGGCATCATTATGGCCATCCTCCCCGGAACCGACGGTGTTGTTAAAATGAGTAAATCATTGGGCAACCATATTCCACTAAACTCAACTCCTGAGGATATGTACGGGAAGGTTATGTCGATACCGGATGTAGCGATGGTTCAATTTGCCAAGTTGGTGACGCGGTGGTACCCCGCTGATATCGCCAAGTTCGCCGTGGAACTAAAAGCCGGTACGTTGCACCCTCGCGACGCAAAAATGAAACTCGCTCACGAGGTAACCTCCACGTATTACTCTGAATCTCAGGCCGAACAAGCTCAGGATGCCTTTGTACGATTGTTTCAACAAGGCAATATTCCAACCGAGATGGATGAATACAACCTGGTTGAAGGGCAATCCATTCTCGATATTCTAGTAAACACAGGAATGGTAGCAACCCGATCGGATGGACGCAGAATGGTGGATCAAAAAGGGGTAAAGCTGGATGGTGTGGTTCTGGAAAAATCGGACGTTCCGTTACCTCATTCTGGGGTACTACAGGCAGGGAAAAGGAAATTTATTCGCTGTAAATAACAAATTCGCATATACAAATAAGACGGCTTATGCCGTCTTATTGATTTAATTATGAAATCACTATATTATGGGATTAGGAATAGCGTTAATTTAGAATAGGATTCCATTAATTCATGAAAACCATTCCCATCTTTGATTTTGTTTTATGCCTTTCAGAAGCCGTCGATCTCATTAGCCCCTTGGTTGCTGATCACCATAAAAGAACCGCGCAGATCTGTTACAGTCTTGGCAAACAACTTCACCTTCCAGAGCCTGATCTGCGCACTCTGGTGATCGCGGCGGCATTGCACGATGTGGGAGGATTAACTAAAGGAGATCGTTTATCCGCGCTCGATTTTAAATATCAGGATCCGTATGGACATTCTGTCCTAGGGTACTTACTACTAAAACCATTTCTTCCATTTGCCGATGTGGCAAATGTGATCCGATTTCATCACATTGCTTGGGACTACGGAAAGGGGGCGACTTTTGATGGCGTAAAAGTGCCTATGCTTAGCCACCTCTTGCAGTTAGCGGATCGTATCGCCATTCTGATTGATGTAAATCGCGATGTATTGTTGCAAGCAAATAATATCGTTGAAAAAAAAAATGATCAATCCGGTTCAAGGTTTGTGCCAGAACAACTTGAGGCATTACTTGCCTTGCGCGACAAAGAATACTTTTGGTTGGATTCAGTATATATGAAAGACCTCAACTATTTGGGCAGAAGGATCGACTTCCAGGAGATATCCCTCACCGAAGATGATTTCCTCGGCCTAACTAATGTCTTCCGCCGTATCATTGATTTTCGAAGTCCCTTTACCGCAACACACTCCGCTGGAGTAGCTGCCACCGCTGAGGTGTTGGCAATGAAACTTGGTTTTTCTGGGGATGATCAAAAACTGATCACCCTTGCTGGTTTACTGCACGACCTAGGAAAGCTGGCTGTACCTACCGAGATCCTTGAGAAACCGGGGGTACTTACCGAGGAAGAATTTGACCTTGTAAAAAGGCATACCTATTACACTTTCCATTTACTCGAGCCGCTAAAAATTATGGACATTATTCGCACTTGGGGTGCGCTGCATCACGAGAGACTTGATGGTAAGGGTTACCCCTTTCATATAAATGAAGAGGATTTATCCTTGGGTTCGCGGGTAGTTGCGGTAGCGGATACGTTTACTGCCCTAACTGAAAACAGACCTTATCGAGCGGGGATGGATGGGGCGCAAGCTTTCGAGATCATCACTGAAATGGTGGGAAGAGGAAATCTGGATAAGAAAGTTGTTTCTGTGTTGGAGAAAAACCTAGGGCTAATCGATAATGACCGAAAAATGGCACAAAAAAGCGCCGTAGATGAGTATCAGAGGTTTAAAGAATTAGCTATCTTGCTAACCAAATGAAGAAATTAACTTTTTTATTGAAAAAGGACAGGCAATTTACCTGTCCTTTTGTTTTGAGGCGACGATGGGATTTGAACCCATGAATAAGGGTTTTGCAGACCCTCGCCTTAGCCACTTGGCCACGTCGCCATATTAAGATACAGGCTGGCATTATATGGCTCGCTAGGAACCATGATGCCAGCCGTTGAAGAACTTGAGCGGGCGATGGGATTCGAACCCACGACCTTCTCCTTGGCAAGGAGACGTACTACCACTGTACTACGCCCGCATCTGTGCCGAGAGACAGAATCGAACTGACGACACTGCGATTTTCAGTCGCATGCTCTACCAACTGAGCTATCTCGGCGCTTGATAAACTTATTGGTTAAGCGGATGGTATTTTAATGGGTCATTCTCAACTTGTCAAGGCGAAAACAAAAAGTGATGGATCTTTGTACTTCTTTTTGATTTTTTCCTTGTTTCACCATCGATCTAGCGGGTTCCTAATGGGTTGTTAGGACAATTTTTTTAACCGAAAAGGTACCAGCTTGCTTTTGTAGAAATATAACACCCAATCAAGCCAAATAAATAAATAGAACATTAGTTTTACACCTTTCTTGACGGTTATGTCAGTGCCACTAGGGCTCTGTTAGGTTAGTATGTTCCAAATAATTAACCGAAAATGGAGAGTTTATGAAAAAAATACTATCGTTAACAATTCTGGCTGTGCTTGTACTGGTTAATGTTTCGATCGCCTTCGCGGCGTTAGGAACCACCCCTGTTATTCCTACAGAATTAGCAACCGGTAGCGCCACTCGAGTATTTCACAGCCAAATGGTTTTAATCAATGGGGATCTGTTTTTTATCGATGATGGTTACCCTGATTCCTCTTTCTATTCGGTCGCATCCGACGGAACCGAGACTTTGTTGACCCTTTCGGGTGATGTGGTTGGAACAACAGTAAGTCAGGTTAAATCATTTAACCTTGTAACCACCAATTCCAGCTTGTATTTTGCTGCCAGTTACGGGGCAAATGTATATATTTATCAACTTGTACCAACATCAACAAGTACCGCCCAGGTCACTCGTATCCATACATTCACCAATGTGTACGATAATAACGGTACTTTGAAATCGGGCGGCTCGAATAAATTGATCTTTTCGTTCCAAACCAATAATATTGCTCCGGATAATCAAAATGTGGCTTATCTGATCGATCTGAGCTCTGCCCCCGCAAGCGTTTCTGAGATCACACGTACCGCATATCTCAATGACACAGTTGGCGCGGCTGGTTTTATGGCGGTATCAGACGCGGCTGTTTGTAATGGAAAAACCTATTTAGGAACCCAGTATTACGCGGGGGATGGCACCGGAAATTTCATTTCGTCGGTTTGGGTTAACAATAGCACAACTAGTAATACGAGAGTTTTTGGCACCACCCTTGGCCAATATATTGGAAGTTTTATGGTCAATGGCAATTACCTTTATGTTCTCAGCGCAGATTTCGCTGGGGGAGATGGCGAGATCATCCAGATCGACTGTACCACCGATGTAGCAACAACAATTTTCACCGCTCAAACCGCTGGCTTCAAGGTGGTTACCTATTATCCGTTCCAATACGGGTTGGCAATGATCGATGGTAATTTGCTTTTCGCTGGGGTCGCTCCTAATTCGATCAATAGCAATGGGCAGCAAGTTTACGGTATTTCTTCTGAGGCAATTGCCGCCCTCTCAAGCGGTTCTGCGGCTGGAGTTGCTATTTCTGATGTAGCAGCCGAAACCGCCTTCGCAACTGGCGGCACCAATTATGAAGGACACGAGCCCTGGCTTATGGTAAATGACGGCAGCAGAATCCTTTATGGTGGTCGCTCGGTGGATGGAACTTACAATATCTTTGCGTTGGAGTTAGGCGCGGCAGTACCTACCGCAACTCCCACAATACCTGGTGGAGGAAGCGGGGGTGGCGGCGGTTCCTCTTCTGATGCCTCTAACACGAGTATTTTACCCTCTACTGGCTTTAGTCAGCGTGAACCCAGCGCGTTGCCATCGCAACCCGAAAGCCAAGAATATACAACCTATAGCGATCTTTCGATTGCCATTCCTTCCATAAACGTAGAAATGTCAATTGTTGGAGTTCCAAAATATAATAATAGTTGGGATGTAAGTTGGTTAGGAAATAACGCCGGGTACTTACATGGAACGGCCTTCCCAACCTGGTTAGGTAATTCGGTGATCACAGGCCATGTGTGGAATGCAAATAATCAGCCCGGAGCATTTGCAGAACTCAAAAAAGTAGCACTAGGGGATGAGGTCATCGTGAACGGTTTTGGACAGAAAGCTGTTTACAAAGTTACTGATAGCAGACTTGTTTGGCCAAATCAGACCAATGTTGTGATGGAAAGTTACAAAGACAAAAGTGTGATCACCTTGCTCACTTGCGAAGACTACTCCATTTTATGGGATACCTATAGTTTCCGACGAATGGTAAGAGCAGAGTTAGTAAAAATTAAATAAATCTGAACAAAAAACCCTATCCAATGAGGTTACATATACTTTTAACCTCATTGGAAAAACACAAAAGTCAATTCCATTCAATTTTCGTTATAATCCCAATCATGAACCTAAGACAACTGATTCATATTCTTGTTCCTTCTTATCAATTAACCCAATCTGAAGACGATCCCGAAAAATCTTTTGATAAATGGCTTTTGTACTACATACTTACAGGTTTTTCCGTTTATCTCCCCATTGCTATTCTAATAAATTACTTCGGTAACATTCAAGGCAACAATAATTGGTTATTATTCGCGAGTTTAGTTTTCGTCCTTTTTCTTCGTAAGCACACCGAAACGAACTACACACCGATGCTCTCTGCCATTATTCTGAGTTTTGGCTTTCTTAACGTTTTCATCAATGTTTCGTTCTTTCACTGGGGTTACATAATAACTACAACAAGTTTGATGGCATGGACTTTGTTCGCGGGTTTGATCTTCGGGAATAAAGGGGTAATTCCATCGGTACTTGTATCAACTCTAGGTATGAGCGCGATCGTATATTTGGAAGGTCAAGGAGTGTTGAACTTGCGTGATCCAAATAGTTCCACTTTCCTTTCTTTTGGAGTCACTTTATTTTTTGTAAGTTTTAGCGTTGGCTATTCAAATTATTTGATCAAAAGATCTAATTTCAAAACTGTTAGCGAGATTGAAAATCGAAAAGCGGCCGAGAATGAGTTGTTCGAGCGCGAAAAAGAGATTCTCGTGCTTGAAGAACGAGAACGACTGGGAAAAGACCTACACGATGGCTTAGGCCAAATACTGGCAACCATCGCTACCCAAGCCCAAACCGGCCAAATTCTTGTGCAGAAAAAGAGCGTCAGCGAAGTCTCTGCGTATCTTGTTGAAATTGAACGGCATGCGGTGGAAGCAATTAGCTTGGTTCGAAATCATATTCTCGGATTATTAACCCCTAATAACCAAGGGCCACTCGAATCTAATTCGTTATTACATTTGCTTCCGTTGTACATCCAAAAGGTAGAGAACCAATTCGCGGTACAGATCAACCTCAACATTTCCTCAGAAATTAATCCTTCGCTTTTTAAACCAGATTCAGAAGAAATTATATTGAGGGTAGTGCAGGAGGCAATCACTAACGCGGCTCGTCACTCCAAGGCTAGCTATATTCTTGTATCTCTCCAAAGAAGTGACACAGAAATTCAGATCAATATTATTGATAATGGTATAGGCTTTGATGTTTTTGCCCAAATACAGGATGAATTGAGCCCGACCTCCCCGGATGATCTCCATTTTGGATTGAGGATCATCTATTCCCGCATGGAAAAGATCAATGGCCGTGTTGAAATCATTTCCAACCCGGGCAAAGGCACACAAATAAGTATTCATATCCCCATCGTTGCCCCAATGGATATGGATATCTTGGAATTAAAAGACCTTTCGATATTACTCGTTGATGACCACCCTTTGTTTTTAGATGGGATGCGAAATTTACTTGCGATCAATGGGCTAAATGTGATTGATACTGCCATCGATGGACAGGATGCCATCAATAAAAGCAAGAATTTAAACCCCGATCTGGTAATCATGGATCTAAATATGTCGCCAGTAAACGGCATTGAAGCCACTGCCGCTATAAAACAACACCTGCCAAACACGCACATTATCATACTTACCGTCTCAGAAGAAGAGGAAAACCTTTACCAGGCTCTAAATGCCGGAGCTTCAGGTTATTTGCTGAAGAGTTTAAATCCACGAACACTGTTGGGTATGATCGTTAGCATGGTGAATGGGCAAACCGCTTTTTCAGTAAACAGCCAATCCCAATTTCGCGGTAATGATCGAACAAAAAAAGAGTCGATCCAAAATCTGAGCGAGAAAGTTGGGCTTTCCGACCTTCAGGTCGCTATTCTCAAACTGGTTTCAGCTGGAAATTCCTACAAAGAAGTTGCCCAAAAGGTTCATCTTTCCATTTCATCTGTTCGTTATCATATGCGGCAAATTCTCTATAGAATGAATGTGAATAACAAAGCTCAGGCCATTAAAGCGCTTGGCGAACTCTCCGATCTTGAGAAGGAAAAGTAGGATAATTCCTATCTTTTTTCCCCTCAAAAAACTCCTATTTTTTTTGTGTATAATAAGTTGGTTAGTACGTTCTTTATTAACGGAGGAAAAATGTTTAAATTAAAAAGCTATGTAATGCCAATAACGATCGCGTTGATCGTTTTGCTGGCAGGAATTTTTTCTAGTGTTCCCGCGGCTGCCGCTAAAGGAACACCCGGAACTCCCCTTGCTCCAGGATTGACCTGGACTGATCAGGGCGAATCAACCCGAACCATTCAGTTGAGCGTCCAAGGTGATGCCATTGAATTAGCCGGGAAGGGCTTTGTCGCTTCCGAGTCCTTTGCCACAAAATTACCATCGAAGGTTTTGAGTTTCTATTCGAACGCGAACCTGTTCGATCTTGGTTGGGCTTCTCATGATGCCTACGAAGATGAAAACGGAACCCATATGGTATATGTTCACACGAAGGGTTATTATCTTTCGGTAGATACCCTAAATTGTGACGGAAAACTTTGTTTATCTGTATGGATGAGCAAGTCTGTCGACAAAGGTGTCATAACCACTGTCCCAGTGGCTGCTCCTGCCGAACTCTCGGCTTTGGGCACTTTCGTCAAATTGACCCCGGTTGATGGCGCGATTGATGTTGATCCCTACAATGCCAGGTTCACTTGGACCGCTTACCCTAACGCGCAGCGTTATTCCTACTGCGTCTACGATGTGCCTGATGTTCTCCCGGGTACTTGTTCAGGTAGTGATCCTAACTGGACTGGATCTTTCACGCTTAATGGGATCAAGAACAACCTCAATCCCAACACTGACTATGAATGGTTGCTAAAAGCCTCTACTTGTTGGAAAAGTGGTTGTAAAGAGTGGCAAGGAAAAGCCGATGGTGGTTTACCCTCTGCTTTCACTACCGATTATTCAACGTTTATTGTCATCAGCGGCACTACTAAAACGTCCAACACTGTTATCACCTACGATGACGGCATCGATACCTTTAGCGCCGTTTCTAACTCAACGGGTGTTTACAGCCTCACTGTCTTAGTTGATCCGGGTTCCCATGAAACATCAGGAACTCTAACCCCGGAAAAAACCGGTTACTCTTTCTTCCCACTTTCGTATTCTTATGCAGGTGTGAGCACTAACCAAACCAATCAAAACTTCACATCCAAACCTGATATTTCCATCGGTGGCAAGACCAGCGTGGGCAATGTCACACTTACTTATACTGGTTCAGGCGCATACTCAGGTGTTGATCGCGAAGTGATCAGTTCCAGTACCGGCCTTTATACCGCCAAATTACCTTATAACTGGTCTGGTTCTATTGTGGCCAGTAAGGCGCATTACACCTTCTCGCCGGCAAATTACTCGCTGGCGCCGCAAATTCTCTCAACCACCAACAAAAACTTCACTGCCGTTCCTGAACGGTTCAATATCACTGGTACCGTTTATTATGGTCCAGCTGGTGGAGTTCCTTTGGAAGATGTCATTATTACTTATGTGGAAGGTGGAATCACTAAAACCGTGCTTAGCGATGTAGCCGGTGAATATATACTTGATCTTCCCTATGGATGGTCCGGAACAATTACCCCATCAAAAACTGGCTATGCCTTTCTCCCTTCAACCCTCTCTGTCTCAACTGTTCTGGGCGATTCATCCCTCGCAGATGTAGAAGGATATCAGGTTCTTAACTTTGTCTCCAACGGGACCTATGACGGTGAGATCCTTGAAACTACCAAGGGAAGCGGAATCGGGGGAACGAAAAATCCAACCGGGAATTTTATTCGTATTGGTGACAACGGATCTAAGCAACAGTACAAGGGCGTCCTTTCTTTTAACACTCTTGCCTCTGGTTGGGATCCAACCGCAGTTGTAGCATCTGCAAAATTACAGCTAAGACAATATGCCATCAACAAAAAACCATTCACTGCCCTTGGGGATTTGAATGTTGAGATCTATGCTCCATTTTTCGGGTCGCTCATAAATCTTGAGTCCGCTGACTTTGAGGATGCATCTGGATCGGACGCGGGTATCGTTACCCCAACCTTGGTGAATTCAAATTATTTTGCCGATCTTGATTCAGCCATATTTGGTGATATCAATTTTGCTGGGACCACCCAATTTAAGTTGAGCTTTGATCTTCCGACGGATAATGATTCAGAAGGCGATTACGTTTCCATTCATAGTGGGAACACAGGCACGATCGCGAATCGACCCGTTTTACAGATCCTCTATTACGTACCGTAAGGTACTGGTTCGTAGAATTATTAGGGCAGGCGTTCACACGCCTGCCCTTTTTATTTCCAAAAATGGTTTCTGCAATTACAATTACCCTATTATGGACGAATTAAAAAATATTGAGCTGGCAAAAAACGGCGATCTGTTTGCCTTCAATGAGCTCGTGCTCAACCACCAAACAACGGTCTACAATCTATCATTGCGAATTTTGGCGGATAACCAAGCCGCGGAAGACGCCACGCAGGAAACCTTCATCGCCGCCTTTCGAAATTTGCACCAATTCAAGGGGGGCTCGTTCAAGAGCTGGCTTTTACGCAGCGCTTCCAATCATTGCATCGATGCCATTCGGAAAAACAAGCGGAGAGCGGAAATATCTCTTGAGCCTATCACCCAGGACGGGGATGAGATAGAAGACCCTCGTTGGATGCGAGACGATTCCGCGGACCCGGCGGCTGAATTTGAGAAGGATGAAATGACAAGCTTGATACAGAAATGTATCAATGATCTCGTCATCGATCAGCGGATCATTCTTGTGTTGGTGGATGTTTTTGGCATGGATTATAAAGAGGTTCAAGAGGTGATCTTGAAACCGCTCGGCACCGTGAAAAGCCGTCTGGCAAGGGCTCGAGAAGCGATCAAGCATTGTCTACTTGGCTTTGCGGAACTTTATCCTGAGTTATATCGTCATAGTGTGGAAAAGACGATATGATATTCCGCCCAAAACCCACTCCCGAACAACAGGTTCATGACTATCTTGATGGTACATTATCAGGGGAGGCTCTAGCTGCGTTTAACGATCGAACCCAAAAGGATCCGGCTCTACGAAAAATTATGGAAGAATTTGGTCGGGTGAAGCATACGCTCTCCCTATTACCATTTCATCCAACCCCAAGAGATTTCACCCTTAAGCCAGAAATGGTTGGGGTTCGACCTCCCCAGCAAAAAATTTCTTTGATCTTGCGGCGATCTAGCCTCGTTTTCGCGATGCTTTTTTTCTCGGTTTTTGTTTATGATGGTTTCCAGCAATATCAGTTCTCTTCGCAATTGCCAAGTATGGCAATTAGTATGGAACAGGCCGCGCCAGCCGTAGAGAGTATGCCGATGGCACTCGAGGCACCAATGGCCGCCGCTCCCGCAGAAGCTGATACCCTTCCGCCGGAAGAGCCGATGGCGAAGTCGTTGCCAATAGAAACTCTTATAGCGCCAGAAGCTCGCAGCATAGCCGCCCCTGATGGAGTTGTGGAAGATGTTGTCGCTTTCGAACCAGCTCCCATACCCTTTGTTGATTTCTTCGCTCTCAATAGGGTCAGTTTTTACCTTGTGTCTCTCGCCGTTCCGTTGTTTCTTTTGATTGCTTATTTTAGCGTACAGAAAAAACAAGAATTAGAATGGCGGAAAAAATACGCGATGGGAAAAAAAGGATGAAAAAAGGGGAGTTCCACTTTTGCCCCTATTGCGGTTCACCGGTAAAACTTGAGTTTCGTTTTGGAAAAGTGAGGTCGGGCTGCTCGGAGTGCAACTGGGTTCATTTTGTGGATCCAAAAGTCGCCGTAGCGGTGGTTCTCACCAGCACAGATGGCATTTTGTTAATCAAACGTGATAATTCCCCCTTCCGCGGATCATGGACCTTACCGGCAGGATTTGTGGATGGCGGCGAGGACCCACGGCGTGCCGCCGAGCGAGAGTGCAAAGAAGAAACCGGCTTGGTCGTTGAGGTTCAAGAACTGATCGATATTTATTATGGAAAAGACCACGAAAGAGGCGCGGATTTTGTGCTTTTTTACGGCGCAAAGCTAGTTGGGGGTAATTTGGTAGCAGGGGATGACGCAAGTGACGCAAAATGGTATAAAAAAGGCGAATATCCGGAATTGGCTTTTCGATCCACTAGCTATATTCTTGATCGGCAATAATGCTACAATGACTTTATGAAAATGGATCAAGGTTTGAACATTCGGCCATCGCCCATTGCTGGCAGGTGGTATGAAGGCGACCCTGAAAAACTTGCCAAAATCATTGATGGTTACCTGAGCCAAAAAAAGAAATGGCTTGGCAAGGGCAAGGTAGTTGGATTGATCGTTCCCCATGCTGGACACATTTATTCCGGAGCGGTAGCTGGGATTGCTTTTGCTACTATACAAGGTCTGCAGCCCAAAAAAATAGTACTCCTCTCCCCATTGCATCACGCAAACCCTTCTCCATTTCTTACTACAGCGCATGATTATTACCAAACACCCTTAGGGATGATCAAAGTTGATAAGGTCTGCTTGGAAAAAGTCGATAGTATTTTGTTGGACCGAGTTGGCGTTGGATTGAAATATCTTTCTAATGACGCGGAACACTCCCTCGAAATTGAACTGCCCTTTCTACAACGGTGTATAAAAACCTCATACGAATTGATCCCGATCATGGTTAGGGAATATGACATGATCCATCTGAAAATTATGGGGGAAGCCATAGCAAGTGTGTTGAAGGATGAAACCTGCCTTGTTATAGCTTCTTCAGACCTTTCTCACTTTTACAACGACGAAATGGCACGGAAATTGGATTTGGCAATGCTCAACGCGATCGAGAGCGATTCGCCTGAAAAAGTGATGAGGGTTGCCGCGAACGGGGAAGGAGAGGCTTGCGGTTTGGGAGCGATCATCGCGGTTATGTTTGCTACCCGTTCTATGGGGGCGAACGCCATAGAGATCCTTGATTACCAAAATTCATCCTTGGTCACAGGGGATGCAACCTCCGTTGTTGGTTACGGGGCTGCGGTGATCTTCAATAGGGGATGAGCCTTATTCTTTACTAAGGTAACGGAAGGAAACTCCACCGAGTAAAAGCGGTACCCAGAAAGTAATGCCTCGATAAACTAAAGTGGATATAACGGATTCAGCCCAAGGAATATTCAAGGAATAGAATGCCATTGGCAAAATGGTTTCAACAATACCGATACCATAGGGGGTAGGGGAAACGATCAGAAATAAATAAGCCGAAGAAAAGCCTGCTACAACAGTCCCAAGAGAAAAATCAACGTTAAATGCCTTAAAAACAAGAGCCATGATGGTGATCTGAAGAAGCTTGCTGACCAATGAAATGGAAAGCGGCAGCATAAAGCTTCTTTTCTTGACACGTAAAATTCCCAGACCCTCAGAAACTTCTAAGCCAAAAGTGTGGGCAGAGATCTCGGAAAAGTATTCTTTATGGGTGAAGAACCAGATAAAGCGGTTTAGGAAGTGTGAAATTTTCTGCAAGAGCCTGCCTAAGCGCTCTCCTGATATAGCGCCGAGGTAGATCACAAACCCAAGCGACAGCACAATGACCAACATAATAGCCGATGCGGAGATCTCTCCAGGGCCTAGGTCGTTCCTGCGAACGAGAACCACCAATCCTAGGCTTAGTACCAATAAAAAGGCGGTATATTCCAAGAAAAGGAACAGCGCTCCCGCGGCAGCGGCTAAACCCCGAGAGTTCCCCCGTTTGCCGGCATCATCCACAAAGATAGCAATACCGCCAAAGCCACCACTTGGAGCGATTACATTGATAAAACTGGCGGTGGAGGTTAGGAGGGCAAGATGTTTTAATCTTTCTTCCATTCCCATCAATTTGTATAAAAACTTATAATTGAGGGCTTCACTCAGAATATTTAGCAGCATTACACAGATCGCGGCAATTAAAAACAATGGATTGGCGTGTTGAAGAACCAACCATGTTTTCTCAAGTTCTCCAAAACTAATAAAGACGATGCCCACGATCATGAAGATCGCAAGCAGGATGATTAATTTCCTCATAGATGGCATTATATCCAATTTATTTGGGGAATGTTCATTGATCGGAATGGTGAGAGGTTATCGATAGGATTATTGATATAGCTCAAACTCGCGGATATAGTCAAAAACGAGCGCTGGCAGATAATAACGGTAATGATTTCCAGATAGGATCCTATGGCGGATATCGGACGAGGAGATCTGCAACAAGGGTGCCTGAATAAGCTTGATTTTTGATTTCAGTTGTGGAAATTGATCAAGCGCGCCTTCAATCGAAAGCCCTTCGCCTGGCCTTAGCATCACCCCGATAGCGTCAATTTGCCGCAAGATCTCATCCGGTTCGTACCAAGTAGGAAACCCAGCCAAAGAATCTCCACCTAGTAACAAGATCAGTTCATCGCCCGGAAATTTTTTCCTGAAAAGAGCTACCGTATCCGCTGTGTAATGCGGGCCGGGTCGTTCCAGTTCCATCAAACTGATCTCAAAGGCTGCATCGTCCGCGATGGCGCGTTTCACCATTTCAACACGGTGGAGTATATCTACTTTGCGCTGTTCTGTTTTAAAAGGCGAATCAGGGGTCAATACCCAGATCACTTTATCCAAGGCAAGTTGCTGTAGTACCTCTGCGGCAAGGATGATATGCCCGAGATGGGGTGGGTCGAATGTTCCGCCAAACAGACCGATCTTGGATCGCATACTTTTTTGTATTTCCTATTCCGCTTTTTTGGCTTTCGCGGCAATTGGTTTAGCCTGTTCTTTTTTCGTTTTGGGCTTCTCTGTTGTACCCGTACTAGGTTTTGCGACCTTAGGAACGGCTGTTTTTCGGGGTTTCTTTGCCTTTTTTATGGTTTTTTCATCTAACTCTTCGGCTGGGCTAAACATTTCATCCCATTTTGCCTGCATCGACCAATAACCTGCGCCATTGAGGCTTTGGTGAACCTGCTGCCACTTGCCGTCTTCGTCATACACCTCGCGAAAATCGATGAACGCATGGGTTTTGTAAGAGCCGAGCTCAACATACATACCTTTATCGATCAGCTCATTGACCGGCCGAATGAAATCGAGCCCGGAATTTACATCGTGAAAAATGACAAAATTGCGGTCGTTCCAGTGAAGATCTAGCCCATCAGCTAAACTCCGTTGCTGGATCTGGCCGCTAGTTTTGTTCATAAAGCCGGCTGAGGTTTTGATCCAGCCGCGGGTTTCGGCGTACTTATTGTGGTAAATGATCAAGGCATGTTCAGAACCTTTGCCGTTGGAATAGGCAAACACTTCTTCATTCACATACCCTTCAGGGGTATAGAGGTCGTAAAGCAGGAATTGATCGACTTCCGCGAAGAGATATCGTTTACGCATTAGTGGGAAGACAATCTTTTCGTGATGGTCCATCAAACCTTGATCGGGAGATTCATCCCAGTAGGCTTTGCGGTATTCCATCCCGTACTTTTCTTTAAAGCCCTCGATCTGGCCGTGCCCAACCATTGGCAAGCCTGGAAGCGTCGCCATCAGGGTCGCAACACCGAAGTATTTATCGCCATTGCCAAACTGCTCCATGGCGGTCTTTTCATCTGGATTATTCATAAAATTGACGTAGCGCTTGAGGATCTGTGGATCAAATTCAAGGGTGTTTTTGATCACCATGCGATACTTGGCATTATCTTCATCGCGAAGCATATGCATAAAGGCTGAATTGTATACGCGGTGCATACCGAGGGTTCGAACAAAATAACTCTCCATCATCCAAAATGCTTCCGCGAGAAGTAATGTATCCGGGACTTCCGTGGCAACGCGGTCAACAACCTCGCGCCAAAATTCTTCTGGAATGGCTTGGTCGAACTGTTCTTTGGTAAGGCCATGCTCAGAGCGTGAAGCGATCGCGCCGCCTGAACCTGGTTCTGGGAACCATAATCGTTGGACGTGTCGTTTTGCCAAGGTCATGGCAGCATCGAAGCGGATGATTGGGAAATTTCGGGCGACGTGCAAGATGGTTTGGATGACCGCTTCGCGCACTTCGGCTTTCAGGAAATTCAGTTGGGCGGTATCGTTCCAAGGCATAGAGGTGCCATCGTTACCGTGGTAAATATATTGGGCATCACCAGACCAGCGGTCTAATCGTTTGAATACCACTGATGCGTCTGACCGATCATAATAATGGTCTTCCAGGAAGACGCCTACCCGAGAATCGTCGGAAAGATCACGGCCGTTAAATGAATAAGAGGGATAAGGTGGGTAAGGCAACGATAAGAACCAATCGGGGTGATCTACTACCCAAGTGGAATCAATGCCCATATGGTTTGGAACCATATCCGCGCTGAGACGGATGCCTTTTTGCCAGGCACGCCAACGCAGGTTTTCTAAGGCTTGCCAGCCACCAAGATCATTGGCTATAGAATAGTCTTTGAGTGAGTAGGCTGAGGCAACCGCTTCGGCGTTTCCCATCATTTGTTTGATAGTTCGTGAGGCGATACTGCGTTCCCATAAACCGATCAGCCAAAGACCCGTTATGCCGGATTTTGCCAACCGTTCCAATTCTTCATCGGGGATAGCGTCCAGCGTTCTGATCTCGCGGCCATATGCTTTGGAGAGTTGGTCTAACCATACATATGAATTCTTAGCGATCAAGATCAGATTTGGCATCCAGTCTTTATCGGGGCTGAAACGTTCGTATTCGGCGTAATCTGAGGCTTTGAATTCGATTACAGGGGCTTCGCCGGCAAAACCACCCGAAAAATCACCGCGGATCGCTTCTTCGCGAACAAAATCCATGCCGCGCAATAATTTTTGGATGAAGATATCTCCGAGTATATTTCCCCACTTGCCGATCAAAAATTGCAGTTGTCCTTCTAAGGAATAAGGTGAGGCGATCGCCGGGGCGCGCAGAATGGAAATGAGCGTTTCGTTGCTGCCGGCAGCGCCAAAGGGGCGTTCACCGTTAAAGAAATCGGAGAGGGACGAGATGAGTTGGATAAAACCAACGCCTTTTAAATTCGAGTCATCGAATAATTCTTTATAGGGATGAGTTGCTGGATTTAGGTTGGTAATGTTGAGGATCAACATCTCTTCTAAGGTTACGTGGTGGTGGGTTCTGCCATTGGTAGAACCTTCCAGGTATAGTTCCACAGAAGTTTCCTGTTTGTAAACAGCGCGAGGGGGAAATTCCTCGATGAATTTTAATTGTGTTTTTTTTATACTTTCGCTTCCCAATTGGCTCGTGAGTTTGGAGAAGGCCTTTTCCATTACGCCTGGGTTTTGCTCTACATATTTACGAATGATGATGTGGAGAACCTCGTCGATCAAGCCCATCGCGTTGATCTCAGAGGCAGGAATGACCTTCCCACGCACCTTACTCATTTTCTCGGCAAAAAGGCGAGCCGCGGAAAAATCCGCCAAAATGACTCTGCCATCGGTGGCAAACATAGTTTCATCAAATGAATATTTAACTCTGGCTTGCCGCGAAACAGTTCCGTCCTCGTAAATCAGTCATCAGGCCAAGCAAACTCGATCCCTTCAAAGATACGGTTGTAAAGATGATCGAGTCATATCACTACACGGCACAACAGGTATATCAGCGC
>CAZSLN010000004.1:49274-63267 GCA_964607645.1 uncultured Anaerolinea sp.
TACTCTATTGCTGAAATGATAGGTAGGATGTAGTGTATACTTTTGATTATGTTCGATTTCACACTCATTGAGCATTTTGCCCCTCTTTTTACTGCCCAAATTATAATATTGCTTGCCGTGATAACGGTCCTTTTGATCTACCGAAATCGCATGCAAGCAGCAACCGTTTACCTAGTTTTATATTCCACTTCCTTACTTATCGGTCTTTGGGTTTTTCAAGGTCAAGCTGGATCCCAGAACATAACCATAGCTTCACTTGGATTGTTTCTATCCATCCTTTTGTTTCATAGTATTCAAAAAATTTTCGGTCGGATTCAACCGGTATACATTTTATTAGATGTTAGTGTGATTGGAATTTCTGCATTTGGGGCAACAACCCAACAGGTTATGTTTGCCAGCCTAATGTACACCGTTTTTGCGATCAACTTGCTACGTCTCGCGCTCACGAAGGCCGATCAATACCATCATCGGAACCGCATGTACTATTGGTTACCCGTAGTAATTGGACAGGTAGTTGTTGATCTTTTGTTTATTGATAACCCCACAGCTATCTTCTTTTTTCCGCGAATCGGAATTCTGATATACATCCTTAGTATCAGTATTGCCAAAAATTTACCGGATATAAAATTCATTCTTCAAAAAATCCTTCAAAAGAGCATTCTGATCGCTTTCGTTTTTTCATACATCATTTCGGTTGGTATTGGTTTAGCTTTTCTGAATGAGACTGCCCAACGCACTCTGTTTTTTGCGGCTGCTATTATTTTACTCACCTTCACCTTCCAATTCTTTTCCGAACGACTGGATCGGGTAACAAAAACAGTTTTTAGAATGGTGAAGATGGATACGCAGGGTTTGATCAGCGATTTTGATCATCGCTTGCGAAAAACATCCAACCTTTCGTCGGTTGTTGAAACGATAGACCAATTCATCATAGAAAAACTTGGGGCTGATCACAGCAAATTGATCTTAGTGGATCCCTTAAAAGAGACAACGGGCGAAGATGGTTTTTTCCTTCAAGAATACCGCACCTTTGCTACTGAAAACGAAGCTGCCAGCCTTTACCTCGTAAAAATAGACCAACTAGTTAACGTCTTTTCAGTGCAACAGGATCCAGTGCTGGCTTATGATCTTGATTTTTCCAGCGATTTTGAGAATGTTGCCCCTTCAGTAAAGCATTGGTTTGCTTCGCTTGGCGCGGAGCTTTTTATTCCGGTTTTTGAAAAACAAAATTGGATCGGGCTTCTGGCAATTGGACTCCGAAAAAAAAACCGATACGACCCCATTGAGATCGCTTTCCTTAAATCCGTTGCCATTCAAGCAGGCGCAACTCTCGAAAACGCGCGGTTGATCGAGAAATTAACCGTGACGAATGATGAACTCAAGCAATCCATTGCCACTCTCGAAAACATATCGCGGGATCTCTCCAACCTTGAGACCATTAAATCGAATTTCATCAGTATTGCCTCCCACGAATTGAGAACCCCGCTAACGGTTACACGGGGTTATGTTGAAATGTTGATGGATGATGAAACATTACCAGCAACCCAAAAAGATTTGCTTAAAGGGATTTACAAAGGTGTATTGAAGCAGGAAGAGATCCTTGATTCTCTGTTCGAACTCGCTAAGTTAGATTCATCAAGCGAACAATTACGTAGCGAAGAAATATCAATGAATGACCTGGTGAAAGAAGTTGCCCAGAAGATGATGAAAGTGATCAACCAACGCCAGCAAGTGCTGATGATCGATCTACCGGATCTTCCAAAGATGATGGGGGATAAAGGATCGATCAGGCGACTATTCCTAAATATTCTTCAGAACGCGGTGAAGTTTACGCCAGATCATGGCAAGATCACCATCACTGGGTTTGCGGTCAAGGAATCTACTTCGGACGAAGCTGGGGTTGAAATGATAGTGCGCGATACCGGCGTAGGAATTAGCAAAGACCTTCAGGAAGTCATTTTTACCCGCTTTTATCAACCCGGCGAAAAAGTGGATACGCTTTCCTCGAGTAAATTCAAGTTCAAGGGGTCTGGGCTTGGGCTGGGATTAGCGCTCTCTAGGGCGATTGTAAAAGCTCATGGCGGCCGAATTTGGGTGGATAGCACCGGCTACGACGAACGCGGATGCCCTGGCAGCGAGTTTCACTTCTTTTTCCCATTCAAGCCACAAAATATATTTCCCGAAATAAAAAAAGACCATTAAACGGTCTTTTTTTGTACTCCCGTGCGGGATCGAACCGCAGCATTTGGCTCCGGAGGCCAACGCTCTATCCACTGAGCTACGGGAGCATGATTGCGGATTTTACCATATTCCCAGTTGAATCGGGAAAACTTCATATTAGGCTTCATTATTCGTTATAATAATGATAGCCAATGAATATCATTGTTAAAAACCATGTCCGATAATCCTACATCTGAAATTGACCGCTACAAAAAATTACTTGAAATCTCTCGAGATCTTGCGTCGACCGTTGAGTTGGATGCTCTGTTGAATCGCATCATTTTCGCGGCACAAGAGATTACAAATTCAGAGGCTGCCTCTATCTTGCTCTACGATCCCATCGAGAAAAAACTGTTTTTCCAAAACGCCACCAATATGGCCCCCCGCTTACAGGGTATTTCTGTGCCGATGGATAGTATCGCCGGATGGATTCTTCAACACCGAAAAACAGTTATGCTCGATGATGTCTCGAAGGATGAACGCCACTTCGATAGCGTCGCCAAAAAAGTGGAAGTAAACACGAAAAGCCTGATCGGCGTTCCGCTCATCTCAAAGGGTGAAGTGATTGGTGTACTCGAGGTGATCAATAAAAAAACAGGTCATTATGATCTTACGGACGAAGAATCGATGGTGGTGTTAGGGGCTCAGGCCGCGGTAGCCATTGAGAACTCCCGCTTGTTTTATCAATCCGACCATATCTACGAATTTGTTCATGAACTGCGTACACCGCTTGCGGCGATCTCTACTGCAACCTATTTGCTGATGCGCTCAGAAATCTCGAAGGAACAATCAGAAAAGATCATCAAGAATATTAATTCTGAGACAAAACGTTTGAGTGAATTAGCTTCGTCCTTCCTCGACCTAGCACGATTACAATCTGGTAGAACTCGTTATCAGAAGAAAAATATTGAAGTTGGTTCGATGGTTGATGAGTGTATCGCGATACTTCAACCAAGGGCAATCGAGGATGGAATTACCATCAGCCGTAGCGTTCAAGCTGGTATTCCGGAGATCATCGCCGATAGGGATAAGCTAAAACAGGTGCTTATCAATCTCATCAGCAATGCCATTAAATACAACAAAACTAACGGAACCGTGAAAGTGGATGTTACGTTCACTAAGTCATTGTGCACTTTTGTGGTCACGGATGATGGCTATGGAATCCCATCTTCAGCAATTCCTAATTTGTTTAAAAAGTTCTATCGAGTTTCTGGAATCGAAGGTAAAGTAACAGGAACGGGCTTGGGTTTGGCTATTTCAAAGGAAATAATCCAAGGGCACGGCGGGAATATAGAAATTGACAGCAAGGAAAATGTAGGGACTAAGATTAGTTTTAATATCCCGTTCGTCGCAAGCGATATTAGGGCATAAGTAGTACTTTTAATGCCCCCCGGGTTGCGGCCCGTTCATACCCCAAGAGCGCGTCTTTAAATGAATAACTTGAATCAATCAGTTTTGTTGGATCAATCTTGTTTGCTTGCATTAACCGTAAGGCTGGGGCAAATGGTCCACATCGCGAACCGATCAAGTGAAGCTCTTGTACAACCAGAGAGGATAGGTTTACTTCCATGTTCCCTTTGTATGTGCTTTTAAGAACCAGTTTTCCTTCAGGTCTGATCACCTTTCTGGCTAATTCAAACCCAGCTGGGGATCCCGTGACTTCTACTACCACATCCCAACTATGTAGTTTCAGCTCTTCTTCCCGAATCGATCGCAGGTCATTTAGTGCTAATAAAACAATTTGTGAGTGATGTTTTGCCACAACTCGAAGATCAGCGCCGGTAAGCTGTAAAACCTGCCCAATTAGGTTGCCAAGTTTCCCCGCCCCAATGACCAATACTCGGTCGGTGGGCTTTATATGAACTTTTTCCAATATTTCTAAAGCGGCCGCAATAGGTTCGGTGAAGACCGCTTTTTCATCAGGAATATCATCCGGAACGATATGGAGGTTTGATGGTGGGAGAGTGGTGTATTCAGCATGAACGCCATTACGATCGACAATTCCAAGTACCGAGCGGTTCTCGCAATGATTGATCCGTAAGGCACGGCACTGTTCGCATTCACCGCATAAAACATTGATATCACCTACCACTCGTTTTCCAAGCCAGTGATCCTGACCTTTAATTTCTGATCCTAAAGCAACCACCTCGCCAACAAATTCGTGGCCGGGGATTCCTTTAAACGGATAATAACCTTTGACCAGTTCCAAATCGGTGGCGCAAATTCCCGCAAGTCTAACTCTGATCAGGGCTTCCTTTGGATTGGTCGGTGTTTCAACTACCTGTAAGCTGATCTTATTATTTTCAAGCCATACCGCTTTCATAAAAACCTCCAGAGATTAGCGAGCGCCGCGACGCCCGAATTGACGTTCTAATAGATCAACAGATAAATGGATCATGGTAGGCCTGCCATGCGGGCATGTGCGAGGATTTACGCAACGTTCAAGCTCCGCAAGCAAGGTTTGTTGTTCAGAACTCGTGAGAACTTGGCCGGCTTTGATCGCCATTGTTTTGCATACACGGCCAGCGATGCGGGCCTCGACTTCATTCTTCAGCGGAGTTTCATCTTCCTCAAAATCTTCAACCAAGCTTTTTAATAACCTCGAAGGGTCGCCTTGGGTGAAAATCGATGGGATGGCTCTGATTTGGTAGGTGTTTGGTCCAAAATTATCGATCTCGAAACCAAAATGTTTGAGAACTGGTAACTGGTCTTCGATCAGTTTTGAACTGGCGGGGTCAAGTTGAATAACTTGCGGGCTTAGTAAAGATTGTGACGAAAGGGCTTTTTTCTCGTGTTGGGTCATTAATTTCTCATATAAAATGCGCTCATGAGCCGCGTGTTGGTCGATCAGGTAGAGACCATCTACTCCTTCGGTGATCAGGTAGGTAGCCCCAACCTGCCCCACAAGGCGTAACATTGGCGCAACCAAGGGTTTATAACCGCTTTCCGGTTCACCATAGGCCTCAATTTGGGCAGACCCAACGGTGGGTGTGTTGGTCGGTTCTTGGTCGAAATGGCCGAAGGACCACTCGAGCCGTTGGTTTTCGCGGTTGATAAAACTGGTTGAGCTTTCAAGGTTGGATTGGTATGCAGGGGTTGACCATAGGCTTTGGTTCGATGCCAACCCCGGCACAGGCGCGTAAGCAAGCAAAGCTCGTTTAACTGATCTTTGGACAAAACTAAAAACCCGATCTTGATTTTTAAAGCGTACTTCAGCTTTAGTTGGGTGAACATTCACATCCACTTCCGACGGCTCAATTTGCAGGAAAAGGTAGCCCATAGGGTACCTTCCTACCATCAAAAGGGTGTTATAAGCCTGCATAAGGGCTTGGGTTAAAGGTGAATCCATGACCCAACGCCCATTGATAAAAAAAGTGATCTCTTTTCGGTTCGAACGTGTGATGGAGGCGGGGCTGATGAATCCGACAAGTTTCAGGTCATCCTCTACCGCGATCACTTCCAGCATTTGTTTTGCAATTTCAATGCCGTAGATAGAGGCGATGATGGCTCTGCGGTCACCGTCACCACTGGTTTGTAGCGCTGTGGCTTGGTTATCGGTTAGCTTGAATCGGATCTGTGGATACGCGAGCGCATAGCGTGAGACAAGTGTATCGATCACCCTGCGTTCGGTGATGTCCTGCTTCAAGAATTTTAGACGTGCAGGAACATTGTAGAATAAGTTTTCAACCCGTATGGTAGATCCTTGCGGGGAGCCATACGGCTCACATTGTTGTGAAATTCCACCTTCAACCACTAATTTTCCGCCGAATTGCGCGTTCGAAGTTCGGCTGGTAATGGTTAGGCGGGAGATCGACCCGATAGAGGCGAGAGCTTCCCCACGAAAACCCAAGGTGCCGATCTTAAAAAGATCTTCGGAATTTTGCAACTTACTGGTAGCATGACGTTCCACCGCCAGAGGTAATTCACTTAGCTCCATGCCAATTCCGTTATCTTGGATCTCGATAACTTTTTTCCCCGCTTCTTCGATCACAATTTCGATCACACTGGCATCGGCGTCGATCGCGTTCTCAATAGCTTCTTTAACTACGGAAGCTGGTCGTTCAACTACTTCACCGGCAGCAATTTGTGACGCAATTTCGGGGGATAGGATGTGAATTGGCATAGGAGAAATTATAAACGACAAGTTCTTCGGCTATGCGAGAACTGATATAATCTCAGAGATGAAGCTAACAACCTACTTTTTTGATCTTGACGATACGATCTATCCATCTATCAGCGGCATTTGGCAATTAATAAAACAACGGGTTTACCTTTTCATGGATGAAAAATACGGCATTCCACACGACGAAGCCGTGGAATTGAGCCGTCGCTTCGTAAATGAGTACGGTACCACGTACAAAGGCTTGTGTAATTTTTACACCGTGAATGAAGATGATTACTTTGATTTTGTTCACAACATCCCAATAGAAGATCATCTTATCTATGATCCTGACTTGGTAGCCACACTTGAGGCCTTGCCCGGGAAGAAGTTCATACTGACGAACGCAACTTCTCCTCACGCCATAAGGGTGTTGGATCGATTGAGAGTTTCTCATTTTTTCACCAATATCATTGATATTAAAGATATGGCGCCATACTGTAAACCTTCGCCGGAAGCGTTCGCGAAAGCGTTAGCAATCGCGGGCAATCCACCTGCCGAGCGGTGTTTGATGGTAGATGACCTCGAGAACAATACAAAGGGAGCGATGCAGGTTGGTTTTCATTCGATCTTATTTGGTAAGACTGAAACAACGCCTAATTGTCATGCCGCCTTTGATAATTGGCGCGAAATCGGAACCTATTTGAAAGAGATGAACAATGCATCCTGAAAAAGTTTGGATCGTTGTAGCCATAGTGGTTCTTGTTTTGGTTGGGTCAAACTTGGTTATGTTCAGTATCGTACGGGGAACAAAAAACATCCATTTGAACATTTTTAAAGATGCGACGAAAACTTGGAAAAAAGAAGAAGATGGGTTAAAAGAACTAAGTGACCGAGTAAAAGATCTAAAAAAAGATAATTAGGCGGGAATTACGGTTCGCCAATTTCATACAATATTCTTACACAAAAAACATATCAACTAATCATACATTAATATAGATATGCTATATTTTTAGTATTAATCGGAGGAACAGTGAAAAAATTTATACAAATTACAGTCATTGCCCTGTTATCGGGCTTTATATTACTTGGCGCTTTCTCTGGTGGGGTGGTCTTTGGTCATTTTTCTCAGATCAGCGCATTAGATACATTGGCAACTAAAACAGATCTTGGACTAACAGTCCTCAGCACACCAGAAGCTGCGGCAACAGCAACCCCCTCGGATCTCGGTGCTCTTTTTGTACCTTTTTGGGAAACTTGGGATCTTTTGCACAAGGAATACGTTGACCAACCGGTTGATGATGTAGCTCTAATGCGGGGAGCCATTCGTGGAATGCTGGAATCCTTAGGGGATCAGCATACTTCCTATATGGATCCGAAAGAATTCAAAGATGAGAACTCAACCTTGGCTGGTAATTATGAAGGTATTGGCGCTTATGTTGATACGACAGGTGATTTTCTAACCGTAATCAGCCCCATTAGTTCATCACCAGCAGAAAAAGCAGGGATTCGAGCGGGTGATGTGATCGTAGCCATTAATGGTGAAGATATGACTGGTATCAATCCGGAATTGGTTCGACAAAAAGTACTTGGCCCCGCTGGGTCCGAAGTGACATTGACGATACAGCGCAAGGAGGTTGATACACCCATTGAAGTAACGATCATTCGTGCCAAGATCACGATTGCCAGTGTAGAAAGCAAGATGTTGGAAAACAATGTTGGTTATATTAAGCTCAACACGTTTGGAGAAACCACCACTGCGGAGTTAAAAAGCCAATTGGCGGATCTTAAGAAAAATGGCGCGAAGGGATTTATTCTTGACCTACGTAACAATGGCGGTGGTTATTTGGTAACCGCTGTTGAGGTATCTTCCCAATTTGTGGCGGAAGGAAAAATTGTCATCGAGAAATACGGTGACTCCCGCCAGAATGACGATTACAGTGCGATTCCTGGCGGATTGGCTACAGATGCACCAGTAGTTGTCTTGATCAATGAGGGATCCGCTTCGGCTTCTGAGATCGTTGCCGGCGCTTTGCAAGATTATGAACGGGGCAAACTGGTAGGGGTCACATCCTATGGAAAAGGTTCTGTTCAAATTTGGACCCCATTGAGCAACGATCAAGGGGCAGTCAGAATCACAATTGCCAAATGGCTAACCCCCCTAGGTCGCACTATCCATAAAGTTGGTCTAACACCTGATGTTGTAGTTGAGATGACTGAAGATGATTACATCAATGGGTTAGACCCACAATTAGATGCCGCTATTGGTGAGATCGGTAAACTATTAAAATAGTGTTCGTAACAAACGAATATAAGGAGTAAAAAATGTTGTTCAATTCTGGTTACATCATCTATATGATCCCCGCTTTTATCTTAATGGCTATTACAAGCTGGTATGTTAAATCCGCATACACAAAGTGGAGCCAGGTTCGGGCGAGTTCAGGTCTTACCGGCGCTCAGGCAGCACAAAGACTAATTTCCGCTACTGGGTTGTATGGCGTTCAGATCCAGACGATTGCCGGACAAATGACCGATAATTATGATCCCCGAACCAAGATCCTCAACTTGTCGCAAGGGGTTTCTTCGCAACCATCCGTGGCTGCTCTGGCGATTGCCGCGCACGAACTGGGCCATGCCATGCAGGACGCTGAAGATTATTTGCCTTTGAGATTCCGGTCTGCATTGGTACCAGCGGTCAACATTGGTTCGAACCTTGGCTGGATCTTGATCATGATCGGCCTCTTTATCGGTTGGACGCAGATAGCCTGGCTGGGTATTGCTGTCTTTTCAGCTGGGGCTGTGTTCTCGCTGGCTACACTCCCTGTGGAGTTCAATGCTTCATCGCGGGCAAAAAAGATCCTAGCCGATTCGGGGATCATATCAGGCCCGGAAGAGATCGGCGGGGTAAACCGTGTGCTCAACGCAGCAGCGCTAACATATGTAGCGGCTTTGGTTACTTCTGTCATGCAATTGCTTTATTATGTATCTCTTGTTGGTGGTGGCAGACGCCGAAGTTAATTTGGTAAAATATGAAAAGGATGCTTATTCTACGAAGAATAAGCATCCTTTTATTTAACAACTATGTCAATCAATAGCGCTCATCCACAACATCCAATCAAGCGGCCGCAGGGAACGATCACCCGTGGTAAAACCGCTAAAAACCGACTTCGCCAGGTAGATCATTTTGTTATGATCTATGACCCTATGCTTTTATCAGCAGCCAACCAGAATGTATTCGTTGATCTAGGTTACGGATATGATTCGATCACTACATTAGAATTATCAAACCGTTTTCACAAGCTCAACCCCTCCTTGAAGGTCATTGGTGTTGAGATCGACCCAGAGCGAGTTGAAAACGCAAAAACAAATGAAACCGACTTGATCAAGTTTCGGCTAGGCGGGTTTAATATTCCATTAGAAACTTCAGAGGTTATTCGGGGTATTCGGGCTTTTAATGTACTAAGGCAGTACGAAGAAGAGGATGTCTCTCCAGCTTGGGATGTGATGGGAAGAAATGTACAAGATGGGGGATTATTGTTGGAAGGGACTAGCAACCCAGTAGGTTCAATTTGGGTTGCGAATGCCTTACGGATGAAGGGCAAGAGTTGGGAGAAGGAAGCTTTGGTCTTTTATTGCAATTTTAGCATGGGGTTCGACCCCTCTGAATATCAAGCTGTCTTACCCAAAAACTACATCCATCGAATGGTAGAAGGTGAGAAAATTTTTGAATTCTTTGAATCATGGAAACAAGCCGCAAAGGAAAGGATCTTTGAGAAAACGTGGGGAGATAAACGGTGGTTCGCGAGTTCTGTTCTTACCCTAAAAGAAAAAGGTTTTAATGTACTAACTTTAAAAAAGTATCTGGAAAAAGGATATTTAGTGTTAAAGGATCTGGACTAACCCATTACTTCTTCTGGAAAATTAAATATCTTGAGGAACTTACACAAGGTTCCAGCCTCGAGGTATAGGCAATTTTGTTGAAGGATGACAGGTTTACATTTTCAAAGATGGGATTTGTTAGATATCGTTCTTCGATCATTAAGAAATCAGCTTCTTTTGACCATTTTTTTGCCAGATTTTCGTTCCAAAAACCGTGCCTCTCTGCTAGATCATCCTTACTGCCCACTTTGAACGCAAACCCATCATTGATCTGTTGTGGAAATATCTCAACATCTAATGTTAGAAACGGTGTGGTCGATTCACCTAACCAAAATATCTTTGAGCCGATAGGGAAGACCTTCTTTAATTCAGTATCTACCTTTTTGTGAGCCGCAATTACATTTCCTTCGCAATAGGTATTTTGGAAATCGATATTTACCAAAACATCAGTTATTAGCGTTAGCCCAACGATGATAACGATTAGTGTCGGAAACAAATGGGCTGGCCGGTTGTCCCCTATATTTTTTTGCGAGAAATACGCGGAGAGGAGTAGCAGAATGAGGACAAAAAGAATGGTTCCAACGAACAATGGAAAATAGATTTTTAAATCATTGGATGAGATCTGAAATATTTGCTGTATCGTGACAAAAATCGCTTGGAAACCACTTTCGCTTGTTGATGAGGGGAGCTTGGTATAAAGCATACTTTCTAAGGATTGGCGGTGATTGAACCAATATCCTAGATAAAAAACGAAACCTACTAGGGAAAATGCTGCCGCTTTCCATCTTGAGGCTCCATCTTCGACCAACTCCAAACTAAGGACAAATAACAGGATTCCCATTGGTAGGTAGAAGGCCAGATAGCTGGATAAACAATATACACAAGAAGCTTCATATTTGGTTATGATCATGCTGTGCGCGATATCAAGCACGACCAAAGTGATAAAAAAGAAAACAAATTCTTTGTAGTTAGCCTTCTCCTTTATTTTTTTCCAATTTCCAAAAAGAAAAGGTAGCCCTATAAGGCTTATTAAGGAAATGTAATTACTTGAGATGCCTTGCACCAAACTTGACAGCAATGTAAATGGAGATATGGTTTCACCAGTGATGTCCCACATCAATCTTCCCCCGCCAAAATATCGATATGGATCGAGGAATCGAGAAATTTCATCAGGCACCCATTTTGCCCAAACTTTCAAGATTCCCGGCCAGAAAGCCCAGTGACCGAGCATAAATACGCTGATTCCAGCGAGAATCGGCATGGCGCTTTTTTTGAGGCCGTATTTCCAGATAAAGAACAAGTTTAGAAAAATAAGATAAGGGGCGAGATTTTCTCTGGTTAGCACCAGAATCGCCGCGAAAATATCGCCAGCGACCAATTCGGTGAGTGTTCGCTTTCCACCGATGGAGAAGATCAATGATAGGGTGAGGAGAAAAATGGATACGACTTGCGAATTCCCTAAACTATAAAAATTTTGCAGCGCTGGATTAATTACAAACAGGCTTACAGCCAGTATTCCGCCGTAAGGTTTTTTTAATCGGTTTCCTAGAATATAGAGCAAAATTATTACGATAACCTGCAACGCAAAACTTGAAAACCGAATCACCGCAATGCCGCGACCCAATAATTGTTGAATCCATCCGGGGATCATAAATGCTAGCGGCATTTTATTGGTCCAGGGACCATAAGCTTGGTAAGGGATATATTTTCCGGTAGTGAATAACAGTCCTTTGATCGCGTAGGAACCTTCGTCCATGATCGATGGCAGGGAAATTGCTCCGTTGACCGATCTTATAAGAAAGTAGTACAAGCTAAAGGCAAAAAGGACGAGCATCGCGATAAAGGTGAGGTTATATTTTTCATTTGAGCTTTTTAGCCAGGCAAGGATCGTCTCTAATCGTATCGAGGAATAGGCAAGGCAAACCAGGGCGGATGAGAGAAGAATTATCAAAACGTTGATGACCGGATAATAGATCAGGTTTAAACCCAACACAAAATAAGCAAAATAAAGGAAGATGGCTACCAGAATTTCTTTATTTCCTATTTCCAGATCTTGATTTTTTTGTAGTAGGAAGGAAGCCTTTACGATTAGCAGGAGAATGATCGGAAAGTTGAGAATGACGCTGTTCAAATTAAATAAAAATAACCGATTTAATGGTGAAAATAATAGGAGGGTTCCAAAGGCACCGATTATTGCCGCAACGAAGGCGAAATTCCACGGAAAGATCTTGCTAATGATCATGTTGTAAAGCAGTCGTATCTGTACTGTAAAAGGGGGCTTTATTGATAAGCTAAGAGCAGCGGTAATGGCGAATGCAGCAAGGTAAACAAGAATGACGAATATCCATTTTGGGCTTGAAATGGATAAAGTGGCTGATGCGCCGAAGAATTTTTGGAAAATATCAAAAAGACCACCACAGGTTAGCAGGATAGAAAAGAAAAAGGCGATCCTCTTATTATTAATTTCAACAAAACTCATTCAGGTTTCTCCGTGTCTTTCAGGCAATATCTCACCAAATTATACCTTCTACTACCGGTGGAAAAAAGATGCCACGAAAGCACGAACAATTTTGTTTGTCTATTTTTCATTTAATGCAATTCGATTTTTTTTGTCACATGTTATATACTCTTTATGTGTGATGATTGTTTGAAATGTTTATGATGTTCTTACTTTTTTTAAAAGAAATTTCGACGGATAATAATAAGTAGAATTCAAACCATTTTAGGAGAATTTACATTAGATGGCAGCCACTGGTTGGATCGAAGTATCGGATGTTTATTGTAAAGGGTGTGAATTGTGTGTAACTGCCTGTCCGCAGGCAGTAATTAGTTTGGATATGGAAAGGCTCACACATAAGGGTTTTCACCCAGCTAAGATCGTAAAGGAGGGGTGCACGGGTTGCGCAATTTGCGCAGTCGTCTGTCCTGATTCAGCGATCACTGTATATCGTGAAATTATCAAAGCAAGTTAATCGTGGGCGTACTGTAGAGTACGCTCATTTTGTTTAAGGCAATAATTGGAGAATTGACCGAATGGCAAAAGAATTAATTAAAGGGAATGTTGCAATGGCAGAGGCGGCGATAAGGGCAGGTTTAGTAGCCTATTTTGGTTACCCTATCACCCCGCAAACGGAAGTGTTGGAACACTTAGCCAGGAGAATGCCGGAATTAGGAAGGGCATTCGTCCAAGCCGAGAGCGAAGTAGCGGCCATTAATATGGTGTATGGAGCCGCTTGCACCGGGGTACGGGTCATGACATCTTCTTCTAGCCCGGGAGTTTCACTAATGCAGGAAGGGCTCTCGTATATCGCGGGTACGGAAGTGCCGGCAGTGATCATCAATGTTATGCGTGGAGGCCCTGGATTAGGAAATATTGCGCCAGCCCAAAGTGACTATTACCAATCGGTGCATGGAGGCGGGCATGGGGATTATCATCCGATCGTGCTTGCTCCCGCATCGGTACAGGAATCGATCGATCTTACGGTCCTCGCATTTGAGTTGGCTGAAAAATACCGGAACTTGGCGTTCGTGCTCTCGGATGGCTCCGTTGGTCAGATGATGGAGCCTGCGGAGTTGCCACCAATGCAACCAATCGTCAAGAAAAATTACGATTGGGCAATCGGTGGCAAGGGAACCCGAGAAAAACGTATATTAACTTCTATCAATATCAATCCGCATGATGAAGAGATCGCCAATCTCAGAATGTTACAAACCTGGTTCGAGATCAAAAAAAATGAAGTGAGATACAAAGAATATTATTTGTGCCAAAACAATATCTGTGATTATAAATAATTA
>CAZSLN010000004.1:63277-78125 GCA_964607645.1 uncultured Anaerolinea sp.
CAAAGAATATTATTTGGACGACGCTGAGTTTTTGGTGATCGGGTTTGGAACTTCTGGTCGGGTAGCTTTATCCGCTGTTCGAAAATGCAGGGAGAAGGGGATTAAAGTTGGATTGTTGCGGCCAATTACTCTTCGACCCTTCCCTGATGAAGTGATCATTGAATTGGCAGAACGGGTCCAGGGCATCCTTGTAGTAGAGATGAATCAGGGTCAGATGCTCGACGATGTAATGATCGCGGTCGGTAAAAAAGTTCCGATCGAGTTTTACGGCCGACCGGGTGGGGTAATTCCTTTTCCTGAAGATGTTGAATCCGAGATCGAACGGATGATTACGGCAAAACTTGAAATTGTTACCAACCCAAGGGTTGCTTGGCTAGATCGAATGCTACACCGATGAAAGGTCTATGAGGATCGAATGGTTACTATTATTAAACCTGAAAATATTGTTTATTCGCGATCGCATGCGTTTACAGAAACTTCTACTAGCTACTGTCCAGGTTGTACCCACGGTACTGCCCATCGTTTGATCGCCGAAACCTTAGAAGAAATGAATATAGTTGATAAGACCATTGGAGTGGCCCCTGTTGGCTGTTCTGTGTTTGCCTACAATTACTTTGATACCGACTTCGTGGAGGCAGCCCATGGGCGAGCTCCCGCAATGGCAACAGGCATCAAACGAGTTCTCCCCGATAAGTGCGTTTTCACCTATCAGGGAGATGGCGATCTCGCTTCCATTGGTATGGCTGAGATCATGCACGCAGCTGTGCGCGGAGAGAATATTTCCGTTATTTTCCTTAATAACGCAATCTATGGTATGACAGGCGGTCAAATGGCCCCAACCTCCCTGCCTGGACAAAAGACAACTTCTTCGCCACTTGGCCGGGATGTTGAATTGCAAGGTTTTCCGCTCAGAATGTCTGAGATGATCGCCAAGATGGACGGAGCCGGTTATGTTGTTCGACGCTCACTTCACGATCCCGCCAATATTCGCAAGGCAAAAAAAGCCATTCGCATTGCTTTTGAAACGCAAATGCATGGACTTGGTTTTTCGATGGTTGAACTGTTATCAACTTGTCCGACAAACTGGGGTATGAACCCTGTGGACTCTTGTAAGTGGGTAGAAGACCAGATGATACCTGTTTACCCACTCGGCGATTTCAAGGTCAGTGAGTCTGTTGGCGAACTTCGTTTTTAAACTTTGCGAATTTGAGGAATCTACATGCACAAAGAGATCATGATAGCTGGTTATGGCGGGCAAGGGGTTTTGTTTGCCGGCCAAATCCTTGCGTATACGGCAATGGACATCAAAATGCAAGTAACCTGGATCCCATCTTATGGGCCGGAGATGCGCGGTGGTACAGCAAATTGCACGGTTGTGATATCGGACCAGGAGATCGGTTCACCTCAGGTAGCAGAACCGCCGATCGCAATTTTACTCAATCTACCGTCCTACGATAAATACGAACCCTTGGTCAAGGTTGGTGGCGTAGCCGTCGTGAACGCTTCTATGGTAGACCGTGGGGCGATACGAACTGATATTCGTACGATCTTTGTGGAGGCGAGCAAGATTGCTGAGGAGATCGGCGATACAAAATTGATGAATATGGTTGCGGTTGGCTCGTTGTTAGCAGTCCTTCCTGAACTTAATATCAAAGAAGTTAAGAACGCGCTCCGGTTACATTTACCGACGAGACACCATGCCTTGCTGCCCAGCAATTACCTGGCGCTTGAAAGGGGATTCGAAGCCGCTGTTAGCCAAGGGCATGGCTAAAACATGGAGCCTGTAGCAATTGATCTTTTTAGGAAGATTCTCTTATCTCAAGTAAGGTCTTGCCTTTCTATGCTGAGAAGTAATATCAATGAATGCCCAGAGGAAATCTGGGCATTATCAATGTGGCCTGATGCCCAATCAGATGGTCGATTGTCGCAATATTGGTATGTCATTTTCCATACCTTATTTTGGGCTGATCTTTATCTTGGCGGAAATGACAAGGAATTCCATCCGCCTACCCCATTTACACTAGATGAGTTAGATCCAATCGGGATCGTTCCGGCAGAACCCTATGACAGAGATACCCTGCTAGCTTATCTGTTTTATGTCGAGAAGAGAAGTGAATCGATCTTACTGGTTACGGCCGAAAAAGATTTTGCGAGAATTTGCGAATTTTCTTGGGGCTTCAAAATAATTTACGCGGAATTGGTCATCGATTGCATCCGCCACATTCAGGAACACTCTGCTCAATGTTCTATGTTCCTTGGACAAATTACCTATGCCTCGCAGGAATGGATCAGCTCATCAAATTAATTAGACTAAAATTGTCTGTTTTGGTAAAATAGTCTTAAAAATTATTGGAGAAAAATGGATATTTCATCGATCAATTGGTGGGCGGTTCTTATTTGTGTTTTTGTTAGCATGGTAAGCGGCTCCTTGTGGTATTCCCCAAAAACCTTTTTCCCGGTTTGGTGGGAAGGTGTGAGGAAACACGAAGCCCAAACCCCAGGTATGGCAAATATGGGCGCTTTATGGGGGTTGGTTGTGGTTTCTTCCATCGTTCAAGCAGTTGCTATGGCTTTTATGGTACCCGCGATGGGGAAGGTGATGTCGGCCGGTCACGCTACCGCCGCAAATGGTGCAATGACCGGCTTTATGTTATGGCTAGGTTTCATCGCTCCAACCTATTTGGTCAATAAACTATTTGCTGGTCATAGCTCAAAGATATGGGCTATTGAGGTTGGCAATCACCTCATCAATTTTGTTTTGTTCGGTATCATACTTGGCGCTTGGTATTAGATAACTTGTTTAAAGAGCGATATTCATTTATCGCTCTTTTCATTTAAGAAGGCGCAAAATGCCATCAGAAAATTCTCCTTTACCTGAGAAATTGTCAAATCCAGCCAAACGCGCCTTGGCAGAATCCAGTATCTTCCAGGTGCAGGAACTGGAATAATTTACCTACAAACAGAGCTATGACCTGCATGGAATTGGACCAAACGCTATGAAAAGCCTTGAGAACGCGATGGCAAAGACCGGGATCAAATTCAAGGATCAGGGGTAAGTTATCGGGAGGCAGTTGGCTCTAAGCTGAAATAATTCCGCTTAATGCTATAATTCTGCCTACGAAAGAAGGTATTTACCACTTATGAATTTTCTGATCACAGGGGCAGCTGGTTTTATTGGCTCAACGTTGGCAAATCAATTGGCCAAAGAAGGTCACCAAGTTAGAGGGTTAGATAACCTTTCTGCTGGCAATCCACAAGCCTTAATTCCAGATGTTCATTTCACCAGAGGGGACGTAAATGACCGCCCTAAATTATGGACTCTCTTGCAAGAGGTCGATTGCGTTTTTCATCTGGCAGCGCGGGTATCTGTGCAAGAATCGATCAATTATCCTCGCGAGTACAATGATGTTAATGTAGGGGGAACCGTTTCTTTGATGGAAGCTATGCGCGATGTAGGTGTGCGCAGAGTGGTGTTGGTTTCTTCTGGAGCTATTTATGGTGATCAGGCTACCCAACCTTTAAATGAGAACATGGTGCCCAATCCCAAATCACCTTACGCAGTATCAAAACTATCGGCTGAGAGCTATGTTAGAACAATTGGCAAGTTGTGGGGAATTGAAACAGTGAGCCTGAGGGTTTTCAATGCCTTCGGCCCCGGACAGAACCTTCCACCATCCTACCCGCCGGTTGTTCCTTATTTCTTATATCAAGCTTTACACAATGGTTCGATCGTGATCCATTCGGATGGCAAACAAACACGCGATTATATTTTTTTGGATGATGTCATTTCAGCGTTGGTAGCCGCGTCTACCGCCCCTAATTTGGATGGAATGGTGGTCAATGTTGGTAGTGGCAAGGATATTTCGGTAATGGACTTGGTTAAGTTAGTTGGTTCAGTAACTGGAAAGAAAATTGATGTGATCCACAACCCGAAGGTAGCCGCTGGGGTTTCGCGGATGTGTTCTGATATTACTCTTGCGCACCAAAAACTTAATTTCACTCCTTCCATCAGTCTTGAGGAAGGGTTACGACTTACGATACAACGGGATCCAAAATTTAATGAATGAAAACGTGAACTCACTACGAATCTTATCCTTCGGTGCAGGGGCTATCGGTACTTACATTGGTGGGTCTCTTGCCGCAAGTGGCCACCGGGTTGTTTTTTTAGAACAACCTCAGGTGGTCGATAAATTACGGCAAAATGGCCTAACTCTTGATCTTGGGATCGATAAACGGCGTGTTGGTAGTTCGTTATTTGAGTTGACTTCCCCGAACGTAGAATTTGTTGGTTCGCTCGATGAAGCCCTTGCTCTTGGTTCCTATGATTTAGCCCTTTTTGCTCTAAAATCGTTTGATACCGACCTCGTTTTATCAGGCTTGGGTGATGATGTTAAGAAATTGCCCCCTATCCTTTGCTTGCAGAATGGCGTTGAGAATGAACAAGTGATTGCCCGATATGTTGGAGCAGAAAAAGTGATTTATGGCACGGTTACTTCCGCCATCGGCCGTAAGGATGTTGGAAATATTGTGCTGGAAAAGTTGCGCGGCGTCGGTGTGGCCGCTGGTCATCCCATTTCAGGGTGGGTAGTTGATGCCATGAATGAAGCAATGTTGAACGCTATTTTGTTTGATGACGCTCGCTCTATGAAGTGGTCTAAAATGTTAACCAATTTGTTAGCTAACGCGTCATCTGCCATTTTAAACTTAACCCCAGCGCAAATTTTTGCGGATACTGCTCTTACCAGAATGGAAATTGAACAAATCAGAGAGTGTATCTGTGTGATGGAGAAAAATAGCATTCATGTGGTCGATTTGCCTGGAACTCCGGTAAAACTGCTCGCATTAGCGATTCGACTACCGGTCTGGATCACAAAACCGATCCTGCAAAAAGTAGTTGGATCTGGTCGTGGCGCAAAAATGCCTTCCTTCCATATAGATCTCTACTCTGGCCGGAAAAAGAGCGAAGTGAATTTTCTGAACGGGGCGGTTGTGTCGGCTGGTTTGTCATGTGGGGTAAAAACCCCTGTGAATAACTTGTTAGCTAACACCTTGATCAACCTAACCAATGGAACCATTCCTCTGGCTGAATACGATCATGATCAGGCAAAATTTTTACTACTGATCCAATAAGATGAAGATATCGAGAGTACAGGCTAGCCTATTTGTTGAAGTACATTTCCCTGGAGAAATTACTTTAAAAGGTCCGCGTGGGGCAACAGCAAAAGCATTTATAGACCGCTGTGGAATTGTTTTTAAAGCACCAGTGGTAGGCGCTATCATCAACGGGGAACTGCATGAATTAACTTCTGAAATTGTTAGTGAATCTATCGTTACTCCCATTTTGATGACCGATGCCGACGGCGCACGTATCTATCGCCGATCCCTCTCTTTCCTGTTGAGCGCAGCGTTTAAGAAATTATTTCCTGACGCCATTTTGCACATAGATCATTCCGTTTATCCTGTTGGGTATTATTGCCATGTAAGCGGTCATGCCCCATTGGAAAAAGCTGATCTTGCTGCTTTAGCGAAAGAAATGCGAACTTTAGTGAAAAGTGATTTGCCATTTGAGAAAAAGGAGATCTCACTTACAGATGCTCTTTGTTATTTTACCGATCACGGTGAAATGGATAAAGTAGATTTGCTGAAGTACCGCACAAAAAATCATGTCACTTTTTATAATCTCGGAGATTACCTCGATTACCATCACGGCTTTATGGTGCCTTCAACTGGGTACCTAAAGTGGTTTGATATACTTCAAACGAATGGCGGTTTTACCCTCAGGTACCCCAAACGAAGCACCCCAACCAAAATAAACTATGTCGACCAATATCCGACACTACTGAAAGCGTTTCGTTTGTATGGCGATTGGCTAAATACACTTGGTATTGAAAATGTGGGAGCTCTAAATAACGCTATCCAAAATATGCAGATCAAAGAATTGATCCTTGTTTCAGAAGCTTTTCACGAACAGCACATTACCAATATCGCTCGACAGATCTTTGAGCATAAGGGTGAAAACCGCATCATCCTTATATCTGGGCCAACCTCATCTGGTAAGACTACTTTTTCTCGAAAGCTGGCTATCCAATTACTCAGCCTCGGAATTTCCCCCTTTCCATTAGAGTTGGATAATTACTTTGTGAACCGTGAAGATACGCCAAAAGACGAAAATGGGGAGGTTGACTTTGAAACCCTGCAAGCGATCGATCTACCAAAACTGAGTAATCATCTTTACCAACTAATTGAAGGAAAAACTGTTCGTATTCCTCATTACAACTTTGTAACTGGTCAACAAGAACCTGGTAATGAGGTGACCCTAAAAAATGGCCAAATGATCATCCTTGAGGGTATCCATGGTCTGAACCCTGGCTTGATTCCAATGGATCTTTACAATCGCTCGTACAAGATCTACATTTCGGCGTTAACCCAATTGAATCTCGATTATCATAATCGAGTCTCCACCACTGATACGCGGTTACTACGCCGCATTATTCGGGATAGCAAGCAGCGAGGGTATAATGCCCAACAAACCATCTCGATGTGGGAATCTGTTCGTCGCGGGGAAGAAAAACATATTTTTCCCCATCAAGAAAACGCAGATGTGATGTTTAATTCTGCTTTAGTTTATGAATTGGCGGTATTAAAACCAATCGTTGAGCCAATCTTACGGCAGGTACCTAACAACACCCCTGAGTATATCGAAGCAAAAAGGTTATTGGCTTTTTTGGAATGGTTTTTGCCAGTGGAACCAGATCTTGTACCTGATAATTCGATCTTGCGAGAATTTATTGGTGGATCGATTTTAAAGGACTTTATTGGCTGGAATGGCTAAAAAACTCTCATCAAATCTTAATAATCTTCTCAGTTTCCATTTATCTAATCCCGTATAATAGTAATTAACATTCTCCAATAAAAACCGCTATCGATCAGGGCCGATCGAAAAGCGGTTTTCGTTTTAAAGGGTGTTTCTAAAGCGAAGTGTAGATTAAGCGAAAATTTGTTTATGCGATCGGCAGTGAGTTTAAGGTTTGTGCGAAGCTAGAATTCGTGAAATGGATCCTTTTTACAAAGAAAAAATGGCGACCGATTTTTGATTCGGTCGCCATTTTATTAATCTTAGGATTCATCAGAACTTGATTGTTCGTCGTTGCGAAGGTGGGGGAATAACAGCACTTCTCGTATGGAATGTTTATCGGTAAGTAACATCGTCAAACGATCGACGCCCATACCAAAGCCGCCATTGGGCGGCATACCATAACGCATTGCGCGTAGGTAGTCCTCGTCGAGCAGATTGAGCTCTTCATCATCGGCGGTGTAATCCCGACCCATTTCGAGGAATCGCTGTTCTTGATCGATCGGATCGTTCAATTCTGTGAAGGCGTTGCATAGTTCAAAACCGGCAACATAGCCTTCAAAACGTTCAACCGTTCGCGGATCGCCTGGTTTTGATTTTGCCAGAGGAGAAATATCCCTTGGGTAGTCATAGAGGAAGGTGGGCTGAATGAGGGTTGGTTCTAAAAATTCACCTACCAGGTAATCGATCAGCTTTCCACGAGTTGCTTTTGAGGGTGGGTGATACCCTTTCTCTCGGATTGCGATCTCTAAGGATGAAGCATCATCATAAGCATAGATATCAATGCCGGTCACATCCAAAACGCCTTTGCGCATTTCAATTCGATTCCAAGGCGGGGTAAAATCGATTGCCCTGCCCTGATAATTTACTTTGTATGTGCCATTCACCTCTTTGCAGGTGAATGCTACCATCTGCTCGGTCAATTCCATCACTTGGAGATAATCGGCATACGCCCAATAAAATTCGAGCTGGGTGAATTCTGGGTTGTGTTTGAAGGATACACCTTCATTTCTAAAATCACGCCCGATTTCGTACACTCTTTCAAGGTTCCCTACCAATAATCTTTTGAGATAAAGTTCAAAAGAAATACGCAGATAAAGCTGTTGCTTTAGCTGGTTGTGGAAGGTAGTAAATGGTTTGGCGTTCGCGCCGCCATATATGGGCTGAAGGATAGGTGTTTCTACTTCGAGAAATTCATGGTCATCCAAAAATCTACGAAGGCTGCTAACCACCTTGGCTCGTTTTCTGAAATTGTTACGAACTTCTGGGTTCACAGCTAGATCAGCATAGCGTTGTCTGGCGCGCAATTCAGAGCCTTCAAGGGCGGCATAACGCACTACTGTGCCATCTTCTTGGGTAACATCTTTATCCGCGGGAAGGGGGGATACTGCTTTGGCGAGTAATCTGAACTCCAAAACATGTAAGGTCACTTCGCCGGTGCGAGTACGCATCAAATTACCGGTTGCTTCTATAAAGTCGCCGATATCAAACATTTTGTCGAAGAAAGTGATGCCTTCCTGCCCCAATTCATTGACACGGAAGAATAATTGGATCTTGCCAGAACCATCTTCGATGTGAGCAAAGGTGAGTTTGCCCATAGATCGGGTAGCCCTGATCCTACCGGTTACCGTTGCCTTGACTTCAGGCACAGCAGCTCCTTCAGTGAGGGTCTTTTCGATTGATTCGTATGCTTCGATAGCTTGGAGGGCGGTATGAGTTCGTTTCGCCCGGGTAGGATATGGGTCGATTCCTTCTTTTTTTAGGTCATCGATCTTCTGTAAACGGATCTGTTCAAGCGAATTGTAGTCTGTCATCAAAAACCTCGTTAAAAAATTTGATAAAAAAAGCCCCGCGTTACCGTGCTCTATTCAGAAATAGAGCACGCGCGGGGCATAAGGTCAAGCCCCGAAATTAGGTGGTCTTAAGGATCTTTACTTTGAAGGATCCATCTGGTGCTTCAATGGTGATCACATCACCGGGTTTGTGATTGATCAACCCACGTCCGAGTGGAGATTCATTTGAGATCTTGCCGGAACGCGGATCAGCTTCCGCGGCACCAACGATCGTATACTCGGCAGAGCTGCCATCTTCTTCTTCTATTTGAACTGTATCGCCAACCTGCACATGATTGGGATCCATGTGAGCGGTAGTCTCATCGATGATCTGTGCAGCAGCCAGCATCAATTCAAGTTCCTGAATTCTTCCCTCGGTAAAGGCTTGTTCATTCTTGGCGTCTTCGTATTCCGCGTTCTCAATTAGCTCGCCGCCTTCCATCGCTTCGTGCAGCCTTTTAGCTACCTCAGCGCGTTTTACCAAGCGCAAGTATTCAAGCTCTTCTTGGTGCTTTATAAAACCATTTTTTGTTAAGTAAGTTGCCGGCATAAAATCAAAACCCTGTTATAAGAATTTTTGCACCCCAAAATGGGATGCAATTGGCGAATACATCTAAATTGTCGTGCTCTAATATATCATAATTTCAAATATCATTCAAGTTGTACATTCTTCCCATAATGAAAGACCATTAAAACGGGAATAAAAACGTGTTATTTTTTTGTTTTTATCCTTTTCATTGAGGAAAAGAGAGGACACCTGCGCTTTGTATAAAAGGATGCCTTTTACCCAATTGATGATATGGTTGGGGGGAAATAGAATATTTTTTTCGATGTAATTATTTTTGATCGTTTCAAGAATTTTTTCGTCTTTGAAAAAATAGGGAATGTCGATGTAAAACAATTTTTTATTGGGGATGAATTTTGCCGCTTCGTTTACGATCTCGTGGTCAATGTGATTGCCTACGGAGAGGGGGAAAACAAGGATATCTTCATCTTGAATATGCTTATTGATCAAATTGGAGATCTGTAATGGGAGGTTCGCTTCTTCGGGGTGGATATCGGAGAAGATGCTTTGGTAATAAAAATCGCCCTCCATGGAGGCTCGATAAATGCAATCCAGATAATTTAAGTGGCTGCTAGTCGCGTTTACCAATCCCAAGGCTAAGTTGTCTTCCTTTTGTCGTTCAATTACCGCTTCGGCTGGAGAGGTGACATTCCATTGTTCCTGTATTTGTTTGATCAGGTCAGATGACCCCTCAAGAACTGGAACGGCCGATGTAACAGTCCAGACTTCAACTGATAACCCAATGGAAGTTTGGTAATCGATCAGCCCACCACAGGAAAGGATGGCATCGTCAAAGTGAGGGGAAATATAGATCCAACGCATATTTAATCGATCGTTCCGGGTTCTTGTGAAAAGATCGAGTTTGCCATGGCTACCAATTTGTTGTGATCGATCGACTCGAATTTTTGGGAATCAAGGTAAATGTCAAGCAATTCGAAATTCGTTAGGTTCGCTACATTTTCATTTTGGGCGATGCGAGAGCGAGATTGTTTTCTTGCAGTTTTCGTTAATCGAAAATCGAAGGCTATAGAACCATAGGCTCTGATCTCAGTCTCATTGATGAATTTTTCAGCATCAACAGGGTATTCAATATTGATGTGAACGACAGCGTTCTTCAGTTTTTCCTGGCTGGGTAATTGGTTGATGATCTGGGCGGTTACATCGTTGAGGTCTTGCACAACGATGCTGCGCTTTATGAATGGGCGTATACCGGTCAATTCGTTCCATTTGATACTGGTTTTACCCCTTTCTACCTTCGCGGTGATGAAGTACTTCTTCTCGGCTATCTCGCCAAAATTAACACGTTCTATAGAGCCGGAATAGACCACCGGTGGCTGAAGCGATTCCCGCTTGTCCTCCGGTTCTGGCCCGGGTCCATTCAAATTTTGAGCTTTGTGAATATGTCCGAGAGCAACGTAATCGATGCGGGGATCCTTGAGGATCGACGCGGAAAGGATAAAATCGCTTCCTAAATTTAGGTCTTTCTCATCGCCGGCGGTTGCACCTGAAACCATGGCATGAGCGACTACGATCACTGGTAGGGATGGGTCGACTCTTGAAAGAAAGCCATCAAACAAGCCAGCAAGGTTGTCCTCTATCGATGCGTCGATCTGATCGGCGGGGAGGGTTTTATCTAGCCGGTTCGCCAATAGACGGGAACGATAGATCCAAGGGAGGCAGATTACCTGAACTGGGATTCCCAACTCGTTTGGCGTGAGCATTTTTGCTGTTGATACAACATGAGTATGTGGAATTTTTAGCGTCTCAAATTCTTCCAGGGCATGAGCCTTGCCCGATGCTTTTGGCATATCGTGGTTACCGGTTACGAGGATTGCGGGAATGCCGGCTTGTGAGAGCCTGATCATTCGCTTCTCCCACTCTCGTTGATAGGTAGGTTGAGGATGACGATCTTTATAAGCGTCACCGGCAAAAAGCACCAGATCTACCTTTTCATCGATGGCCGCATCAATGATCGTATCCATCGAGTTTAGAAAATCTCGTACCCTAACCGGGATGGTGGTATCAGGTTCTATCCGACCTGCTTGGGAAATATCAATATGAGCATCCGCAAAGTGTAATATTTTCATTATGGCACCAGTGGGGCTTTCAACTCGTTCAATTGGTTGATTGCGATGGTCATATTTGGGTTGTAATAAACTGCTTGTTGTAAATCTTTAACGCCGCCGTACCTATCCCCGAGCGCTATCTCTGACATACCCCTCCAAAACAAACTTTCTTCCAAGGTTGGCTTATCCATTGTTTCGTTCAATGTTGTATCCGCCAAAGCGATCACGTCGGTATGCCGAGCGGTGTAGTAATAGGCTTTATAGGCCGCCGTTTGGTACCACATCATTCTGTAAGGCCGCTGGATCGATTCTTCTTCCAAAGTGGCATAGACCTGAAATGCCTGATCAAACGCTGACGCAGCGTCGTTGTATTCCAATAATTGAACATGGCTTGTCCCTTTATTGAACCAGGCGAAGAACTCATCTATTCCCTTCGCGGATTTGATTTCCTGATTGGCACGTTCAAGAGCTTCTTTGCTGGCGAAATCAGCATCCAAGTAATCTCCAGTTATCGAATTTACCAGCTCTGTTTTATCATCAGGGTAAATGACCATAAAAAGGTAGTTGAAGGAACGCCAACCCTCATAAAATTCGTTGTATTTGCTTTGCAGGTCTTTCCCAGGTTTCAAATAGGCGTCTTGCACAATAAATATCCCTTGCGAATCATCATACCCGGTGACGAACAGGTAATGACCCATCCAGGTTGTTTTACCGGTATAGTCCCGCTCATAGTACCCTTTTTCGATCAGAACCGGCAGTCCGTTGGCTATGTAGGCTTTGAGTAGATCGCTCGTACCTCCGGATCGTTGGAAGGCGTTGAGATCTGTTTCGTTGTTCACGAAATCAACCATCTCGTAAGGCATCACATTTTTATCGGATTTTCCTCGTTGGATGAAATCAAGTTTTAAGTTGTTTTCGCCAGGTTTAATCACTTTCGCTACATCATCACGGGTGCCTTTCCAGCCCCAATAATTGAGCGCCATGGTGATATTGGCAGGTCCACAGTAATTCCAACGATTGTGCTGGTCAACATAGACCACATTGGGTAATATCTTTGCTTTTGGCAAGGGGGTTGTGGCGGCGGTTGGTTTAGATGTCGGACCAACCGTTGGGATAACTGTTTTTTCGATGGTTGAGGTTGCGGTAATGCTAGAGAGCGGTGTGCCCGGGGTTGCTTTTCCTGGAATGAACACGGCATTATCGGGTGGGTTTAGAAAATATACGATTTGGGTGCGGAAGGTATCTAGTCGGTTAGCTACCTTCTGGTAAAGAGTATTGCTATTGATTAAAAATAAGGTAAGAAAGATCGCGGTGAGAACAATGACTGGGATCTTAAGTTTTTCAGGGAGTTTTAGCATAAAAAAAATTATATACCAAATTAAACAACAAACGGGCGCCAGTGAGCGCCCGTTTGTTGAATTTTGTTTTGATTAGGCGTCTTTAACTTCGCCATCAATCACATCGCCATCAGATCCACCAGGTGCGGCCTGACCAGGTTGGCCGGGTTCACCAGGTTCGCCTGGTTGCCCTGCCTGCCCGTATAGCTTTTCGCTAAGGGCGTGGAAAACCTTTTGAAGCTCTTCAGTAGCTTTTTGAATGCCGTCAGCGTCTTCGCTAGTAAGGCGGGCTTTAAGGTCATTGATCTTGTTTTCTACATCGCCGCGTTCACCTGAACTAACCTTGTCGCCTAAATCCTTAAGGGCTTTTTCGGTTTGATAAATGAGATTATCGGCATTGTTGCGAGCTTCGATCAATTCTTTTCGCTTCTTATCATCGGCTTCGTGTGCCTGCGATTCTTGAACCATTCGGTCAATGTCACCTTTATTTAGGTTGGTTGAAGCGGTGACGGTTATTTTTTGCTCTTTGCCGCTGGCCTTATCGCGAGCGGTAACGTGCAAGATACCGTTAGCATCGATGTCGAAAGTAACTTCCACTTGGGGCACGCCGCGCGGGGCTGGTGGAATTCCATCGAGGCGGAAGCGGCCTAAGGACATATTGTCGCCAGCCATAGGACGTTCGCCCTGTAAAATGTGGATATCTACCGCAGTTTGGTTATCAGCTGCAGTAGAGTAGGTTTCGGTTTTCTTTACTGGGATGGTGGTATTGCGTTCGATCATACGGGTCATAACACTACCGAGGGTTTCAACACCGAGGGAGAGGGGGGTTACATCCAGTAAAAGGATGTCACGAACCTCGCCGCCGAGTACGCCGCCCTGAATGGCAGCGCCAACCGCTACGACTTCATCGGGGTTGACGGATTTATTGGGGTCCTTGCCGGTAAGTTTTCGAACTAGGTCAGAAACCATTGGCATACGAGTGGAACCACCTACCAATACAACTTCGTTTAGGTCACCGGCTTTTAGGCCAGCATCTTTCAAGGCATTTTCGAATGGATGAACACAACGGTCAAGCAGGTCTTTGGTCATCTGTTCGAATTTTGCGCGGGTAATTTTTAATACAAGGTGCTTCGGCCCATTGGCGTCAGCGGTAATGTAGGGCAGGTTGATCTCAGTTTCCATCATAGTAGAAAGTTCGATCTTGGCTTTTTCAGCGGCTTCACGTAAACGCTGTAATGCTTGGCGATCATTGCGAAGGTCGATGCCTTCGATCTTCTGGAATTCATCGGAAGCCCAATGGGTTACCCGTTGATCCCAGTCATCGCCACCCAAGTGTGTATCACCGTTAGTGGATTTAACTTCGATCACGCCATCACCAACTTCTAATACGGAAACATCGAACGTACCGCCACCAAGGTCGAAGACCAAGATCGTTTCGTTGGTTTTCTTATCGAGGCCGTAGGCTAGCGCGGAGGCCGTTGGTTCGTTGATAATGCGCTTTACATCGAGGCCAGCAATACGGCCGGCATCTTTGGTAGCTTGGCGTTGGGCATCGTTGAAGTAAGCGGGGACGGTGATGACAGCTTCGGTAATGGTTTCGCCGAGATAAGCTTCGGCATCGGCTTTCAACTTCGCAAGGATCATTGCGCTGATTTCTTGTGGGCTGTATTCTTTGCCAGTCACTGGTACCTTTACTCGAACATCATCGGAAGGTCCTTCAATCACTTGATAAGGAACCATCTTGCGTTCTGCAACGGTTTCTTCGAAACGACGGCCGATAAATCGTTTGATCGAGTAAACAGTATTCTCGGAATTGATGACTGATTGACGTTTGGCGGTTTGCCCAACCATACGCTCCCCACTCTTATTAAAACCTACTACGGACGGGCATAGCCTTCCACCCTCAGCAGTAGTGATGACGGTTGGCTGACCACCTTCCATCACTGAAACAACACTGTTGGTTGTTCCAAGATCGATTCCAATAATTTTTCCCATAAAAAAATCTCCTGACAAGTGACTTAAAAATTTGTAAATTTGTTTGTAATATTAAGGTTTTTATCTGTTCAAAATGTTAAGCTACCAATCATAGAATTATGTTAACATCTTGTAGAATTAATGAAAAAAAGCGATTTCCGAAAGGAAATCGCTTTTTTTTGAACAAAATTTCTTTATGGTTGACTGATGGTGAAATTCTC
>CAZSLN010000005.1:0-19422 GCA_964607645.1 uncultured Anaerolinea sp.
ACCCCCTTTCTTTTTTCTGCCAATCTTGTATAATGTTCTTAGAACGGATGTGCAGTGAAATGCACTAACGTTCGTTCCCACACGGAGGTTGGATGGGGTCGAAAAAAGAAGATTTAAAAAATGGGGGATGGGATGATCGTAAGGAAGATGCCGCACGGATGATCTTTGAAGGAGCGAAGACGAAGGATGTCGCTTTTATAATAGGGGTGAGCGAACGCCAAATTTATCGCTGGAAGAACGAAGAGAACTTTTTCCGCCGTACGAATGATTTCGTCAGCGAGACCCAGGCCATGTTATACATCCACCGAGCCATGCGCGAATTAGATAAACGAGGCGGGAGAGTTGGGGATGTTATTTTCTTGTTTAAAATGGCCGCGAAAGTGACTGAAAAGATCGATTATTCCGATCCCCGTTATGGCATCCCCCCCGAACAATTATATAATTGGCCCACAAAAAACACAGTCAAAAGCGTGATCGCGAAAATGAAACGCCAAAAAAAGAAGGCCGCCCGATGAATTCTGCCTTCCCCTTAGAACAGCGATTACAAAAAAATACCATTTTCCCAGCATTTTATGGCAATTTGACCCAGTTTGTTTCCAATTCAAAGCGATTTTTGACAAATAATCGTCTTTTTGAACAAAAGATTGAGCACAAAATGTCAGGGTGCAAGCACAAAAATGCCCAAAAACTGACATCAATTTACCTCCCTTTTTACCCGCCTACACCATCACCACGAACAGATCGGTACAAGGATCGATCCGCTCAGTCCGGTTCAGCCCGATTTTGGTTGAATCTGTCTTATAAAAAACTTTGGAGCCCGGTTTGGATCTCCACTCGTTCGCGGCAGTCTTTGTGCTCAACGGATCTGCCAAGCGGCCAAAGCCCCATTTCCACCCCAGCTGGATGCTCGCAGAAAAATTACTATACACCTTCGGCTCGCTGGAAGATCCATAAGGGAATCAAGCCAGGAACAGCGTGGAACAAATCCACGATAAAACAGCTGGAAACGGCCAGCAAATCCCTTCTGGGCATGATGTACACCGAAGCGGATCGGTCGGGCCAAAACCACCCCCTTTGGATCCATCACCAGCATTGGGGGAAGAGGTTTTCTATCCGAGCTTGCTTCCTTATTTTTTTACCAAACCTATCTTATTTGTTAGGTTTTAGCCAGAAATGGGGCGTATTAGCGGAGTATAATACCTAGGTAATAATGATTCCAATATGAAGTTTTTTGCACCAATACCCACTTTTATTTTGTTAATATGATAATAATTAATGCGTTCTACCTGAGGATAATTAATGGAAATTAAACAATATTTTGAGATCGTGAAGCACTGGTTTTGGCTGCTGTTGGTTGGCTTAGGGCTGGGGGCGGTGCTTGCCTTTGGGTTTAGTGTAACGCAGGATAAAGTTTTTAGCGCCACCACCCGTGTTCAGATCATGAGCGCGCCCGGCGCCACCCAAAGCGGTAACACCTATTTTACCGATACTCAACTAGCCAACACCTATGTCCAAACCATCAAAACCAACCCTATTTTGGATGAGGTTGGCAAGCAGCTTGGCACCACGGTGCTGGTAAAAAACATCACCGCCCGCATTATTGGGGATACCCAATTGATCGATATTACGGTGCAGGATTCTGACCCGACCATGGCCGCCACTATCGCTAATACCCTGGTAAATGTTTTTGCCACTAAGAACAATGAATTGCAATCGCGCCGCTTTATGGAAAGCGAGCAAAGTTTGCAGGGGCAAATTGCCTCGATCGATACCCAGATCCAAGCGCTGCAATTGCAAAGCACCGATCTTTCTTCCACTGAAACCAGAGAATCGATCGCCAAGGTTGAAACCGAGCTTTCTACTTTGCAGGGGCAGATCTCGGCTATTGAAGGGGAGATCTTTGCTATTGAGCACCCTGAAGGTACGTCCTCCTGGGCCAACCCCACGGTTGTTCCGGAGCAAAAAGGGGTGTTGGCCGAGAAGAAGCTGCGCTTAGACCAGCTTAAAGCATCCTACGATCTGTACAATCAGGTGTATACCAATCTCACCGTTCTGGGCAAAGACCCATCTGGCGCGGTGGATACTTCTAAAAAAGACCGGCTGGACGCTTCGATCGGTTTGTACGAACAGATCAGGGCCAACCTGCTCAGCAGTTATGAAGGCGTTCGCCTGGCCCGGTTGAATAGCACTTCGAATATTGTGCAAATTGAACCAGCCACCCCGGATATGGAGCCGATCAGCCCATTGATCCCGCGCAATGTGGGTATGGGCGCCGCCATTGGGTTATTACTAGCGGCCGGCATCATTTTTGCCATCGAATATTTGGACGATACCTTAAAAACCAGCGACCAAATTACAGAAACCCTCGGGCTGCCCATTATTGGTTATATTGGTGATATTGAAGTCACCGAGGACAAACTGTATGTGGAAGCCAACCCGCGCTCGCCAATCTCAGAATCATTCCGCTCATTGCGCACCAATCTGGAATTTTCCGCGGTAGACCGCCCGATCCACTCTATTCTAGTCGTCAGCCCCAACCCTGGGGAGGGTAAATCCACCCTCTCCGCCAATCTTGCCATCACCTATGCCCAATCGGGCAAAAAGGTGTTGTTGATCGATGCCGATCTACGCAAGCCCACCATTCATCGTTTCTTTGAGCTGAACAACCGTATTGGGTTGAGCGATGTTTTTAGAAACAAGGCAGCGATCGACGAAGTTAAAAGTAAGTACAAAGAAACAACCTTATCTGTTTTAACCAGCGGCGGCATTCCTCACAACCCGGTGGACCTACTTTCTTCCAACAAAATGCTCGCCACGTTGGAAGAGGCAAAAAACCAGGCCGATATTGTTATTATCGATTCTCCTCCTTTTTTGGTTTCTGATGCTTCTGTTTTAGCGTCGCGGGTGGACGGAGTTCTTTTAGTGATCTGCCCAGGAAAAACCCAGATCGATTCCGCTTTGTTCTCTTTAGAACAAATGAAGCGTGCGGGCGCGAATATTTTGGGCGTGGTCATGAACCGGCACTCGCGCCACCAAAGTTATTACTATCGGTACTACCGGTACAACAATCATTATTACGATGGTAATTATGGTTATTACGGCGAGCATCGTAAAAACTCCAGCAAAGTTCAATTCAGCAAATGGATGAACAATTTTAATCGTAATGGCAGTGAAAAGGATTCTGCCAGTGAGCCTAACAATGAACAAGAATAGTATCTGCCCCTATTTAGGCAAAAAAGATGATCCTTCCACCCCGATCTTGTACGCGTCGATGTCCAACCGATGTCATCGCGGGCAAGATGCGGTGCGGCCAGCATTGCCCCATCAGGGCGATATCTGTTTGTGTGAAGATTATTTAAAATGTCCCATTTTTAAAAATGGCATTCATGAAGCCGACGAGGTTGACCTAGACCCGGATGAGGTTCACCAACCTTCACCGCCTTCCCGCCGCAAGATTTATCTTGGCACAGGCATCCTCCTCACTGTGGTCATTCTTTTTGGCACGCAGCTGATCTTAACAAAATATTCCGCTCCCCTTCCGCAGGAAAAAACCACCGCGATTGTTACCGAAGGTTTTAGACCTATTGAAGTAGACAGCCTTACCCAAACAGAATTAGCACTCCCAACCGAACCGGCCCAAATTTCCGCCCCGGTTCAAACCCAAACACAAGCGCACGAACCTAGTATCACCCCGCACACGATTGTGATCAACCTAGACCAACCTTTTGGCGGCGAGATCCAATTTGTGGTTCACCAAATCGCTAGCGGCGAAACATTTGAATTGTTGGGGAAAAATTTTAATACCACTTTTATTGCCATGCAAAAAGTGAACAGCAGCAGCTTGGACAGTTTTCAGGTTGGATCTGTATTAGTCATTCCGCTGGATGCCGCGAATTTCCCGACCGACATGCCGGTGTTCACCCCTTATCAAGTTGAAGCTGATGTTATGCTGCGCGACCTGATCGCTCAATTGGGCGGAGTCGCGAATGAAGTTACTCTCTATAATGGCTTGAATGGTGAAGATATTATTGCCAAAGGGTCTTGGATCCTTCTTCCAGGAAAGAAATAATTGGACCAAACTTGAAAGGCTGCTAATGCCATCAATCCTCTTTGTTTGTACCGCCAACCAGCTGCGCTCCCCCATCGCCGCCCGAAAATTTCAGCAGCTTTGCTCCAGAAATAAAAAAAGCAAATGGACTGTTGAAAGCGCTGGAACTTGGACCGATAATAACATCACTCCCACAAAAGAATTTTTAGCGCTCGGTGAAAAAGTAGGCGTGAGCTTAGTTGGCCACGAAACCACCGCTATTGAAACAGTGGAGCTTACCGATTTTGACTGGGTCGTGGTGATGGAGCAAGGCCATTTTGAATCCATGTCCATCGAGTTTCCGGAGATCAAGAAAAATATTCATATGCTCACCGCCTTGGCCGGGGGTTATCCTTCGGATATCCCCGACCCCTCTCAATTGGATGACAAAGGCGCGGTGGCTATCTTGACCGAAATGATCACCCTGGTGGAGAAGGTGTATAAAAAGATCGTCCATTAATAAAGTTCACTTGCGAGGAGCACAAAGCAGGCGGGTCGATCAATTTTATATGGGGGAGTGGGATATCATCACACAGGTTGTTCGGATGAGCTGATAGGCATTATGATGGCTTTTCCCCAATAAGCGATCCGCACCAACGCATTTAATAAACCTATAGACCAACCCAAACGGGGCTGAAGAAAAAACTTCAGCCCCGTTTTTTTTATCAGGTAACTGGGTACTACCATGGATCGGAACGGTCATCAAAAAAATTCAACGAACGAAAACACCTGCGTTAAAGATCGGCTGGATAAGGAGTGGAACACGGAAGGAATTGATGGAACTACCGGCCGGAAATCAAAATAATCCACTACGAACTTGGCGCGATCGCGGCGATTCTATGGCTAAAAGAAGGGGAATCGGGGAGGCAAAACTATTAACAAACTTCTAATATTGAATAGTTGACAGCGTTACGTAATACTGTTACAATAGTCTTAGTTAACTAAAGAAATGAGATGAGAACAGAATGCTTTTAGTGAATAAATATTTGATCAGTGATCTTGCCGACCTGGCGGGGGTTTCACCCAGGACCATTCGGTACTATACAGAAGAGGGGTTGCTACCGCAGCCTGAAGTGGACGGGAAATATGCTTATTACACCCAAGCCCACCTCTCCCGTTTGACCCTGATCAAGTTATTGAAGGACAATTACCTTCCGCTAAAAGAGATCCGGCAGGTGCTGTTAGGGATGACAGACAAAGAGATAGAAGCTAAAGTGGGGGATCCCGCTTCGATCTCCGGCATCGTGCAGGAACGAGCTTCGCTTGACCCAAGGATCCTGGGGGGAACACAAAGGATCTCGGAAGAGACCAGCGCGTTGGACTACATCTCAAAGGTTTTAGGGGAGCAGGCTCCGGCCAGGAACAGACCTGAGCCTAGCCTCCCAACCATCAGGCCAAAATTCATTCCCGGGTCTGAGATCCAAAAGAGAACGGTCGGGATAAATAACCAATCCATGATGTTCCAAGGGGATATAGAACAATGGGAGAAGTTTATCCTGGCGGACGGGGTGGAATTATTCATCCGCCAACCAGCCGATAAGAGAACGCTTTTTAGTGTTCACCAACTGGTCGGCTTAGCAAGGAAGCTATTTAGCTGAGTAACCTGTTCAACCATTATTAGGAGGAAATTATGAAACAAGGTTTTGAAATCAGTTTAGGGTCCGACAAGGACCTGGTGAGTAAAGATAATTTAACCGATCGCGTCTTCAAGATCGGGATCAAAGCGCCAGCCAGCACCGTGAAGAAAGACCGCCCTGCGCTGAACATCAGCATCATCATTGATCGCAGCGGATCGATGAGCGGCGGCAAGCTGGATTATGCCAAAATGGCAGCACAGCATGTTGTGAAACTATTAAATGAACAAGACCACGTATCGGTAGTGAGTTTTGACGACAGTGTAACTGTTGTTGCCCCAAGCGTGCAAGCCACTTCCGCTAACAAGCACTTCGTGACCGAAAGCATTGCTGGCATCCGCGAAGGCGGGTCCACCAATCTGAGTGGCGGCTGGCTAAAAGGCTGCCAACTGATCGCAGAAACGCAGCAAGCTGAACAATTGTGCCGCGCGATCTTGCTCACCGATGGTCAAGCGAACGCCGGGATCACCGACCCAAGTGAACTTGCCAAGCACGCTCAAGAAATTTCTGGGCGCGGTATCTCAACCACCACCTTCGGTATCGGGTTAGGGTTCAATGAACACCTATTGGAAGCGATCGCTACCAATGGCCGCGGCAACTTTCATTACATCGCCAGCCCCGAGCAGATCCCACAATTGTTTGAACGGGAACTAGGTGAGTTGGGCGAGATCATGATCAAGAACATCAATGTAGAATTGATGGTCCCGTTCGGTTACAACTTCAGAGTACTGGGTTCCTACATCAACCTACCGCTTGGCAACAAGGTCAACATCAAAGTGAACGATCTGTTTGCTGAGGCGGTTGAAGAGGTGTATGTGATCGCGACCATTCACAACCAACCCGATATTGCTTCCATTGGCTGCGTCGTCACTGTAACTGGGGTGGATACCGAAAATCAACCAGTATCCTTCCAAGCAGAGCACATCCTGACCTATGGATCGCAGGCTGAAGTGGATGCCGCACCCGCCTTACCTGACCTAGTGGCACGCTATGCCGAAGTTACCCTCTCGGACTTGCAGACTGAAGGGTTGAGGATGGAACGACGTGGGGAAGGACCCAAGGCAGCAGAAATGATCATGGCCGCCTTGATGAAATTCCGTTCATTTTTAGCCTCAGACCGGGTATATTATTACACTCACGTCGCCGATCGGATGCGCGCTAATAACATGGCGGAGATGGAACACAAGGAAATGCATACGCTTTCCTATAACACCAAAAAGAATCGTCAGTGGTAATGTAGGGGGGACGCCACTGTAATTGTAGGGGGTAGTACGTTGGAAGGCTGTCTTTACGACAGCCTTCTTTTTGTGTTAATGGATTTTTTGGCTATTATGTGAGATTCATTAACAATTTGTAGACCTGCCTTGACTTTCCCTTAATCTTACTTTATAGTTTAGCGCGCTTAACTATTTAGAAGGAAGATTCGATGACAAACCAACTCAACACCACCCTACTGCAATGGATGCAAGTGGTTATGCGCCATTCGATGCGCAATTTGATCCTCTTTACCAAGGATCGAAATTCGTCGATGGCAATGATCAACGCGCTATTTAGGGTGCATTACAAAGGAAAATGCGGTGTTTCTGATCTTGGGGATCATTTGGGCGTTTCAAACGCCGCCGCCTCTCAGATGCTGGAGAAAATGGTTCAGCAAGGATTGGTTGCCCGCATAGAAGACCCGCAAGACCGCCGAAACAAGCTTATTTCGCTAACACCAGAAGGAAATGTTTTAGTTCGAGAAAGCATGGAAGCCAGGCAAGGTTGGTTAACCGAGCTGGTAGACCTGCTTAGTCCAGCTGAGCAAGAACAGATCCAAACGTCACTGCAATTATTGATCGATAAAACCGCAACATTAGACCAGAAAAATATTTAGGTCAAACTTTAAGGAACCTTATGATTCGACTTTTTCCGTATATCAAACGCTACACCCTGCCGATCCTGATCACGATCTTACTCTTGTTCGCTCAGGCACAGGCAGATCTTACCCTGCCCGATTATCTTTCTAAGATCGTTAATTATGGGATACAACAAGGTGGAATCGACAGCAGCGTTCCATCCGCAATGCGCGAGAGCACCTACCAGCGCATATCCCTTTTTCTTAGCGCTGAAGAAAAGATACAACTCGAGGCCGCTTACATTCTGGTAGAACCAACTTCCGGCGATTACGCGACGCTGAATGAAAAATACCCCGCGCTGGATGGCAACCCGCTCTACACCCTAAAAAACCTCGAGCCAAGCGAGATTGATGCCATCAACCCCTTCATCAGCCGCGCTTTGGTAGCGACCGCTTTTATTGAGCAAGCGCAACAAGACCCAAGCAAGGCTGCCGCCTTGGGGCAAGGCGCGGGTTTTGATCTTTCAAAGATACCCCCTGGAATGAGTGTATTCGATCTTTTGGCAAAAATGCCGGACGCGGCAAGAGCCCAAATGATTGGTGGGCTTGAAGAGAAGTTTGCCGCAATGGGCGAACCCTTGATCAAACAAATGAGCGTTTCATCGGTGAAGGCCGAGTATACCGCGCTTGGTTTGGATATGGCCAAGGTTCAAAACGATTACATAATAAGAGTTGGCGGGCTTATGCTTTTAGTCACGCTGGCCTCTGTAACCGCCACCATTTTGGTGGGGTTGCTTTCAGCTCGTGTCGCTGGCGGGGTTGCCCGCGACCTGCGCAAAGCTGTATTTGTACGAGTCTCCGATTTTGCCAACGCGGAGATCGAGAAATTCTCTACGGCATCACTGATCACGCGCGCCACCAATGATGTGACCCAGCTGCAAACGGTTACCATGATGGTGATGCGTATGGTTTTCTACGCCCCCATTGTAGGTGTTGGCGGGCTTATTCGCGCGCTCGACACTGCCCCATCCATGTGGTGGATCATCGCTTTAATGGTGGTTGCTTTATTGAGCATCATCATTAGTGTATTTACCATTTCGATGCCAAAATTCAAGATCATTCAGTCGCTCATTGATAACCTGAACCGCGTTGTTCGCGAAAACCTAAGCGGTATGATGGTGGTACGCGCTTTCAACCGCCAAGGATTTGAAGAACAGCGATTTGAAAAAGCGAACAAAGATCTTACCCAAAATACCCTTTTTGTTAGCAGGGTGATGGTGGTCATGATGCCGATGATGATGTTCTTGATGAGCTCAGTATCGTTGTTGGTTGTTTGGGTTGGCGCGCACCAAATTGACGCTGCCCAAATGCAGGTTGGGGATATGATGGCCTTTATGCAGTACACCATGCAGATCTTCTTCGCCTTTATGTTTATGTCGATGATGTTCATTATTTTGCCACGAGCTTCTGTTTCCGCTGGCCGCATCGCTGAAGTACTCGAAACCGAACCAAGCATCATTGAGAACCCAACCCCCCAACATTTCGCCAGCCCCTTCCAGGGCAAGTTGGAGTTTAGAAATGTTTCCTTCCATTACCCGGACGCCGAAGAAGATGTGCTGCACGATATTAGCTTTACCGCAAAGCCCGGAGAAACCACCGCTTTTATTGGCACAACTGGCTCGGGAAAATCAACCATTGTCAGCCTTATGCCGCGTTTTTACGATGTAACCGAAGGAACTGTCTTGCTGGACGGAATCGATATTCGCGACCTGCCACAGGCAGAATTACGCGCCAAGATAGGGTATGTGCCGCAACGAAGCAACTTGTTTACCGGGACCATAGAAAGCAACCTGAAATTTGGGGGTCAAAACGCCACACCTGAAGAGTTAGCGGTCGCGATGCAGATCGCCCAAGTCGCTGATTTTGTTAACGAAAGCCCCGATAAACTCGAGACGAGCATATCACAGGGTGGCACCAACGTTTCTGGCGGGCAACGTCAGAGGCTTGCTATTGCGCGCGCCTTGGTAAAACAAGCCGCCATTTATATTTTCGACGACAGCTTCTCAGCTCTCGATTTCAAAACAGACGCAGCCTTACGGACCGCTCTCAAGAAATTTGTCGCGAAGAGTTCTGTTTTTATTGTTTCACAACGTGTAGCTACCATCAAATCCGCAGATCAGATCATTGTGCTTGATGAAGGCAGCATTGTTGGTAAGGGAACCCACCACGAACTAATGAACAGTTGTGATGTGTATCGAGATATCGCCACTTCACAGCTGAGCCAGGAGGAATTGGCATGAACAACCCACAAAATAAAACAACCACTACCACCCCGCAACGCGGACCGATGGGGCCGATGGGTGGTGGACCAATGGGAATGATGAAAGGCGAATCTGCCCGCGATTTTAAGGGCACCATGGCAAAACTCATCGTTTACATCGGAACATATAAGTACGTTACGATTGCGGTCATTCTTATTTCGGTTGCCTCAACGGTTTTCTCCATCTTTGGACCAAAAATTTTAGGCAACGCCACAACGAAGCTGTTTGAAGGTGTGATGGGGCAAGTTGCTGGGACGGGAGCAGGCATCGATTTTGATTCGATCAAGCAGATCCTGCTTTTAGCGCTCGTCCTTTATATCCTTTCTGCCATCTTTTCGTACATTCAGGGTTGGATCATGACCGGCGTGGCGGTGGATATCACCTTCAGATTGCGTCGCGATATTGCCGAAAAAATCAACCGCATGCCGATGGGGTACTTTGATGGTACCAATCATGGCGAGATCCTTTCTCGAATCACCAATGATGTAGATACGGTCAACCAAACATTAAGCCAAAGCTTATCGCAGATCATCTCCTCGGTTACCCAAGTGGTAGGGGTGCTGATCATGATGCTGACCATTTCATGGCAAATGACCTTGGTAGCTTTGCTGATGGTTCCGATGTCGATCTTTATTGTTCAGTTCATCGTAAAACGATCTCAGAAATATTTTAAAGAACAACAAGATATGCTAGGTCATGTTAATGGGCACATAGAAGAAATGTTCTCTGGCCATGTTGAAGTGAAAGCGTTTAATGGGGAAGCTCGCAGCGTTGAGAAATTCGCTGGGATGAACGACACATTGTTCACGACCGCTTGGAAATCGCAATTTTTATCTGGCATTATGATGCCTATGATGAACTTTGTGAGCAACCTTGGTTATGTGGGCGTGGTCATTTTGGGTGGGGCGCTTGCCTTCCGCCAACTCATCACTGTGGGTGATATTCAAGCCTTTATTCAATATGTACGCTCGTTTACCCAACCGCTTACTCAGTTAGCGAACATTAGCAATGTACTGCAACAAACCGCCGCCGCCGCAGAGCGCGTATTTGAGTTCCTTGCTGAAGGTGAGGAAGTACAGGAAGCCACCGAACCTATTGAATTGGAACGCGCGACCGGACACGTGGAGTTTAGAGATGTAGAATTTGGCTACAACCCTGAGAAGATCGTCATTAATAAGTTTTCAGAGGAGATCGAGCCTGGCAAGCGAGTTGCCATTGTTGGCCCCACTGGCGCGGGCAAGACCACTTTGGTTAAATTGCTCATGCGCTTTTATGATGTGAATAGTGGTGCGATCCTGATCGATGGACATGACATTCGAGAGTACCGCCGCGCGGACCTGCGGAAACAGTTCGGCATGGTATTGCAAGATACCTGGCTGTTCAACGGCACTATTATGGAAAATATCCGCTATGGTCGAGAGGATGTTAGCGATGACGAAGTGATCGCCGCTGCCAAAGCCGCCCACGCACACCACTTTGTTCGAGCTTTGCCCAACGGCTACCAGATGATGCTCAACGAAGAATCGAGCAATATCTCGGCGGGACAGAAACAGCTACTTACTATCGCGCGAGCCTTTTTAGTTAACCCGCCGATGCTCATCTTGGATGAGGCTACCAGCTCGGTGGATACACATACAGAATTATTGATTCAGAAAGCTATGCGCAACCTAATGCAAGGTCGCACCAGCTTCATCATCGCCCACCGTCTTTCCACCATTCGCGACGCGGACTGGATTCTTGTAGTAAATGAAGGCGACATCGTGGAGCAAGGTACCCATGACGAGTTGCTGGGCAGGAACGGATTCTACGCCAGCCTGTACAATAGCCAATTCGCAAACGTGGTGGCTGAGTAAGATAATTCCGATGGCTGATAAAACCATATAACTTGCCATTTTCCTAACTGTTAACTACTGTGGGTAGATCATCTTCCCCACAGTAGTTTTTTATAACCTTCTTTACACTACCTTTACAATTCCTTTTCAACTCCTTGAAGGTGTTTCGGTAAGATAGAGGAAATTAGTTTTGAGGAGAAGAGTTATGACCACTGAAACCACTGTCGTTCGAAATTCCAAGATCAAACCAAGGGTAAAAGGGTATAAAGCCTTGTTCACCCACCAGGGTTTACGACGATTGATCCAAGCTGGATTTGCGTTGTTCATTCTGTATGTGACTTATGTTCATGTTACAGTTGGGGAAGATAGCGGAATCATTACCGCATCGCCTGAGGCTTTTTGCCCCTTTGGCGGGATGGAAACACTCTACAACTTTATCATCTCGGGCGGCAAAACCATCCAGCATACTCACCTTTCGAACCTTGTTGTAGCCGCATCTACTTTGGTTGTAGCTTTGGTTTTCCGCTCCGCTTTCTGCGGTTGGATCTGCCCACTCGGAACCATTCAAGATTGGATCCACTCTTTCTCTTCACTTTTGCAGAAGAAGTTCATGCCTATTCGTAAATTTTTTAGGTGGGCCTCTGAAAAGGGACAACCGGTTTGGAATTTCTTAGATCGCATCCTTCGATTTGTAAAGTACGGCGTATTGGCTTGGGCCCTTTCTGGGGCGGCGATTTATGGGTACATGGTGTTCAAAGATTTCGATCCTTGGTCTGCCTTGCTGACCATCACAGAGTGGGTTTTTACCCCCGGTTTAGTCGTGCTCGGTATTACCCTGGTTGGCTCCCTTTTTGTGGAACGCCCCTGGTGCCGATATGCTTGCCCCCTTGGCGCGGCGAGTGGTTTGCTGGGCAAGCTTAGCCCAATGTACCTAAAGCGGGAAGCCGACGCTTGTACTAACTGCAAGATCTGCACCAAGTCCTGCCCGATGGGCTTGGAAGTGCACACCGCGACCACCATCACCAGTGTTGATTGTATTAGCTGCCTTGAGTGCGTAGGTGATTGCCCACGCGAATGCGCCTTGGAACTAAAAATGGGACTACCACTGACCGCTAAATAGGAGATCTTATGAAAATTAACCCCACTTTATATGGAATTGTTGTTGTAGTCATTTTTCTCGGAATCATCTTTGGGTTCCAAGCCGCAGGTGTGTGGTCTATCTCAGGGAAAATTGATAGTGAAGGAAAGGCGTTAGAGCCTGCCGCTGGAGATGCCACCTCTATCAAAGGATGGATGACGTTCGATCAGGTTAGCACGACCTTCTCAGTTCCTTTGCCAGAACTGTTGGCAGCCTTCGATCTACCGGCTGATACCCCCGGAAGCACCGCCTTGAAAGACTTTGAAAGCGATACTTTCAGCGTAACAACGTTGCGAACCTGGTTGGAAAATCGGTAACTAAATAGAAAGCACAATCAAAGCAAAAAGAGCCTGTATCTTATCAGGCTCTTTTTGTATTAGGTACTAATTTTTTTGATATGACGGTTTAGCCGCCCCAAGGCATATTGGCGTATTTTTCAAACATATCATCGTGAAGACGCTTGAAGAGCCGTTCGTGACCGCTCTCCCATTTTGCTAGCATCTCGAGGACATTTTTGGCTTCACCGTCCGCTTTCGCGGCTGCCATTGCGTAGAACTCGGAAAAATCACGCTCGATGAGGTACGCCATTCGTAAAACTGGCAGATCGGCTACCATGGATTCGTCTACGGCTTCTTGGATGAACTCGCTGCTGGCGCGATCGGCAAAGAAACCTGCTTCGGGCAGGTCGGGGGAATTAGCTTGTTTGCCATCGCTGAGCGCGGCGATCTGTGATTTGATAAAGTCAATGTGTTTTTGTTCTTCTTTAGCGATTTCTTTAAAAGCCGAAATAGCCGAGGCGTTTTGTAGACGATTGGCGTTTGATACGAAGAAGCGCATGCCTTCGTTTTCGCGTTCTAGGGCGTATAGCAATATTTTTATAATTTCCATTTTTTCAACTCCACTTTAACTTCACTATTCAACAATTTCTACTTTCACCGCGCACACCTTGAAGGATGGGATCTTTGAAACCGGATCGAGTGCGGCAATGGTGAGCTCGTTAGCGGAAGACTCGGGAAAATGGAAGTTGGCGTAAACCATTCCAGGGGGTACTCGGTCGGTAACCCAGGCTAAGGCCTCGATGTTGCCTCGGCGGGAGGTCACTCGAACTCTTTTCTTTCCATTCAAGCCAAGTTTCACTGCATCATCTTGGTTCACTTCTACCATCGCCTCAGGGTAGACTTCCATTAGCCCTTTGGCGCGCCTAGTCATGGCACCGCCATGCCAATGGTATAGCACGCGGCCGGTTGAGAGAATGGTTGGATAAGCGTCATCGGGCATCTCAGGCGGTGGGACATGGTCGATGGGCATAAATTTGCCTTTGCCACGAGCAAAGCCTTTTGTGTGAAGGATGGGTGTACCTGGATGATCTAACGCAGGCACCGGCCATTGCAATCGTTCGCCTTTTAGCAAGCGTGAATGGGTTATTCCGGTGTAGGATGGCGTTAGGGCATTGATCTCGGACATGATGTCACTGGAATCGGTATAGTTCCAGTTTGCCCAAGGAGCATCCATTTTGACGAAACGTGTTTCGGGTTGATCTACTTGGCCTTCCAACATTTTCATCGCGATGCCGGCTGTTATTGCCCAATCCTGACGGGCTTGACCAATCTCGGGAATCGCTTGATTGACCATCTGAACGCGACGCTCGGTGTTGGTTATTGTGCCTGTTTTTTCAGCAAAACTCACACCGGGCAACAGAACATCGGCGAACTCCGCGGTTTCGGTGGGGAAGATATCCTGTAATACAAGAAAGTCGATCTGTTCAAGGCAATGGCGAATGTGAGCGCTATCCGGATCGCTGGTTACTGGGTTTTCGCCCATGATGTATAAGGCACGTACCTTTTCGGTTAGGATTCCCGGCATCATTTCAGTTACGGTCAGCCCGACTGTCGAAGGAAGACCGTTGGACGAGGTGCCTTGCAGCCCTTCTTTGGTACGGGGTGCTTCATCGCAACCCCAAGCGCGAGCAAATTTTAGACGAGCTTCATCATTGATCACGTTTTGGTAAGCGGTATAAACATTGGGCAGACCACCCATATCACAAGCGCCCTGAACATTGTTTTGGCCGCGCAGTGGATTAACACCGCCTCCTGGTTTGCCCATATTGCCGAGTAACATTTGTAGGTTGGCGAGGGTCATTACGTTGCGAACGCCAACGATGTGCTGAGTGATGCCCATTGCCCACATCACCGCCATCGGTTTGGTTGTAGCCATGATCTCGGCGGCTTGGTACAGCTGCTCCACTGGCACACCGGTGATCTCGCTGGCTTTTTGAGGCGGGTATTGTATTACGGTCGCTTTGAATTCGTCAAAGTTCTCGCAGCGTTCTTCAATAAAAGCTTTGTCTTCCCAGCCTTTTTCAATAATGATGTACATCAGACCATTTAATAAGGCGATATCTGTGCCCGGATTTTGGCGGATGTGCATGGTGGCAAAATCAACCATATCGATACGGCGGGGATCGGCGACGATAAGTTTTACGCCGCGATTCTTGATGGCACGGCGAAGCATTGTGCCAAACACGGGGTGCTGTTCACTGGTGTTAGAACCAATGATGAACAGGCTTTCGGAAAAATTCATTACATCGTCCATACTGTTTGACATTGCACCAGAACCGAAGGAAGTCGCCAGACCGGCGACAGTGCTGGAGTGTCAGAGACGGGCGCAGTGGTCAATGTTGTTGGTTCCTATGACCTGTCGCGCCAGTTTATTCATCACATAATTTTCTTCGTTGGTACATTTGGCGGAAGTTAGCACGCCAATGGTATCGGGGCCAAAAGTATCGCGGGTGTTCTTTAGTTTTTTGGCAACGAAACCAAGCGCGGTATCCCAATCCGATTCTACCCAATCCCAAGGGTTGGGCTGCCCTGATGTGACATCGTGGTGGCCTTTTGGTTTTACGGTTCCATCCACTAAATAACGCCTCACTTTGGGTGCGGTAAGACGTTCGGGGTGGTGGATGTAATCGTAGCCGTAGCGGCCTTTTACGCAAAGCGCAAGACCATTGACAGAAGCATTGGGGTTAGAGGCTACACCAATCACTTTGTCTTTCTTTACGAGCAGATCAAAATTACAACCGACGCCACAATAAGAGCAGGTGGTGGTAACTCGCCTTACCTGATGGGCACGAGCCGCGCCGTAATTCATTTTGTTGGAGAGCGCACCGGTTGGGCAGTAAGCAACACACTGGCCGCAAGATTCACAGCGAGCCTCGAGCATATTGATGCCAGCCCCCGCGATGATCTGCTCATCGAAACCTCGGTAAGCCACGCCCCATACGTTGCGGACTTGGATCTCAGCGCAGGCACTGACGCAACGCCGGCAAAGGATACAACGGTTCATATCTACACGGATGAAGGGGTTTGGATCGCTGTTGACCGGGTAACGAGTGCCTTTGCTTCCCCAATAGGGAGCTTGGGCTTTGTATTCGTAAGCGAGATCTTGTAATTCGCACTCACCACTCACCTCACAAGTGATGCAATCTTGCGGGTGATTGGCAAGCATCATCTCGAGGGTCATTTTTCGGTCAGCGACCACTTTATCATTGTGGGTCTGTATCTCCATGCCCTCATAGATAGGGGCTACGCAGGCGGCTTGTAAAAATCGCAACCCTTTCACTTCCACAACGCACATACGGCAGTTACCGGATGGAGAAAGATCTTTGTGGTAACAAAGGGTTGGGATCTCGATGCCGTTTTGCTGAGCCGCTTGCAAAACTGTCTGGCCAGCTTGCGCTTCGATCTGTTTTCCGTTGATGGTAATATTTATCGCCATTGTTAACCTCGAATGATGGGTTCGTGCTCGTTTTCGGCACGGGCAAACTCAGCGCCAAAATGAGTGAGTGCTGAGAGCATTGGGATGCCGACGCTTTGGCCAAGACCGCAGAAGGAAGAATCGCGCATTAGCTCAGCAAGGGTTTTTAGCTCGTCGGACGCACCCGCGCTGCTTTTACCCGCGGTGAGTTGGTCTAATATTTGCAGCGACCGCCAAGTACCTACACGGCATGGAGTGCATTTGCCGCAGCTTTCGGAAGCGAAGAAATGCAACAACTCGCGCAGGAAATTTACTGGCGAGACAGTTTGGTCGCAAATGAGGAAAGAACCTGCGCCCATAGAAATCACCTGCGTCCAGCGCTTATCCATTACCTTGATGTCGCGCGTCACCCCTTTTAGCGGGCCGGAACTGTAATCGATGTGATTTTCCATTAAATCTGGCGGAACAATTGTTCCGGCAGCGCCACCGCATAGGGCGAAATTAAAATGGGATCCGGGGAGCATACCGCCGCCAAAATCTTCAATGACCTGCCGCAGGGTAAGCCCAAAGGGAGCTTCGAACAAGCCAGGTTTACGTACGTGCCCCAAAACCATATACACCTTGGTGCCGGGGGTTGGGTCATCGGTTAGGTTCCGCCACCACTCCGCGCCATTCTTGATAATGTGCGGAACAGCGCAAAAACTTTCCACGTTATTTACCGCGGTTGGCTGGCCTCTAAAACCGGATTGGGGAGGGTATGGTGGGCGTAAACGCGGTTCGCCGCGTTTGCCTTCGAGCGATTCGAGCAGAGCGGTTTCTTCACCGCAGATGTAAGCGCCCGCTCCGCGATGAACGTGGAGTGTAAAGGAAAAGCCGCTATCTAAGATATTCTCTCCAAGAAGGTTCTTTTCTTCCGCCTGCTTGATAGCGAGTTCCAGCCTTCTGGCTTGGTATTCGTACTCGCCACGGATGTAGATGTAACCCTCGCTCGCGCCTGTAGCATACGCGCCTAGGGTCATACCTTCGATCAATTGATGCGGGTTGGTATCGATCAACACACGATCTTTGAAGATCAATGGTTCACTTTCATCAGCGTTGCAAACGATGTAGCGCGGGGTGCGTTTTTCGCTTGCAACAAAACGCCATTTACGGCCAACCGGGAAGCCGGCGCCACCGCGACCTTGCAAGCCGGAAGCCTCAACTTCGGTGAGCACGGCGATAGGTTCTTGCTGGAGGGCTTTTTTAAGGCCGTCGTACACACCATGATTCAACGCAGAATCTACCGAATCGGGATCGACGATGCCTATTAGGGCAGTCATAACCCGCTTTTCACCCGGACGGGGTTTGGAGTAATCGGTAGGGGTGCCACGCCAGCCTTCGCATAATTTGATGGCGTCTTCGGCTTCAACAGGGCCGGCCTGATCCTCTTCAACGAGAACAGCGGGGGCACGGTCACATAAGCCAAGGCAGGATGAACGCTCGACAGTCAGGTCGCCTTTTTGGATGGCGGCGAGATCGATGGCGGAGCGTGTTTCGCCGGCACGCTTTAGCCAGCAAACGGGACCATCACATACCCGCAAAACTTTTTTTCGTTGTTCCAAGGAGAGCATTGAATAGAAGGTCGCGATACCATAAGCCTGATGGGCGGGAATATTTAATGCCCGGGCAGTTTCGGTGATATTCTCTGGAGTAAGGTTATTTTCTGTATCCAGATCCCGCAAGACTTCAAGGGTTGCCTCGGCTGAAGAACCGTGATGCTCGGCCATTATTTGGATATGCAAATCTATTGGTTTGTACTTTATCTTGTTATTTGACATAGTTATCTCACATGGTGTAGCAATTTTTTAATTGTTATAAATTGCACAATCACCTTTAATATTGCCTTGTTTTGGTGGATTAATCAAGTCAATTTGGTATGCTAAGGTCGGATTTTTGTCACGTTCTATTTGTTATTGGCTATGAGCTCACGGTTGGCCAATTTAATATTCTTGACCACACTAATTTTTTGAGCCCTCATCGAACACCAGCACAATCGGTGCTGATGCCCCAATTTATGATAATTAATGCCCGCCCAAAAATTCCGCGAATAAAAATACGAACACAAAAAGAAAAGGAACTAACATTGAATAAACGAGGAAGGATCGTTCGCCATATTTTAGGATAGCGAATATAGCACAGATACCACCCGCCAAGCCAGCGAGTAGAGCAGGGAAACCTCCTACACCAATGTAGCTAAGTGGATACCAAAGCATCATCAAGGGAAAATAAGAGATGCCAAAACCAACAGCCCACTTTCCTAGTTTGGTTTTTGGTAAAAAATAAACTTTCATCTTTTCAGTTGTCATATTTATCTCATTTCATCTCACTGTCCGATACACCGTTATTTGAACCAACTTAGGGAATGCTTATTACAGAAATGGATTAGGTTACCTCGGTTCTCTGTTCTAACAACTTTATGAAGATCTTTAGTGTAGTATGAAGCACTGGCCTAATTAGGGGCGGGTTGCGATTCTAGATGCATCCGACACCCAAATGTGCGTTGAAGGGATGATGTGGTTACATTAATAATATCATTTTGAAATTTGAATTCAATATTAGGGTTAATCAATGGTATTATGCATTTGTCCTTGCCAAAGAACTACTTGTAAGATTGAAATAGCTTCTATTACTAAGGTACCTTCATGACCAAAAACAAACTCGCTCCTCTTTTAGAAACCATGCTCGTTCTTGCACTTTTCGCGGCTGTTTACTTACCCGCGATATCAAATACTGAATTTCACATCGACGAGGCTCACTGGATCGGAACTAGCAACATGTTCGAGG
>CAZSLN010000005.1:19432-49013 GCA_964607645.1 uncultured Anaerolinea sp.
TGAGTTCACATCCTCGATATGGAATGAAACCCATACCACCTTGACCAATCCGCCGGTTCCAAGATATTTCATTGGCATTAGCCGGCTTATTGGGGGCTTTCATTTACCTGACCTGAACAAGTTATGGGATTTTGAGAAAAGTGTCAGTTTTAACAAGCGCGTTGGGGCTATGCCTTCGGAGCAGCTAATTTGGTGGTCGCGATTGCCTATGGCGATCTTAGCGATTTTTACAAGCATGATCGGATATTTGTTCGCAAAAAAACTTGGCGGCGGATGGGCTGGCGCTTTCTGGGTCTTCTTCTGTGCTGCCAACCCTTACCTGTTAACCATGCTCGATCGGGCAATGGCTGAGTCCTCCATTTTGTTTTTCACATTCCTCGCTTGCGGATCATATTACCTCGCACAAAGAGCCTACCCGGCAAACAAAAAGACGGCGATTTTGTTACTTGCCGCAACAGGTATCAGCATTGGGCTTGCGGCTGGATCAAAATTGAATGGGTTTGGAAGCCTAGCTGGTGTTGTGGGCATCCTATTTTTGGTAATTTGGAAAGAAAAAACAACGATCGCCAGCAAATTTGGTACATTCGCTCTGCTAAGCATATTCATTACTCTTGTTGCTGTGCTAACTTTTTGGGGAACCTACCCTTACGTATGGCCAAACCCGGTTGGGCGAACGGTCAAAATGTTTAACAACCGCATATCAGAAATGACCTACCAAACGGGGCAGCATTCGCCAGATTATATTGATTCTCCGCAAAAACGAGCTGTCTTATTGCCAACCCGTATCTTTCAGGATTACGCGACCATCCGTTTTCAGGGGTCTTTAGCACTCAATCTCCTATTCACTGTGTTAGGAATTGCTTTGCTCATTAAAAAAGCCCGGAACTGGTGGCTTCTTGACGAAGAGAACTTGCTGGCAATTGTGATCCTTGCTTTAGGGTTTGCCGCTTCCTTGCCAACTATATTTACGATGTTGGATTGGGATCGTTATTACTTATTTCCGGTGGTTTTTTCGAGCCTATTTATCTCGGTTGCATTTGGGTGGGTCTTCACGCTCATTCAAAATACCCTTTTGAAAAAATTCCCAAACACTAGGCGAGTTAACAAAACGACGTAGACTACTATTCTAATAAATATCTTATTGCAATAAGTTACAATAAGAAGATGGAAAATACCCCCACTCAGATCGCACGCCAAATCCGTTCGATGGGTTTTCGTATGACCCCACAGCGAATGGAGATATTGGCGATCCTCAGCCAATCCGAGCATTTAACGCCACCGCAAATACACGCCCAGCTTGTAAGTAAAGTACCTGGCTTTACCGAGCCAACCCTATACCGTACTCTTGATTTTTTGTGTAAGAACGGATTCGTTCAAGCCACACATGTTGGCAATGGAAAAATGCAGTACGAGCTAACCGACTCGATGCATCACCATACCGTGTGCAAAGAATGCGGACAAAGAAAGCTGATCAGTTCGGAGATCATGCAGGAATTTTATGACCGGTTTGAAACCGAAACAGGATTCAAGCTTATGGAACATCATCTAACTCTCAATGGGCTTTGCCGCGATTGTAAATAATAGGAAAATTATGAGATTTTCACCTACCCAATTGCACATTCCCGATGGCTTTTTAACACTTTTCGTATCGGCCATTTTTTGGTTGTTGACCATCCTTTTTGTCAACCAAGCAATTCGCCAAACCAACAACAAGCTTGGCGAAAAACAAGTACCTCTGATGGGTATTATGGCTGCTTTCATTTTCGCCGCCCAAATGATCAACTTCCCGGTTGCGGGCGGAACCTCTGGTCACTTTTTAGGCGGAGCGCTAGCCGCAATTGTGCTTGGGCCTTGGGCGGGGATCTTGGTGATGACGGCAGTGATCGCTATTCAGGGGCTGCTTTTTCAGGACGGCGGATTGCTGGTGATGGGCGCGAATATCTTTAATATGGGTATCATCACAGCCATTATTGGTTTTGGGTTGTATCGCTCCGTTTTGAACCAAAATACCAAGGTTAGGCTCGGTGTTGCCGGTTTAGCGGCTTGGCTTTCGACGATGGCATCTGCCCTGATCGCCGCATTGCAACTTTGGATCAGTGGTACTTCGCAATTACAGATCGTGCTGCCGGCTATGCTGGGCGTGCATGTTTTGATCGGGATCGGTGAGGCTGTGATCACGGTTGCCGCGCTAAGTTTGATCGAGCGAACCCGACCGGACCTTGCCAAACCAGAAAAGATTGCAGACCAAGGCGGACTTGGGTGGGTTATTGGCGGGGTTTTGTTTTCAATTTTCGCGGTGCTTCTCTCGCCTTTCGCATCACAAAACCCTGATGGGTTAGAATCGGTCGCGGAGAATCTGGGCTTTTTATCCGCGGGTGTATCAGCGCCTTATCAACTATTATCTGATTATTCACTGCCCTTTTTGGGATCTACCCCCCTCTCGACCATCGCCGCCGGTATTATTGGGGTGGTGGTTACCTTTGCGCTTGTATTTCTGATCAGCCGTTCTTTGAAAAAAACTGATCCTACCACTAGGGAACGTTAATGCACGCGAATCTTTTTGATCGTTTTATTGAAAAAGAAAGTATCATCCACCGATTAGACCCACGGGTTAAGGTGCTTACGTTGGTGGGTTTTATCCTTTCCAACGCTCTGCTTCCGGATGGGGCTTGGTTAGCTTTTATTGTGGGTTGGATCTTTCTTTTATTTGCCAATGATCTTTCAAAATTAGGCTTGAGTTATACCTTTCGTCGATCGATCATTGCCCTTCCATTCGCCTTGGCTGCCGTTAGTGCTATCTTCTCACCGATGGGGAATCCATTGGCTACTTGGCATTTTGGCATGTTTACCCTCACGCCTACTGATCTTGGAGTGTTGCGGTTTACGAGCATCCTGATCCGATCTTGGCTTTCAGTACAGATGGGCATTTTACTGGTGGCTACCACCCCTTTCCCCGACCTGATCCATGCTTTGGAGCATCTACACTTTCCGAAGAGTTTATCGACCATCATCGCTTTTCTTTATCGTTACCTGTTTGTGCTTACCGATGAGACCTTCCGCTTGCTCCGCGCCAGAGATGCCCGCTCAGCTGGCTTGGAAGGAACTAAGGCTGGTGGAGCTCTTTTTTGGCGGATGCGTGTTGCCGGCAATATGGCAGGGCAATTGTTTGTTCGCAGTTATGATCGCAGCGACCGTATTTATAGCGCGATGCTTTCTCGCGGGTACACCGGTAATATTCGAACCTTGAACCCACACACTATGAAACAATCGGATTGGGCGATCGCCTCGACCATCGCGGTATTTTTGGTCGTTACACAAATGATAGGCTGGATACGATAATGTCAATAAAACACCAGATTGAAACGGAAACCTCCCCTTTAAATATTACTGATGAAACATTACAGGTAACCAACTTGCATTTTGCCTACCCCGATGGGCATACTGCGCTACAGAATGTTTCTTTTACCCTGAAAAAAGGGGAGAAGGTAGCTTTGGTTGGCCCAAATGGCGCAGGTAAAAGCACCCTTATGCTTCATTTGAATGGGATCTTGGTTGGTCATGGAGAAGTGAGCGTAGCTGGTTTGCCAATCAACGAAAAAAACCTTCCGCGAATTCGGGCCAGCGTTGGTTTGGTCTTTCAGAACCCTGATGATCAGCTTTTTTCGCCAACCGTTTTTGAGGATGTGGCTTTTGGACCATTGCATATGGGACTATCGGAAACCGAAGTGCGCCAACGAGTAGAAAGCGCTTTGGAAGCTGTTGTGATGACCGATTATCGCGACCGCCTCTCGCACCACCTTAGTGTAGGTGAGAAAAAGAGAATCGCCATCGCGACCGTACTTTCTATGTCACCGCAGTTGTTGGTACTGGATGAACCCAGCGCAGGGCTGGACCCACGCGCCCGTAGAAAATTGATCCATTTGCTGCGTGACCTGCCTCTTACTATGCTTGTTTCTACCCACGATCTTGCTTTGGTGAAAGAATTATTTCCACGTACGATCATTATGGATGGCGGGAGCATTGTAGCGGATGGCCTTTCGAAGGACATTTTGGAGGATGTGACATTACTGGAAGCTCATGGCTTGGAAAAGCCCTGATAAAACGTTTCCCAATAAGCAATAAATGATCGGTCAAATATTTGACCGATCATTTTCTTTTAACTCGAATTTCCTTATACTATATCTATTCAGGAGTTCAATATGAGCACAGTAACAATTTTTGCACTTGTTTTTGGGGCGATCGGTGTAGCCATTATGTTGGCGGGAGTGAATACCTATATTAAGGGAAACAAAGCTCGGGATTGGGCTATCGCACAAGGTAAGGTGGTCACCTCGCAAGTTAATCGCTCTGTTGGGGGCAAGCTAACATTCTCTGGTTGGGTAGTATATGATTATTCGATCATGGGCCAAAGTTACCGATCTCAAACCGTTACCACGGCAGAATTAATGAACATTCAATCTACCGGCAAGGCTGAGGCCTACGCCAAGGTCGCCAAGTACCCGGTTGGAACAACTGTTTCAGTTTATTATGACCCCAATGACCCTAAACGCTCGGTACTAGAGATCGTTGGCGATTCGAGTTTGTTGATGTTAGGCGGGATCTTTGTGATCTTCGCTCTTGTCTTTTACTATATTCAATAAACTTGTTACAGGGCAGCAACAAGCTCGCGGCAGAAGTCGGGGATATCCGCTACGACCCTGCCCCACACCTGATTGCCCTCACGAAAAGCGGGCTGATCGACCCAGGTTGCGCCGGCGTTTACCAAGTCATCTTTAATGCCGAGTGAACCGGTGGCACGACGTCCTTGAACGATCCCCGCGGAGATGGCGATAAGACCGCCGTGGCAGATGATGCCGATCGGTTTTCCGGCTTTATTCATTTCGGTTACTAATTTCGTTACAACAGAATATCTGCGGAGTTTATCAGGCGCCCAACCACCCGGGAGGAGTATGCCGTCTAACTGGGCTGTTTTGAGGTTTTCGATCACGGCATCGGGGGTGATCACTAAACCATTCTTGCCGGCCACCGGTTTTAGGTCGAGCCCTGCGGTGAGCACCGTCGCACCTTCCTCTTGCAATCGCATCAGAGGGACGTAATATTCTAAATCTTCTACGCCTTCGGCTACCAATGTAGCGAATATTTTTCCGATAAGTTTCATTTTAATCCTCAATATATAACGGTAGACGTTACCGACAAGCGCGAGATGTGGCGGAGAAAGCCACCAGACGCCGAATTGGCCGTTGGGGCCGCCTTCTCCGAAACAACAGATCATCTAGTTATTGCATAATCCTTTACACACAACCCATTTTTTGATATGGGCGTGATGTTAGATTTTGTTAATAACACGATACCTACTTTGCACAAAACCGAAATCAAAAACCTTGCTTGCCACATGCTCAATCTGTAAATCGTTGGGAAGTGCCCCGAATAACGATTTGCCGCTACCAAGAAGCACTGGAATAATTGTAACTGTAATCTCGTCAATCAAACCCGCCGCAAGAAAACTTTGTATAGTTAGTCCGCCGTCAACATACAGATGATTCAAGCCTTCAGCAGAAAGGCGCTCAACTAATTGTGTTGGATTCTCTGCTGACAATGATACAGTAGCCGGCACATTACTCGGTAAGGTGTTGAGATGGCGGCTAAGAACAACTACGGGGATAGACTTATAAGCCCATTCACCAAAAGTGAGAACTTGTTCAAACGTGTTGCGTCCCAATATAAGAGCATCTATACTAGACATAAACTGTGCATAACCGCAATCTTCCCCTTCTGGAACGATAGCATTTGCCTTATTGAGCCAATCAATACTGCCGTCTGTTCGAGAAATAAAGCCATCAAGGCTTGTTGCAATAAATACTGAACACTTTGTCATTTTGTGAACCTGCAAAAATCGCCTACCACGATTTTATGGCTGCGTGTTACCAAGCAGACCTGCCGCCATCCACAGGCATCGCGACTCCGGTGATGAAGGAGGATTCGTTGGAGGCGAGGAAGAGCACCGCATTGGCGATCTCATCCGGCTCGGCAACCCGATTGAGTGGGTGCCTGGCAGCGAATTTTGGTTTTTGTAGTTCCACACCGCCGAGTGCTTCCATTTCTTCCTTTAAGAGGGGGGTATCTACACTGCCGGGACAAACACAGTTTACCCGAATACGCTGTTGGGCATGATCGATGGCCATGGCTTTGGTGAGCATAATAATTGCGCCCTTTGCCGCACAATAGGCGGCCACACCGCTGCCCGCTACCAAACCGAAGACCGAGGCGTCGTTGATAATCGAACCGCCGCCGCCGAGGATCATTGAAGGGATAACCGCTTTGGACATCAGGAAGGTGCCTTTGACATTGACATTCATGGTGGCATCCCATTCGGCCTCGCTGGTGGTTAGCACGGTGCGATCAACATAGATGAGACCGGCGTTGTTGAAGAGGATATCGAGCCGGCTATGCAAGCGGAGCGTTTCTTCCACTACGCTATCGCAATCTGCGGGCGAACAAACATCGGCCTGAAGGAAGATTGCGGATGCGCCGGACTCGCTTAGTGTCTTTAAGGCTTGCTCACCTCTGGCGGCACTTCGGCCAACGATGATGACTTTGGCACCTTCTTTTGAAAACCGTTGCGCTACAGAAAGCCCGATACCTGATGTGCCACCGGTTATGATGGCAACTTTTCCTGCCAATAATTGATCCTTCACAATCATCACTCCGATCTTTTGCGACACCTTTTTTATCGGGTCACGCTTGCTCTAATTATTAGTTGAATGAACGAACATTTTACCTTAGCCCTTGGTCGTCCTTATAAAAGACGAGAGGGGAATGAAATGACGAAGGTCAGTTTATCAACCCATAGGCGGATAGGATTCCGTTGTAACCTTGGATGCAATCCGCGATTGCTTTTTTGCGCCATTTTGTTTCGGTTGGTAGGAACAGCTGTTCGTATTCAGCGCGAATCTGTTGGTGAACTTTTTTGGAAGGAGAAGGGTGATGGAATTCTCGGTTTTCGAGGATGGTGGCGCGAAGGCTGCGGATCTGGGCGGGAAGGGAATCGCCGAAGGTACCGAATTCAAAACCGGTCGCAAACAGGCTTTTGTTGGGGTATTTTTCATCGCGCAATTTGTAATGATACTCAGTCACATCTCCGATTATTTCATAAAATTCCGATGGGGTGGCAGCCAAGACCAATGGGTAGCTGAATTTTGTTGCTAATTCACTAGAAGATCTTGGTTCGCGGGTGGAATTGACCATGCTCATTTGATACCGTGGACCATAACCGGTATGTAGGTCGATGTGAACGACTTGCTGATATTCGGATAAAGCCTTATTGAGTAGTTTTTTTACCGCTGCCGCCGTCTCTTGGGATGCAATACCGCCAAACTGGATACCGGCTTGGTGGCGATATTGGCCGGCAAGAGTTCCCGCCTTGATGCGGGGAATACCGAAACCGAATATGCTCTTGATCAGGCTGGCTATAAAAGCGGCATCGCTGAGGAGCAAGTTATTAACAGGATTTTGAGGGTTTAGCAAGGGAAACAAGGAATCATACTCAGGATTGATCCCTGAATCGTATTTGTCCTCCCAAATAAAATTTCGGTTGAGGTCAACATTGTTTTCGTTGTAACGGCGGCGTATGTTCATGCCAAAAGGGTTGATGGCGTGGATGAACAACAAGCCGGTGTTTTGAGGGTTTAGCCGGGGCAAGTATTGGTCGATAAATAGCTTGAGCATCGCTGAACCAACATAGCCCTCAATTCCATGTAGGCCGGTGGAGAGGATGATCAGGTTTTGTTTTATAGTTGGTTCCGCCAATACGACGTCCATGCTGAGGGATGGATGACCACTGAGGGTTGTTGCCTGATGGTTCACATCCTTCCAACGATCCCACAAGGTTGCCGTGTCCCGCAAAAATCGAGCGCGAGACTCTTCGTAAGAGGAGGGGAAGAGATCTTTCATTAAAATGGACCCAGATTGATGGCGACGGCAATGCCGAGGAAGGCGATGGTGGCTATGATCACCCAGAGCCATAATTTCGCCGTCCAACGAAGCCATTTGGGAAAGCTGACCACGGTTAGCCCCAAGCTAATGAGCAGCACCGGATTGGTTGGATAAGCCAAGTTGGAGAATCCATCTCCGAAGATATAAGCGAGAACGGCGGTTTGGCGGGTTACACCAACGAGATCCGCTAGAGGTAGAACGATCGGCATAATAAGGAAGGCTTTGGCAGAACCAGAAGCGATAAAGAATTCGATGCCAAGCGCGAGACCGTAGACGACCAATGACGCAGGAAAAGCACTAATTTGCATAAATGGAGTAGCCGCGGCGTGTAGGATCGTATCAGTAACTGCACCGGTATCAATGATGTAGCGGATGCTGGCAGCCATTAGGATAAGGGGGACGGATGGCGCAAGGCCGATCCAACCTTCGGTTAGCCCGATCCAGACATTTTTTGCGCCAGCGCCTGAGATAAAGCCGGCACCGAGACCACCTATCAGGAAGAGGATGCCAACAATGGGCAGCGAGTAATCCGCGATGGCTGGGATGAACGGGACAGAAAGCATTGAGGCAAAAATAAGGAGGACAAAGAAACCGAAAAACGCCATTGCTTGATTTTGGCTGGGTCGGTCAATCATCGCTGAGGGGTCGAAAGCAGCGTATTTTGCCCGTTCAGAATTATCTTCTTTGTAGACAAGAGAAACACTCGGATCTTTTTCAATTGCTTTGGCATAACCGGTCATGAACAACATAAAGATGAGGTAAATGACAACAAAGATGAGGGCATGAAATAAAGCGCCGGAAAATATGGGAAGGCCAGCAAGCTGTTGGGCTACCCCTAAGGTATAGGGGTTCGAGATCGCCGCAGAAAAACCGAGGTTGGTTGCCAAGATCGACATACCTAGCCCAATCAATGCGTCCCAGCCTAGAGAGTAGGAGAGAGCGATCATCAACGGTACAAGCAATACTACCTCTTCAAAGGTGCCAAGCGTTGAACCAAGGAACATAAACGCAAGACAAACCATCCAAAGTAAGAGGTATTTTTGGTTTCGAAAACGTTTGACCACTCGGCCGATGAATGCTTTTAGGGTACCTGTTTTATCAAGGACGGCAAAAGAACCCCCCGCGAAAAACAATACAATAATAATTACAATAACATTTAAGCCTGTTTCACTGCCGAGAACTTCAAAGGGGGCAAGAAACCAACGCCAAACGGGGTAAGATGGAGATTCAATAACTTTGTACGAGGAAGGATCGATGGTTAAACGGCCATCTTTCATTACCTGGGTGTACTCACCGGCAGGGATGACCCTGGTGAGGACGCCAGCAAGAATCATAAGAATGAAGAGGATGATGAGGGATTGTAAAAAGGCTCTTTTACTGATTTGCGCGCCGGCTTTTGGGTCCATTGTAGGCTCCTATAAATGTTTTGTATCTATGATACCAGCATTGAGGGTGATTAAAATAAAAATGAGGGCAGGAAAATTTCCTACCCTCATCGATGGCTTCCATTACAAAATGGCTTCGATCTCGGCAACGATCCGCGGATCCAACACCCAATCGCCACTTGGAACGATCTGCGCTATCTGGGAGGAGCGACGGCTGCCAACGATAGCGGAAGTGATCTCGGGGCGGCGTAATACCCAGGCTACCGCTAATTCTCCGAGGCTTTTCCCTTCGGCGGCGGCGATGGCCGCTAATTTTTCGATCTTGGCGAGGTTGGAATCAAAATGATCCGTGCCAAAATGCTCGCTGTATTTCAATCGCCAATCCTCTGGATGGAGAGTTTTTACCGTTTCTTTGGTGTATTTACCTGTTAGCAAGCCGGATGCCATTGGGCTATAAGCCACTACGCCGATCTGGTTCTTGACGCAATAAGCGAGAATGTCGTTTTCAACTGAACGCTCGAGCATATTATATTCTGGCTGCAGCGATGCGATGGGATGAATAGCCTGCAAGCGCTTGAGTTGGCCAAGATCACAGTTCGATACACCGGCGTACCGGATTTTGCCTTCTTTTACGAATTTCGCGATCTCAGTCCAGGCTTCCTCAATATCCTCATCAGGAAACGGCCAGTGGATCTGGTATAGGTCGATCTCGTTTACGCCCAACCTAGTGAGGCTAGCTTCCAGTTCATTGCGGATGCTGGCGGCTTTTAGGTTGTTGTCCACTTTCCCGCCGCTATCTGCTGTCCAAACTAGACCGCATTTGGTGGCAATGCACACATTTTGCCGTTTGCCTTGCAGCGCTTTTCTTACCATCTCTTCGGAATGGCCAAGCCCATAGGCAGGCGCGGTATCGATCCAATTGATTCCTAGGTCGATGGCTTTGTGGATGGCATCGATCGATTCCGCGTCATCCTGAACGCCCCAGCCCCAATCCCAATTTCCACCGCCAACAGCCCAGGCGCCGAAGCCGATGGTGGTCAATTAACTTTACCTGTAAATTGGCTAACAAACTTTACCACTTTGTTAAATATATGGATAATAATTTTTTAAGGTTTGATGGAGGCATAATAAGAATAGCATTTTTCCCATTAAAAGAAAATAGGCATCCGGTTTTTTCCCTTTGGATGCCTATCCTTTTGATTATTCTTTTCGTTCTAAAATTACTCACTCCCTCTAAATCAATCCCCTACCGACTCCAGAAATCGAAGAACCTCTTGCCAAGCTGGCATTGAGGTTTGCGCACCCAAACGGGTTACCGCGATCGCCGCGGCGGCACTGGCGAACTTCATCGATTCAGCGGTTGTTCTTCCCTCGAGCATGCATGCGGCGTATACACCCACAAAGGTATCCCCCGCGGCTGTGGTATCGACTACTTTCACTTTAAAGGAAGGCTGAAAGAGTGAACTCGTTTGGTTAGAGAGGATAGCGCCTTGGGCACCGAGCGTAATGATACAGGTATTGACTCCTTTGGAGCAGATCGATTTTGCGGCGACTAGAGCAGTTGCCTGATCGGTTACTGGGCGGCCAGATAGGAGCGAGGCTTCTGTTTCGTTTGCCACCAAGGTATGAATCAGCGGGTACAAGTCCTCGAGCAGGGGGTAAATAGGGGCTGTATTTAGCAATACTGGGATTTTATTGGCCGAGGCTTTCTTGATGATGTAGGCAATGGTCTCGAGAGGTATTTCCATTTGCAGCAAGATCATTTTGGAGTCGTTGATAGAACTCCAAAGGGCATCGATCTGTTGAGGTGTTACTTGGCCATTTGCCCCCGGCACAATGATGATGCGATTCTCACCGGTTTCTTCAAGGAGGATGGTAGCCGTTCCTGTAGTAATCCCTTGAAGGATGGATACACCTTCACAATTGACGCCAGCTAACGAAAGGGATCGGGTAAGCTCTTGCCCAAAGGCATCCTTTCCGATACAGCCGATCATTCTTGTGGGCGCGCCCGCTTTACTGGCCGCGACCGCCTGGTTTGCGCCTTTGCCTCCGGGAATGATATGCAATTCGGTTCCGGCAATTGTTTCTCCGGCGTTCGGTACTCGTGCGGAACGCACTACAATATCTATGTTTAAACTTCCAACAACTGTGATCGAATTCATCTATCTCCTCTAATGGTTGCCCGTCTAAGTTTCATTTCCGGGAAATCCTATTTGTTTTATTAAATTTACAACAATTCTGGCTGAAAGACGATACCTTTTTTTGATGATTATCGGCTTCGTTGGAATACACAGACCAATTATAATGAACCATTCTAATTAAGTATTGTTTTGAAGGAGCCCCGATTTGGACCCTACCGCCTCGATCATCATTTCTGCCGCTCTCGTTTTTTACACAATTGGTGTGTGGAGTGAGCGCATTTCGAGCCAGCTTAAACCCTGGCACGTGGTTTTCTTTTTTCTAGGTTTAATTTTTGATACCTGGGGAACCGGCTTGATGCTGGAATATACTGGCGGGCTTATCGCCGACGTTCATGGGGTATCTGGGCTGATTGCCATTTTGTTGATGGTGTTGCACGCCGCGTGGGCAACCGTTGTATTGGTTCGGAAAGACCAAGCAGGGATTCGTAATTTTCATAAGTTTAGCGTTGCTGTGTGGTTCATCTGGCTCATTCCCTATTTTAGCCCTATGTTCTTTCAGATCATGAAATAACGGATATCAAAAAACCGAATTGTCCCTGGAGTTTTGGTTTGTAACTTTCATGAGAAAAACGTGGTTGGTTTATTAGACGTAAGGCGGTTCAACAGGCCTTCCGATTTATGAAACACAAAAAACTTCGTGGGAGGTGAGGGGGTTCTTTTTAAGGGCTGAGGGTTTACCAACTACCAGCACATAAGAGAGCCCATTGGTGATATCCCCTCGCTTAGCTTCCGAATTCCAGCTTTTGGGGTTTATTTGCTCGAGGCCCTTAGAGCAGGTTTGACTAACAAATAGTAGTAAGACCAATTTAAGGTATGATGGTATCGAAATGATAAATTATCCAATTTCGACTATTTCGGAGGGTCCTTGAAAAATAAAATTGTCCTATTCATGGTTTGCATCTTATTCGCGCTTACCATCAGCTCTTGCGCGCCTGTTACTAAGGTAGATTGGACCGACGAAGGCACATATTGTTTCGCGACTGAGGAAAATTTTTGGCTCTTTGATCGGTCGGTGGATTCGCAAAATTTGGCAACCATCGCCATCTTAGTAGAAGATCCTACAACTATTCAACTTGCCCAAGGTACGCAGGTGCGGGTGATTAATAAAGGTGGCACGAACTTGTACCCGTCGCAGGTTGAGGTGGTTGATGGGCCCTACAAATCTACCAAGTGCTGGACGTACCAAGGGGCTGTAAACCAATAAGAAATCCAACCTGTACTCTGAAAAATATTCGAATAGGATATTCTTTCTAATAATTGAACATAGGGAACAGAATTAAATACAAAAAAATGAATGGCGCGCCATTCTCTGGTATATGACAGGTTGCTAATTGTTATTTATTTTTTGATTATGCGTCAATAACGCAGGAGTTCTTGATGACCAACGGTGTCTTTTTCGTGATTGGATGCTTGATCATTACCAAATTAATGGATGTACTGTCCACCCTTCGATTGCTGCGGGATCCAATGATGGAAACGAACCCGATTGTTCGTAAGTTGATGCATCGGTTGGGTATGAAGGGTACGGTTTGGTTGATATTTATCGTCGCGATAATCCTTATTGTGACATCTGGAGTAATTTCACTGTACGCAGGGGTGGTATACCAAAGTGCTTTCATTTTATTAGGATTATTTATTTCAGTAATCCAGTTTGCGGTTGCGTACACGAATTGGACAGGGACTGACTCATTTATTACAGAAGCTATCCGAAAACTGCACTCGGCACTTAGCCAAATTCGCAACTAAAGTCACAGTACTATGTTGAACCTATACCATTCCTATCCAGGTGAGAGAACTCTATGAAACAAAAACACTTCATCGACAGCCATAAAGGAGTAACTTTTTTGGCTGTTTTCTTTATGATGGCTTGGTTCAACCAATGGCAGAATCCAACGGCTTGGCTATACCTAGCGCTACACGGTACTTATGGATGGTTATGGGTTCTAAAAGGCCAGCTATTCCCTGACAAGCAATGGGAATCCGGTTGTAGTATATGGTATGGGCTCTATATTTGGGCGGGGCTTAGCTTGTACTGGGTCACTCCATACATCATTACTTCTACCAATTTTCATGCCCCGGTTTGGTTGATGGGGCTAACTACCTCGATATACATTCTTGGGGTGTTCCTTCACTTTACCGCTGATATGCAAAAATTTATGGGGTTGAAAAACAAACCAGGGGAATTGATCACTGATGGGCTGATGAGCAAAACCCGCAATATTAATTATTTTGGCGAATTATTAATCTACCTCGGGTTTAGCATGCTGGCAATGCACTGGTTTCCAATACTGGTCATTTTGCTCTTCTTGCTGGTTATTTGGATGCCAAATATGCGGAAAAAAGACCGCTCGCTCTCGCGCTACCCAGGGTTTGCGGAGTACAAGAAAAAAACAAAGCTCTTCATTCCCTTCCTTTATTAGGGTTCCTCCTTACTGGCATACTCCCAATTCGGGAATTAGTTTTAATGTTGCTGTAGGATATTGAGAGTTTTGTACCTTATTGTGTTTAGGCAGATGGCACGCGGGGGGCTGAGGTATTTTTCTATTGGGCAGGGCGAACCGTATTTATGGAGGAATCATGAAGTTTGGACTGAGAATACCATCGATCAAAAAAAGGGTCGCGGCCAGAACGTCCGTAAAACGGATCGTCAGGCACAACCTCGGGCTTAAGGCACCGAGGGGGTATGGGTGGATCACCGATCCAAAGAAAGCGTTGTATAACAGAATCTACAACCGCACCACCTTCGGATGTTTGACCGCCGCCTTCTGCTTACTCATTCCATTTTTTGTTGTTCTAGTGCTTCTCTAACTTCCTGCCAGATAAATCAAAGGTGGGGGCTTTATTAACTCCTAGTGTTGATATGCGAGGCTAACCATTTTTTTGGTATACAATTTTTCCGCCTTGTACCACCATTGCAACTTGGCCAACCGCGTAGATATCTGTTATTGGGTCGCCATCCAGAACAACCAGATCAGCCCATTTACCAATTTCAATCGTTCCCGTTTCATTTTCAATACCAATGGCGCGGGCAGAACCCCAGGTGCCTGCCCTGATTGCCTCAACGACCGGCACGCCATACTCAACCATCAATCTTAGTTCTGTCAGCATATCATGGTGCGGGTTTTTGGGTGTCCCGCCATCGTTGCCAGCCGCGATGATCACCCCAGCCTGGTAGGCGCGTTGAAAGCTTTTGACGTTGGACTTGTTTACCTTATCCATCTTTTCCATTACCCAAGGCTGCATCCCTCCCTTTAAACCAGCCTCGGTGATGCGATAGGGCGGGGTTAGGGTTGGTACAAATACTACTTTATTATCGATCATCATTTGGATCGCTTCATCATCGAGAAAAATACCGTGCTCCACCGTATCGACGCCAGCTCGGATGGCAGCTTTTACACCGGCTGTACCTTGGGCGTGGGCTACCGCTTTGCGATTTGCCTTCTTGGCTTCTTCCACGCCAGCGCGCATTTCATTCTCTTCTAGCTGCGATGAGCCTGGATCCACCCCAAGAGTTAGGATACCACCGGTTGCCATAAGCTTTACGATATCCGCTCCAGCTTTGATCTGTTCGCGGGCCGCCTTCCGAACCTCATCCGCTCCATCGCTTTCTCGCCCTACCGGCCAACCTTGCCCGCCGGTCATCATGATCTGTTTGCCAGCACAGTACAAGCGAGGGCCGCTGATCTCACCGGTTTTGATCATATCGCGCACAGCTAACTCGATGTAATTGATACCACCCAGGTCACGGGCGCAGGTGATGCCAGTTTCGAGCATGCGCTTTACGCGGGCTGCCGTGCGAATCGCCATTCCGGCGGAAGATTCTTCTTTGACGTGTTTGAAGGGGTCGGTCGCTACTTCGTCGAAGGTAACATGTACATGAGCATTGATCATACCTGGGATGATTGTTTTACCGGCCATATCCATGACGACCGTATCATCATTCGTTGGTTGGATAAAGCGATGGTCGAATTGAAGTGTAACGTTCTCTTTTGGGAGCGAACCAGTACCATCGATCATCCGAACATTGATAAATTTCATATGCTAAGGTCCATCCTGACAGAAAAGTCTGCCGATAGAATTTTATTTTTGCGATGGAAAAAATCGTAATTCAATTTTACTCGAGGTCGACATCAAAAAAAGAACACTCAAGGAGCTCATCCCTGCGAAAAAGATCCACAAGTTGGCAAATACTATCCACTAAGAGCGTACAAGCCTTCTCTATATTGACGCGTAAAGGTATTAATCACATTCAAGGTGTAGAATGGATATAGAGCTATTATCAAGCAACCGTTCAGCACGTAATTACCTAAAGGAAAACCTATGAATGACAGCACAATTGACCAGAACGCAGCCTCGGAAAAGGATCGTTTAGTAAAACAGCAAGAACAAAACTCCCTTGAAAAAGAACAAAATAAGGATCTTGAACCACAAAAGGTAGAACGACAGAAAATTGAAGAAACGCAGGAGCAACAGAGAAAAGAAAGGGCTGTCGTTCAAAAACAACTAGAACAACTGCTTGAAGAAAAGCGCAAACAACAGCAGAAGGAACAAAAGGAACTCGAATTTTTGCAGAACAAACGACGGGAAAAGAAATAACCCGTTTAGCAGCCTCCAACCATGTACTGACGTATCCATGCCGGTTCCCGCGAAGTTCTCGTTGAACCGGTAGCGTCGAACCTAACCGCTACACTCCCCTATTCACCAATGACCTGAATTTGGACAGTGCGCTGACGCGCTCTGGTCTGATCGAAATCAATGAAATAGATATTTCCAAATTCTCCCATATCCATCTTGCCATCAAACACTACAACCGTCTCGCTTCTTCCTAAAATGGACGAGCGTAGGTGAGCGTCGGTATTATGGCATTGTCTGGCGTTTTCATCATGCTCGGCGCCAAATTTTAGGGCTTTAGGCCCGGGATGCTGGTACATTCCTTCTTTGCGAAAGGTCGGGATGATCTTTTCAAAAACCTCTACAAAATCTGCCTGTAATGTTTCGAGGCCGTTCATCGTTAGATCGAAGGCGGACTCATCAATGATCACGCTACAGGTGGTGTGGTGAGAATATACGACGACGATACCGTTTTGTATGCCTGAATTTCGCAAGGTGTTCTTTGCGTGTTCGGTGACATTGTGAAAGGTAGGAATCCCGTTATTCGAAACTACTTGAAATTCTTCTCTATAGACCATTATGACGTCTCCTATTGGCTATCAATTTTTTGACAGATCATCTTTTGCTTTGCGTACGGAACGCACCATCTCATTTAATAACGCTAACGGGTCGGTGGATTTTAGGATTCCGGAAGCTGCCCCGGCGGCTTCTGACCCTGCCATAATAAAATCGTACACTTGCTGGGCGGTGGTGATGCCGGCGGCTTGCTCGACGTAGATCGATGGGTCGATCGCTTTAACGGCACGAACAACCTCTTTCACGTAGGCGATATCGCTTACCTGGCCCGAACCGATCAGTTCGGTTGGCTCTGGGTTCAAAATATCAGGATGGAAGTGAGCAAGGGCTTGGGCTTCTGAAATGGTATCAGCGCAGACAAAGGTGAGTAGATCAAGCTCGTTGGCACGTTCGATCGTTTTTCGGATTGCGGACAGGCTCATTGGTCGTTCGGAATGGTTGATCACCACCCCTTGCGCTCCGGCTGCTTTTAATGATTCAGGTAGAACATCCGCCATTCCGCGACCGGGATAGATCGCGTCCATATAAGGCGCTAGAACGATAAGATGGGTTGTGTTTTCGCTTATTCGGCGGATATCGGCGTAGGGTGCTACGAACAGAACATCAATATCATATTCCCTTGCGGCAGCGTCCGCACATTTGGCGTACTCTAAAACCGCGTCACCAAAGATGTAATTTTTCACACTGGTTTCAAAAAAGGGAAGTCGGATATTCTTTTTCATACGTTTTTCCTTCAGAAATAAATATTAATCATACCGCAAACGAGAAACCCTCACTAACATACCGAGGATGCAATATCAATTATATTGCATTTTTTATGCAATGTGATTGCAATATTAAAGGAATTTATGTATTGTAATTATATAATAATTGCATTATACTGAAAAAATAATTCGAGGATTTTCTTCCCTTTAGGCGTGTTCTATATAGAAGAAAATATCAACAAACATCCAAATGGAGAAGGCAGGTGCGAAAAGATCCCTAGTTCGTGTTTTGCAGATAAGAAGAAGGTAAGGTTATAAACAGGTTGTTCTTTGTATTACCCAAGATCATTTCCGACCATTCAGAAAGAAAGGGCAAAATAATGAAAAAAACCATGCGTTTAATAATTTTCGGGTTGGTGATCATCTCAACCCTCCTCGCTGCAACTGGCTGCGCCCCCGCCGCCCCCGCAGCCCCTCAAAAATTGACCATCTGGATCAATGCCAGGGATAGCTTCATCAGCCCCAGCGAACAGAAACTCTCCCAAGATCAATGGTACATCTCCCAAGCGATCAAGCGTTTCGAAGCTGCCAACCCCGGTGTAACTGTGGAACTCGTTCCTCAGGCGGATGCTTTGCAAGCCCACCAAACCTTTAGAACCGCCGGCTTAGCCAACAACGCTCCTGATATTGCCAACCTTTGGGGTGGTACCTTCATTTATGCTCTGCGCGATGTTGAAGCTGACATCAGCCAATACATTCCCGCCGAAGACAAAGCCAACCTGATTGGTTGGGACACTGTTACTCTCGACTTCAAAGAAGGCAATCCTATCATTGGTTACCCAACCCCTGATAATCAGATGTGTTTCTTCCTTTACAACAAGAAGATCATGACCGAAGTTGGTCTCGATTATGAGAATAACCCCCCGCGCGATGTCGAGACCTTCATGGCCGATATGCAGAAAATTAAAGATGCCGGCTACCTGCCTATGGCAGCTGACGAAGGCGCTGGCTATCCTTACTACTTCTTCTACATCGCCGGTTACTGGTGGGTGCAGCAGAATGGCCTTGAGCCGATCTTAGCTGCTGACCGCGGCGAAGCAAAATTCGCGGATGATCAAGCTTTGATCGATACCCTCAAACTCTACAATGAGATCTGGGCAAAAGGCTATATGAATGAAGACGCCGCCACTTCTGGTGACTCTTGGAATAAATTCTTACAAGGTGAAGTTGCTTTGTTCCCGAGCGTGCCTACCTTTGTTCGAGACGCGCAAGACGCTCTCGGTGAAGAAAATGTTGGAGCGATCCTTCCTCCTAACTTCTCCGCTGACTCCAAGATCAAAGATAGCTTGATCGGTGGACCTGGCCAAAGTTTGGTCGTATCTAAGAGCTCGAAGAATCCAGAACTTGCCACCAAATTCCTCTCCTTCATCAACTCGAAGGAAGAAGTTCTCAAGTTCTATGAAACCCAAACCAAGGTGCCTGTTCGCAAGGACCTCACCCCCGCTGACCTGAAGCTTCAACCCGGTTCCGTTGGCGATAAGTTATTCTCCTGGAGCAAGAACTATATCTTCTGGGTAGATAACTCCCTCTCTGGCCCCGTTGTGGATAACTTTACCAAGTTGTTACCGTTGGTATTGACTGGTAAAATGACCCCTGAAGATTTTGCCGCTGAACTCGACAAAGTCAAAGGCCAATAAAAGTTTGATTCAAATGGTGAGTGCCTAAATAGGCACTCACCATTCAATAACAAGTAGTTCATCCCACCTTCAAAGAAGAGATCATGAAGATTTCCGCGTTCAGTCCCTTTCACAAAACCAAAGCCATTCACGGCATTTTATCGATCGTGCCAGTAATGGTTGTGCTCTTGTTCATACGGCTCTACCCATTGGCATCTTCAATCTATCGGAGCTTTACCAATTGGGATGGTTTGTATCGAAACGACTGGGTGGGTTTAAAGAACTATATAAACATTTTTACCGACAGCCCCTTTTGGACGCTGTTACGCAATAGCTTGGTTTTATTGCTCAGCGTTCCTTTGCAGATCATTATCGGCTTGTTCATCGCTGTTCTGTTGTATGAAGAAGTAAAAGGTTGGCGATTTTTTAGGACTCTGATCTACCTTCCGCAAATTGTTTCGGCGGTTACCATTGGTTACTTATTCCGCATCGCTTTCGGGTTAGAAGGTCCTTTCAACATCATTTTGCAGGCCATTAATCTCGGCAAGTACACGATGGAGTGGCTGGGCAATACCTGGACGGCACTTGCTGTGTTGGTGTTTTGCCTCACCTGGTTTTCCATCGGCTGGCAGGCGATCGTTATTCTGGGCGGTATGACACGTATTCCGCTGGATGTTTTTGAAGCGGCGAAATTGGATGGAGCCACCTTTTTTCAACGCACCTTCCTGATCATCGTTCCAATGATCGTTCGCACCTTGGAATATGCCGTGATCATGTCGATGGTGTGGACGTTTACCAGCGTATTCGCCTTCATCTTTGCCATCACCAATGGCGGCCCGGGGTATGAAACAACCACGATTGACTATATGATCTATACCAAGTTCTACCAGGCTGGCTCAAATTTTGGTTTTGCCACCGCCCTAGCTGTGATCTTATTGCTGATCATTATGGTATTCACTGTTATCGAAATGCGCTTTACCAGCGCCGCAAGCGATTGGGAATAGAGATGGTTAAAAATCTTACCAATCGCCTTACGAGTGCCCTCATCTTCCTCACATTACTGGGAATTTCCATTTCCAACCTGTACCCCCTGTTTTTCATGTTTTTCAACTCGCTAAAACATCGAACGGATTATTTGATTGACCCATTCAGCATACGTGGATTATCCCTGACCTGGGAAAATTACGTAACCATGATCAGCCAGTTCAAGATCCTCAGCCTTTTTGGCAATACTCTTTTCATCTCCTTTTTTACTATTCTCTTCATCCTGATCTTTGGCATCATTGCCAGCTTCGCGTTCGCTAAATTAAAATTTCCCGGGATCGACCTGATCTACTTATTGATCATCTCAACGATGTTCATCCCTGTACAAGTGACCATTATCCCGCTTTATATTTTTTACTCCAAACTACAACTTGTAAACAGTTATTGGTCGGTCATTTTGACGTATTTGGGGATGTTCCTTCCGGAAGCCATATTGTTGATGACCGCTTCGTTCCGAGGTATTCCCGATGAGTTATTAGAAGCCGCCGAGTTAGACGGGGCGGGGTACTTCGACAAGCTACGTTACATTATTGTTCCGATGGGTGTACCAGCCATTGTTCTCACGATCATCTTCTACTTCATTGTCACTTGGAACGATCTGTTCACACCGATGGTGTTGTTGCAAGATATGAGTAAGCGCACCGTAATGGTCGCGCTGGCATCGTTGCTATCACGGTACTCAGGGGATCCAACCTTCCAGTTTGCGGGCTTAGTACTTGCAACCATCCCGGCCATCCTCATTTACGCGATCTTTCAACAGTACATTATCAAAGGGATCAGTGCTGGTTCAACGAAATAAGCTGCTTGTTCAAATTAAGCAGACCATTTAGAGATCTGGATAGGGAATGAAATACTTATTAGCGATTGACGCAGGAACGACCTCAATCAAGGCAGGGCTTTTTGACCCTAATGGCCGCTGTCTTGGTATTGCGCGCGAGGAATACCGCATTGATACCCCCGGTGTTGACCGGGCTGAACTTGACCCCGAAATTTACTGGCAATCCTGCGTTTCCACTGTGAAACAAGTGCTGAGCCGAAGCGAAGGAAATTCGATCGCATGTATCGCGGTATCGAGCCAGGGTGAAACATTGATCTGCACCGATGAAAGTGGGAAACCGCTAAGACCGGCGATCATCTGGATCGATAATCGCGCCACTGACCAAGCAGCCCGCCTTGCCGAAAAGTACACCTCGCAGGTCTATGACCGCACCGGTATCCCTGAGATTATCGCTACTTGGCCGGCTTGCAAAATTTTGTGGCTTAAAGAGAATGAGCCGGATGTATTTAATAAGACGAGCAAGTTTCTTTTAGTTCAGGATTTTCTGCTACACAGACTTACTGGCACCTTTGCCACCAATGGTTCTGTTTCGTGCACAAGTTTGTATTTTGATTACTTGAAACACGATTGGTGGGAGGAGATGCTGAGTGAGCTTGGCATCACTCGCTCGCAGCTTCCTACTGTGTTTCAAACCGGGGAGGTTTTCGGGCAGATTAGCCCTAGCGCGGCGAATGCGCTTGGCCTATCCCCGGCTATTGACGTAGTGGGCGGCGGGATGGATCAGTGCGTTGGCGCTATTGGCGCGGGCAACATCGTTGAGGGAAATTTCTCGGAAACCACTGGGGCAGCGCTTACCATTCAGGTAACCTTAGGAAGCCCTGATATCGATAAGAGCAAATTGATCCAAGTATATGAACATAGTATTCCGGGGAAGTATTTACTATGCCCGGTTTGCCCAACCGCCGGAATGGCTTTTAAGTGGTTCAAAGATACCTTTGGCGAAAAGGAAGTGGATCTGGAGGAAGCCGGCGTAGATGCTTATGAGCTGCTCACCAACTACGCCGTAAATGTGCCAGCTGGAAGCGACGGACTGATCATGCTTCCGCATTTGATGGGAACCTACAGCCCTCGGCCAAACTCCAGCGCGCGTGGGTCCTTTACTGGTTTCACGCTCACTCACACCCGCGGCCATTTTATTCGGGCCTTGTTAGAAGGGGTGGCTTTTTTGCTAAAGAACAACCTCGATGTCATCGAAAAAACGGGTTTGAAGGTCACCGAGATCCGGTCGACCGGCGGGGGGGCAAAAAGCGGTTTGTGGAATCAGATCAAGGCGGATGTTTGCGATGTTCCGGTAATTACCCTTGAGAATGATGATACCGCGTTGATCGGTGACGCGATCTTGGCTGGGGTTGCCAGCGGCATCTTTGCTTCGATCGAGAACGGGTGCGAGGCTTTGGTGATCCTCAAGAACAAAGTGACCCCATCCCATAATGTTGAAGTCTACAAAAAAGCGTACCAAAAATATTCCAATCTGGATGATACCTTGGATGGATTTTATAAAACAAATATCTGATCTATAAAGAGAGGTACTATGAAACAAAAAACTAAAGTTGGCGTACTAGTAATGGCACTCCTGGAGGATGATTACAACAAAACCGCGCATATGCGGCCTGTCGCTCAGAAAGTAGCGGACCACATCGGTTCCATTATTGGGCAGTATGCTGAGGTGGTTCAACCGCCATTGGTTGAAGAGGAACATCAAGCGGAGGCTGCGGCGAAGTTGTTCAATGCTTCTGATGTTGATCTGATCATTGCCGTTGAGGTAGCCTACACGAAAGGCATTGTTCCTACCCGTTGTTTCTTGAATACCACCGCCCCTGTGCTTGTTTGGAATACCCAGCAGATCCCGTTCCTCCCTGAAGACGCGGATTTTGACTTGATCATGGTAAATTCCGGCATGGCTGGGGTTCCAGAAATGACCTCAGCGCTATTACGGATCAAACGAAAATTCTGGATGGTCACCTCCCAAATGGATGACCCTGTTGGACGACAAAAAATTGAGAACATTATTTCTGCCGCTGGTGTGAACCGCCGAATGCGAACAGCGAAATTCGCGGTGATGGGGCATGCCTTCGAAGGGATGACCGACCTGATGGTGGATCTGCTCAGCTTGCGGCAGTTCGTCGGCCCGGTTTGTTGGCCAGTTGAACCGGAAAAAGTAGCGGTCGCTATGCAGCAACTACCAGATAGCGCAGTAAAAAAACTGGTCGAGGCTGAATCCGCCCGTTATAAGGTGGATATGGACGCAAAGGTCTTTGAGAATTCTTGCCGTATGGCCCTTGCCATGGAAACGGTGCTGCGTGACGGGAAATTTGATGGACTGGCATGCTTTGATCAGGTTTGGCTAACCGATCCTCGCGTTGGCATCATCCCCTCTTATGGCACAGGCAGGTTATGTGAGATCGGCATTCCAACTTCCACCGAAGCGGATATTACAACCTTATCCGCCATGTTGATCTTGCAGGAAATTGCCGGCCAATCAACCTTCCTTGAAAACTACATCATCGACTTCCCGCGCAGCGCCATGATCCTCTCTCATGATGGGCATGGAAACCCCGCGTTAGCTGCCAAGCCATCGGATGTTTCGATCAAATCAAGCATCTATTATTCTGGCGTCAATGGTTTTGGGGCAGGGTTGGAATTTGCTTATAAACCGGGACCTGTAACCAACTTATCACTGGTTAATTTGGGCGGGGATCACTGGAGATTGAATGTAGCTGAGGGTGAATCACTCGAGATCAAACCACGACCAGTTGCCGCGCCTCAGATGCTCTTCAAACCAAAGAACCTTGGAATCGCTGATTGGTGTGACGCTTGGTGCAAAGCCGGTTCGCCCCATCATATGGCATTGGCTTATGGGCATTTGGCTGAAAAGATAAAGGTGTATGCCGACTTACAAGGTATTGAGGTCGTAGAGATATAATTACGGCCTGAATTTGTGATTGGAGATGGGATGAGAGATACCATTAGTGCCGCTGATCGAAGAAATTTAATCGCCCAAATGGTTCAAGAAAAAGGGCAAGTTTCCGCCATTGAATTGCGCGAGAAGTTCGATATGGCCGATACTTCCATTTGGAGGGATCTGCGCCTGCTTGAGGTGAACGGATTGCTCAAGCGCGTTCACGGCGGGGCGATCGCTTTAAGCAGCAATCCTCGTCTCGATTCTTTTTCGATGAAAATGAAACAGCGCATATGGGAAAAAGAACGAATTGGTCTCGCGGCGGCGCAACTTATCCAACCCAAGGATGTGTGCTTGCTCGATTCGGGCAGCACTACCTTGCAAATCATCAAGAAAGTACCACAGAATCTGCGTCAAATGACCCCATTCACGCTGGTTACCAACTCCCTCCCGATCACGCACGAAGTACTTAGCTGGGCGTTACCGAATCTTGTTCTACTTGGCGGCATTTACCTGCCCGATTATCAGGCATCTGTTGGGCCGCAAACGCTAAACCAGTTGCGCGAGCTTACCGCTGATATTGTCTTTTTAGGCACCGATGGCATCACGCTGGAAGGCGGAGTGACTACCGCTAACATCCTGATGGCCGAGGTTGACCGGATGATGGTTGAAAGGTCGAACCGCGCGATCCTTGTAACTGATAGCAGTAAATTCGGTAGGGTGGGCTTTGTGCCAGTAACTTCGGTACAATCCTTCCAAACCATCATTACTGATACCAACGCACCCATGGATGTGATCGATTCGATCAGAAACTTGGGCGTTGAGGTGATCTTAGTTTAGAAACATAAGAATCTACCATTGCATTAGTTTTTTTCACGCTTTACCGGAAGAATGAAATTGTTCTCCTCAAGAGGAATTCCGGGAACGAATAAATGGACCATAAATAGGAGCAAAGCATGGGAACTTACCACAAAACATTCACGATCACTTCGGATCGACGACCTACCTTTCAGGATGTAACCGATCAGGTTGCGGAAATTTTAACGAAATCTGGTTTTAAGAGCGGTATTTTGATGGTTTATTCACAACATACCACCTGCAGCGTTATGGTGCAAGAAGCCTCTGACGACTTAAATTATTGGGGAACAGACCTATTGATGCAGGATCTGGTCAATGTGCTTGAGAAGATCATTCCTACCTGCCGAACCGAGGGCGACTACCTGCACCCCGGGCCATTGCACATCAAAGCCGCCGCTGGCCGTGATGAACTGCCATCTTGGTCCTTGAATACCGACGCTCACCTGCGTTCGGTCATAATGGGCAGGTCCTCTTCGATGCCAATTGTGGAAGGCAAGATGCAGCTTGGAGAATTTGGCCGCATCTACTTCGCCGATTTTGACCAAGTGCGAGCGCGAGAACGCACCGTTACCGTTCAGATCGTAGGAGAGTAAGAACATATGGGCAGTTTTTATGGCTTTTCCAGCAACACCATCAAAAGTGGCTTGTTGGAACTGGATTATCTGGAGACCGCGGGGCCGCGTATCGTGGCGCTGAGATTCGATGGTTCAGAGAATCTTTTTGCTGAAGTTCCACAACTAGCCACAGCTACGCCCTTTGGTGATTTTCATTATCTTGGGGGGCATCGCTTATGGCATGCCCCCGAGGCAATGCCACGAACCTACATCCCAGATGACACCGGCTGTAGTTGCCAAACCATTCCGAACGGGGTTGTTCTTACTGGGCAGACCGAGGTGATGAGCGGAATTCAAAAGGTGATCGAGATCCTGGTTGACCCCACGACGAATTCGGTGAAACTAAAGCATCACTTGATCAACCACAACGCGTGGGAGGTGAAGTTTGCCCCTTGGGCGATCACCATGTTCAAACATGGCGGGCTGGTTACGCTGCCTTTTCGCGATGCCGGGCAGACTGCCAATGGTCTGCTTCCGGATAGGAACCTTATTCTTTGGCCTTACGCTAAGATCAATGACTCACGTCTTCATTTAATCGATGACTGTATAGAACTCACAGCCGAGAAAGGCAACCCGATCAAATTCGGCACCTTCAACCCATCGGGCTGGATACGCTATGACATTGACGGCATTACCTTTACAAAAACATTCCAAGTGCAGACCGGAGCAGAATTAGCGGACCTTGGTTGTAACGCGGAGTGTTATTGCGACGAGGATTTTGTTGAACTCGAAAGCCTTGGGGCAATTTCAGCTATTCAGCCTGGGGAAGAAGCAACCTGGGTAGAAAAGTGGGAATTACGCCGAAAATAAGGCGTGGGGGCTTCTACCGCTAGAAGAAAACGTTGAATTTGGGGATTCTGTACTCAACAAAACGAGACCTATTATTGCCACTCCTTTTCATTTATCCAAGCTGTAATTGAACGCGTGGATATATAATTAATTCATCTATGACCACCGCGCAATTGTTCATCACTTGTCTTGCCGACCAGTTTTTCACGCCTACCCTGAAAAATATGGTTCACTTGCTGGAACAGCTCGATGTTGAGCTCACTTTCCCCGCTGAACAAACCTGCTGCGGACAACCTCATTTCAATAATGGTTTCGAATCACAATCTCGAGGGGTTGCCCGCCATTTTCTAACCACTTTCGGCGCGAGCAATGCCCCAATTATCGGGCCCTCTGGTTCCTGCGTGGGTATGGTAAGGCATCATTACCCTGAATTGTTTCCGGCTGGGTCAGCGGAGCACGACTTAGCGCTAGATGTTGCCTCACGAACGTTTGAGTTGACGGAGTACTTGGTTAATGTACTCAAGATCTCAGATGTTGGCGCGGTTTACCCGCATAAAGTAACCTATCACGCGTCATGCCATTCCCTACGTGAGTTGGGATTAAAAATCGAAGCAAAAACGCTCTTATCGTATGTAAAGGGATTGGAGTTGGTTCCTCTTCGGGAAGAAGAAACCTGCTGCGGTTTCGGCGGGGCGTTTTCTGTTACCTATCCGGTTGTGAGCGGCTCTATGATGGAGAACAAGGTTCGAAACATTATCGCTAGCGGCGCTGATAAAGTGGTGATCACCGAACCGGGCTGCTTGATGAACATCGCCGGCGGCCTTCGCAAGGTGAACTCGCCCATTCGGGCAATGCACATCATCGACATTCTCTCTTCGCGGGGCACGGTTCATGAGCCATAAACTCACTGCCTATATCGGATTTGAAGCATATACAGAAATGATCCCCACCAGCATCCCGAACGCGGTGCAGCAAGCTACCAGCCGTTTTGCTGGTTTGCGTGCGGCACGGGTAGCTGAATTGCCCCATTGGGAGAGCCTGCGCCAGATCGGGTCTGAGATCCGGCAGCATACAATCGACTATTTAGATGTGTATTTGGAACGGCTAGAATCCCAAGTGACCGCGGCTGGTGGGCACATTCATTGGGCTGCCACCGCCGAAGATGCGCGGCAGATCGTTTTGAAGATCGCGCGGGATAACAACGTTACTCTGGCTGTTAAATCGAAATCAATGGCTACCGAAGAGATCGACCTTAATCATGCCGTTGAAGCGGCGGGCATTGAAGCGCTCGAAACAGACTTAGGGGAATACATCATCCAGCTTGCCGGTACAGGGCCCTCGCACATCATTGTTCCCGCCATTCACCTGAAAAAAGAGGAGATCGCCGCCCTTTTTCGAGAAAAACTTCACATCGATGCCCCGGAAGACCCGGTTGAGCTGGCGCGCATCGCTCGCGAGATCCTTCGGGAGAAATTTCTCAACGCGGGTATGGGGATTTCTGGTGGGAATTTTTTAGTGGCAGAAACCGGCACCTTGGTGATGGTGACGAATGAAGGCAACGGCAGGATGGTTACTACCATGCCCGACCTACATGTGGCGGTTGTTGGCATCGATAAGGTGATCCCAGATTGGGATTCTTTGACGGTCTTCCTCAAACTGCTTGCCCGATCCGCTACCGGACAAAAGATCTCCACTTATACTCAGTTCATCACCGGCCCAAGGCGGGAAGAGGGTGAGTTTGGCCCCAAGGAATTTCATCTTGTCTTACTCGACAATGGCAGGTCCGAAATTCTAAAAGACCCTATTGGCAGACAGGTATTTAAGTGTATCCGTTGTGGGGCGTGCGCCAATACCTGTCCGGTATATCAAAACGTAGGCGGTTTTGCCTATGGCTGGTTTATATCCGGTCCGATCGGCGCCATCCTTGCCCCGCAAATGCTTGGAACCCCAGCGGCTCGCGAACTACCCTATGCCTCTACCTTATGCGGAGCGTGCGCGGATGTGTGCCCAGTAAAGATACCGATCCCTGCGATCCTGCGCCATTTACGCCGGCGCGTGGCTGAGGGAGATAAAGTTACCCAATCAACTATGCCTCTACCGATCCGTGTGGCGGCAGGCGTTACGGCTTTTGTCTTCTCGTGGAATTGGCTCTACCGTGGGGGAACCTTTTTCCTTCCGTCATTGATGGCTATTTTTACTCAAAAAGGTTGGGTCGGTAAAGCTCCCTACCCGCTCAATTTGTGGACAAAGGTTCGGCCGCTGCCCGCCTTTACCGCTGGATTTAGAAGGTGGTGGCGGAATGATAAAAACGGCAAAGTTGAGAGAGATTCATGAACGAGCTACGCGAAGTGCCCTATTTGAACGGATCGATGCTATGACCACACTACCCATTGAACAGATACGAAAAAGTTTAGGCCGGACATCTGAAACGGGTCTTGCCCCTCGACCAGCTATTTATTCACCGCGCGTTGGGGGGACGGTTGAAGCGGAGATGGAATTATTCAGCGCGGAGGTAACCAAACTCGGCGGCGATGTGAAGATACTAAAAAGAGACGCAATTCCCGCGGCGCTGAAACAATTTGTTCTTGATCATAGCGTAAGGAAAGCAACCTGCTGGAGATCCGCATTTCTTGAACAACTGGAGGTCGAATCGTGCCTGGCTAGCTCTGGCTGCGAGAATATCGCGGCGACCGTTGAGAAACACAAATTGGCTTTGTGCGACCTTGGAATCACTGAGGCTGATCATTTGTTGGCTGAAACGGGAACATTGGTACTTTCCTCCTCGTCACAAAAACCTCGCGCGGTATCGTTGCTGCCCAAACACCACCTCGCCATCGTCCAACCAACGATGTTTCGGTCTGATCTGCATCAGGTCTTCGCGGAAGCCAAGCATAATCCCTACCTCGTCTTCATCACCGGCCCCAGCCGAACCGCGGATATTGAGCTCACTGTGACTCTTGGGGTGCATGGGCCGAAAAATCTAACGGTCTGGATTGTGGTGGATTGATCCTGATATTTTTTTTAAAAAAACCGAATCCTTCTTTTGCTAAGTTTGGAAGAGCCTCTAAACCCTATAGGATCCTCTTTTCGCAGAATGATCAAGTAAAACTCCGGTCGATAAGACCAAAAATAATTCTGGGTTAAAAACTACAGGGGGCTTTTTTCTCACCGGTCACAATTTTTGACTCATTCATATTCCTTGATTTCCCGAACGACCAGATTTTCGAATTTTTTTCTCTGAATTTTAAAACTTTAGACGTAGACGAGATGTTTTTGACTCTTTCCGATTTGATTATGTACAATATGCTGGCAAGCATATCTTCGTCTAAAAAGAAGCACATCTTAATTTGTTCTTCTTTGTTTTGACTACTCAAAGCTGCACGGATCATCATCA
>CAZSLN010000005.1:49023-66549 GCA_964607645.1 uncultured Anaerolinea sp.
ATTGTTCGCGATGTAACAATACCTTTGTCTTTCCGCCAAAGCAGAAACCAAAATTCATCCCGGTTTTTCATATATGAACAAAAAAACCAACCTTTACGGTTGGTTTTTTGAGGAGTTAGCTTGATAAACTGTCTACTACATCATTTCGGAAGCGCACCGTTATAAATATTTGTCCTGATGATGTTTCTTTAAATGGCCTACAACGTCGCGCACCTTTTGGGCTTGGTCTGTTTTACAGATCATTAGAACATCGCTGGTATCTACGATCACCATATCATCAACGCCAATGGTAACGATCAAGCGATTGGAGTCGCTGCCGAAAACGAGGGTGTTATGGGTTTCGTGGGCAAGGTGCAAGCCGCTGTTGGTGGCGATATTTCCATCCATATCTGGCAAGAGAACCTCAAATAAGGAAGACCACATACCTACATCGCTCCAACCTAAACCACCTGCCGGAAGAAGAGCAACTCGTTCCGCTTTTTCCATAATACCGTAATCTACGGTCTCTACCTTGAGATCACGCCAATTTTCATTTAATACTTGGTTTTGATTTTCATTGCCCAAGGCGGAGGTTATTTTCTTTAAGGCAACCCCTAGATCTGGCATTTGTTTATCGATTTCTTTCAAGATCACATCCGCGCGCCAAATGAACATACCGCTGTTCCAAGAATGATCACCGGTTCGTAGTAATTTTTGGGCGGTCTGTTCGTCAGGTTTCTCAACAAAGCGTTTTACTGAATAGGTAGGATAATTGTATTGCCCTTCCAAACGATCGCCTTGCTGAATATACCCGTACGCGGTTGATGGCTGAGTGGGGGTAATACCGAGCGTGACCAAGTAGCCATTCTCGGCAACTTCTAATGCGGCTTTAAGCAGATAGTGGAAGAGATCGCGATTACGTATGAAATGGTCGGAAGGTAAGATCGCCATCTTCGCGTTTGGATCGCGCTTGTAGAGGACCGCCGCGGCTAAGCCAACTACGGATGCTGTACCGCGCGGACCGGGTTCAATGATGAAATTTTCTTCAGGGATCTCGGGAGCCTGTAATCGCATCTCGCGAGCTTGTTCTTCTACGGTAACGACCAATATTCGATCGGGGCTGAATAAATTCTCCAATCTGCTGACCGTGCTTTGGAAGAGCGTTTCGTTTCCTATCAAGGGGAGTAGTTGTTTTGGCCGCTCCTTGCGTGAAACCGGCCAAAGCCGAGTACCACCACCACCAGCCATGATTACCGCATAAGTATGTTCGGTCATTTGATGTCATTTCTCCTTGCGAAAGGAATATTGTGGAATAATTACCGTTTTAAACTGAAAAACAAGGGCCAAAAACCTACAAAACATTCATATTAGAAAAACTTACAAGCTTGTTGTAATCCTGTTTTTGATAAGTTTAACAGAAATTTATTTAATCGGCAAACCAGTTTGATCACCGTCCTACTTGCGGTACCACAGTGCAAGTAATCGCCAATGACCTGTGGTATATTGAAATTACCATAAGAAAAAAATGGATCGTGGCGTTTTTTTGGTGCTATTGATGGCTTAACCCTAAGAAACTTTTTACCCGACGAAAAAAGGTTTGCAACTAATAACGAAACCCGGCAATGTAAAGAATGATCGATTGGAAGCAAATCATGATCCGCGCTTTTAAGATAAATTAATTTAAATGAAGAAGGTTAGTTGTGACAATAGGATTTCGAACCTAGATAGGTTAAAATATCAGCCGCGGCCGTAATAATTCAACTGCTTGTTTACAAACGGAACACCACTGTTTTACAATATTTTGAAGTCGTTCCATATTTTTTGAAAATTACTACTTGACCAATAGAACATCCAGAAAAATAAATTATGAAAATACTTTTCCTCGGTACACACGGACAATTCAATATTGGTGACGAATTATTGCTGGAAACTTTTCTGGCTCAACTCGGCGTTGAACATCAATATGCTGTCAATTCGTATGATCCAGCGTTCACGCAAAACGCCATGCGGCCAAAATTCAACGTGGAATCGTTCCACACAACCCGTGAGCTGCCACGGTTCTTAAAGTATTTGATTACTTCTGATCTTTTGTTTTTTGGCGGTGGAAGCATCATCAAGGAACTATACGCTAGCGTGGGGAGAAACCCCTACTCTACTTTATTAATGATCCTGGCTACGGTCACCTTTGCTAAGCAGATCGCAAGAAAACGAGTGGCGATGAGCAATATTGGGGTTGGCCCGATCATGACTCCACGCGGAGAACAACTCGCCCGATGGATCCTTAGGCAGGTGGATTTTCTTTCGGTACGAGATATCAAGTCGATGAATACTGTGCTCAAACTTGGCATCCCTGCTGAAAAAGTACTTCTGGTTCCTGATGCTGTTTTCGCGAACTCCGCCGATGTCTTCCTCTCAAAAGGGAGTACGATTCAGCCGAGGCAAGGGAAAACCCGCATCGCCCTCAATTTAAATTATGATATCGAAAACCGTAACGCTTGGGAACCATTTTTGGACAAGCTCGTTTCCGCGTTGACGAAGCTCAATGAAATGAACCCGATCGAAATTCACGCGTTACCGATGCAGAGCAAGTTCAAAGAGAACGATGATCTTTCGGTTTTGAAAGATTTTTCGACACGAATTCCAAATATCCCATTCCAACTTCATGACCCTCAGACCGCTCAGGAAGCGGCAGAGGTAATGGCAGGTTGTGATCTGATCGTGGCTGAACGCCTTCATACATTGGTGATCGCCTCCATCATAGGGCTTCCCTTTTTTGGCTTGGTTTACGATGTGAAAGTTCAAGAGCTAGTAGATTACCTTGGCATGTCTGACCATAGTATAAATATTAACCAACCCTTTGATTTAGCACCTTTGTATGAAGGGATCGATACGGTAATAAAGAATTCACCATCGATTCGGGAGCACCTACTAACGCGCAGTACTCTTCTTCGGGCAAAACTAACAACTTATTTCGATGACCTCAAAACTAAAATTTTCATTCCGTAATTGGCGATCCCTTTTTCATCGCAGTGACAACCAGCCCCATCCCGCGGATGATGGTGAAACTCCTATCATCGATCCATCTGAAAAGGAGAATGACCTAACTGTACGACGTATTATTTTAGTAGTTGGTCTGTGCTATTTTCTTTTTTCTTTTTTTATGTTTCGCAATGTAATCGCGAGTATCCCTTCCGTTCTAAGGGGGGAGGCTGTGATCAATGGGGATGAACTGGTCCCTTTCTTTAATCCCAACAGCCAACTGATTGACCAAGCTGCTGGAAAATTTAATCAACTGACCAACGGCTACGAGTTCCGGGTGCGGTACGCTATCCTCACTACATGGATGCGCTATTATAAGATCCTGCCCTTTGCGATACCCATTGTTATCCCAAGCATCGCGTTCGCGGCATTTTTGGTATCCGCTTGGCTGATCAGCAAGATCCTGCCCCAATACAAACCCAAGATCATTTACCCGATCACTGCCGCCCCGGTATTAGTGCTTTTTCTCATTCTAGATTATTCCAAGATCGCGCATTTTTACACACTGATCTTGGGATTTTCGATGTTCGTGATATCGATTGAGCTGGTTACGTACGGCATCATTTTTCCGCAGAAAAAACCGTATGTTCCAATTCTCATCGCATGCATCTTCACTTTGTTTAATCCGGCGGTGCATTACTTAGTTCTTTTTGCCCTCTACATGGCGTTGGCGGTAGCTGTATTGATATTGATCGATACCATTGAAGTATTTAAGAATGGCACTTGGAAGGTTATTTACCAACCGTTATTGTGGTTGGGCGGTGCCAAACGATTTTTTAAGAACTGGCGCAGTGAAGTGGTGGAGGTTCGGTTTTGGCGTTGTGTTGGGGCATTCCTCATACTTGCCGTTTTTACATTAGCCCCTTATTATGTGCTGGTTAAAGTTTATTTTTTAAAGGGTGTTGAAAACCTTTCCGAGACAGTCCCAGCTGATTACTACTTTATCCAAGATGCCTCGATCTCGTTACCTCACGTTCTGGCCTTTGATATGGCAGGGATCATGGATAAAGAATTGACCGGTGATTACCTGGCAAAAGAGCCCCGCTGGCCAAATTTAATTTATACGATTATTATGTTCCTTCCTTTCTTTTTCAAACGAGTTAGGAACGAAGTGTTCAACACAAAACCTTTGAAGGCGTTTTTTACCATTGCGTACACCACAACCCTTTTTTCCATTTGGGCAACGCTGGGCTATTCTGACCCACCCTGGTTTCCGACTTTCCATCGGGTTTTTCAATTCACTAGCCAATTTGCGGGAAGTACACGTACCTTTGTTGGGGATATCATCGTTCAATTGTTGGGCACCATCATTCAGGTACTACGCTTCCCCCATCGATTTGAATTCCTTCTATTTATGATGGGGTGTGTTTTGATACCGATCGGCGTTATTTGGCTATACCAAACCTGGATCGATCACGGATTTGGTGAGATCGGCCGAGTCTTGACCGGAAGAGACAAGAAAAAGGTTTCTAATGATGGCATACAGAGCAGTACCCAACAAATCGAATCCAGCGTCAAAAAAGAACCGCGTTGGATCGTGACAATTTTTGTGGTTTTATTGGTTTTGGTACCGTTGTTCTCGAACCCAACTTATCGGCTTGTTTTCTTTTCGGGTGATTTTCATGAATTTTTGACCGCCTACCCGGTTGGCCCGCTGAGAGAAGTCAAGGAAGCGTTACTTCAACTTCCACCCGGCAAGGTAGTCGTCCTTCCTCCTACTGAAACCGCAAAATCGGTGGTGGATATTAATGGCGTTGAACACAAGTTCATTGATAAATTCTATATATATTACTTAGACCTTCCAAGTTTTTATTATGGGCTTACCGGCGACTCAGATAACAAGCATGAATTCTTTTTATTGTTACGCGCGATGTATTATCAGCAATCTTGGTGGGTAAATATCATGCGTGATCTGAACCTGCGGTATATTGTGGTAAATAAAAGTTTGATGGCAAACACGGTTGGCGGGCAAGAGTATTTACGCGAGGTGGAGAATATCCTCATCCCGGAGTTGGACAAACAAAACGCCTACGTAAAGAAACTTTTGGAAAACGAAAGTTTTGTATTATATGAGTTTACCGATCTACCCACAGCAAACCGTGTACCGCTTTATTTGGATGTTAGTTGGAATACCTTCATCCAGATCCTCTCCTCGAACCTTGAACTTACCCGTTATTATGACATTCGTTACCCAATGGTGGTTGGCGACCTGGAAAAATACGAGAGTTTGACCCTTGTGACGAGTAACGAGCATGATTCGGCGTTAGACATCTACAAGAAACATACCCAAAAGCAATTCTTTACTCCAAACAGCACCATTCTGCCATTCTCGCCGGATCTTATCTCTAGCTCGTATTATCTTTCGCCGATGTTCAGGCTTTTTCAATTTTTTTCGGATAGCAAATATAACCGTCTAAATATGATCACGCCCGGATTATGGGGAACCATACAGGGAAGTTTTCTTGGGGTACCTCGGGAAACAACCTTGCGCATTGATGTTAATTTTCCCGCCGAGGGAGAGTATCATTTGCTGATGCGCGGAGCGGCTTCAGCCGTGGATGTTGAGATCACCTCTAAATTATTTCCGGAACCCGTTTCTATGGTTCTCGCTTCCTCCCCCCAAAACTTGGCTTTCTTTGATAAAAAACTGGTGTTCTCCTCATCACGAACCCCAATGGATATGAGCGGGTATTCTCCGAGCGAGATTGGGAAGCTGATCCCTTCCGATGTGGTTGTGGTTAATTATGAATATCAATATTTTGATTTAGGCACTGTCTCCGCCAATAAAGGGCAATATCCAATTTATTTCAAGAAATTAAATAATGCCCCGTTCTTGGTTGAAGGTCTTTTAATCATACCTGAAGAAGAATATCAAACGTTAGCGCTTCCGGCAAATATTACGGTTATAGACAAAAGTGAATTGTGCTGTGGGTCGGTAATTTTTCAAGGCGCAAATCCCTAAAAACTCTTCTTCTTGATTGATCATTATACGAAATGAACCTTGGCATTCTTAGTAGAAATTTGAAATCATTTTTTTGACCAAGTTTTGGGGTAGAAGTTATAATAGCTTATTTGATATTATTTTTAAAGAGTCTTTTCTAACCTTGGACAATCGGTTCTAGATAACCTATTCTTGCTTTTATTTTTTTTACAAGAGTATAGGATATATAATTAAGTCGTCACTTATGAATAAAAAATATTTTCGAATCATAATTTCCGCAATTGGTTTGGTTTTTGTCGCGATTCTACTTTTTGTAGCGCTGCAATTTTTGCTTGCCCCAAAACAACCTGTTTCCACTTACGAAGTTCCATATGCGCAAAGTTTTGATGATGTTAACTTAAAACGCTGGTTTTTAGAGTCTGGAGTTTGGACGATCCGCGAAGGCACTTTACAACAAACCGTAGGCGGAGAAGACGCTGCCCAGTTATTCGTACCTCTCAAAGTTCCTGAAGACCAACCTTATCATGCCAGCGTTTATATTACCTTGAAAAAAGACAGTAAAAATGTTGGGATGTCCTTTAACGCGCAATATCCGGACTTGGTGGGTAAACAACACCGTGTCTATATCAGCAGAATTAATCCGACCACATTAGAACTTGTGGCGGGGTATGTAGATGAATCGGGCACTTTTGTTACCCAGGTGCAAGTTCCGCTTACTTTAAATACAACTGAATTTCGCCTAGATGTGTATGTTTATAGTAAATCCTACTTGGTTCAAGTCAACGGCCAACGTTTGATCGAAAATCGACCACTTATTTACAATAACGGCATGATCGGCTTTTATTCTCTGGGGCCTGTGATCTTTGACTCTTATAAGCTTACAGCCGCGCAAAGCGAAAACCCAGGCGATATGGTTTATAACAGTGATTTTGACCATGATCCTGGTGGAGCCGGATGGGTGCCAATCAGCGGGGCCTGGCAGATCGAATCCAATCAAATGATGCAGAGCGACCCCACCGTGAGCGATGCCGCTATTGGTTATGAGGCAAGCACCTTCGAGAATTACACGATCCAATCCACCTTTAACCATCTTAGTGGGCAAGGCGGCGGGTTGTTGTTCAACATGCCGTCGCCGTACCAAATACGTGGAGCGCAAGTGGTTCGGTACTCTGATGAAACCGATTCGCTCATATGGGGGTTCTACGACGACCAAGGCTCCTTTAACCGGCAGGGGTTTATAAATGTTCCACCAGCCTCTACCGATGAACATGAAATGAAAATTTTTTCAGGTGATAATAGTTACGATATTTATCTCGACAATCAAGTACTGGCTCGAGATGTTCCGCTACAAAGCATTCAAGGGGCGGTAGGTTTAATTTCCTCGCATAGTTCCACTGGCTTCACAACCGTGGAAGTTTTTCCATTATTTGGGGCAAGCGCGGTTGGTACGGAAACAAATGCTCCGGATAGTAAGAGTACCCCAACTCCTGAATCTTCCGCAGCAGTGGTAGCACCAAGCCCAACCGCTTTGCCTGCTTCAACTCAGGTACTCTCAACACCGATTCCAATTGATATTAAGAATATTTCTTCTGGCGCCTCGTCGCCATTCCAAGGGGTTTTCGATGGCTCAGTTTCTGACGCAGGGTGGACGATCGTAAAGGGTAATTGGACTTTTTCGAATGGGAACTTCGTTGAATCAAAAGTGGATGGCTTTGATTTTTCAGTAATTTACAACAAAACCGCCTTCCAAAATTTCAGCATGCAAGTGGGGCTTACTCACAATCAGGGGAGTGGCGCTGGGTTGCTATTTAATATGCCTTACAACGATCGATTGACCGGCGCATCGATGGTGCGATATTCTGATAATCGCGATAATGCCATTATGTGGGGGTATTTCGACGAAACTGGAGTTTACAAAAGCCAGGGATATGCAGAGGTTGCGCACGCCGGCACCGACCGGCATACCATCAGGATCGTCAGCGGGAAGACTTCTTATAGTATTTATGTAGATGATAGGCTATTGGTTCAATCCGTAGCGTATGGTTCTACTCATAACCTTGGCTATATTGGTTTACTCACTTCTCGCGCTAGCGCCTCCTTTGATGAAGTTACCGTGGATGGGGTTGGGGCATTGTTTAAGGGGACCTATACCAAGCTAGATGGTTTCAGCGACCAACGTGTTATCAGCGGTAAATGGGAGCTCTCTAATAATAAGGCGATACAAACTGTCTCTGATCCAGCGGATTATATTTGGAATACTGGTGTTCAAGCATCGCAATACACCATCATAGCGAACATCGCTCTTCCTGATTCGGTTTCTTCCGGCGCTGGTTTTATTTTCCACATGTCCGAACGTGGTACGAAGAAGAACGCCTACATCATTCGGTTGAAAGATGGAGGAAAGTCGATCTGGTGGGGGTCTACTGATACAGCTGGGAAATTTGTTGGTCAGGGTTCATCGGAGATCGCCGACCCGAAAAGAAATGTGACCCTAAAAATTATTGTTAATCTCGATAAGATGACTGTATTCATTAACGATAAACAAATTGTCGCGGATGTTCCTCTACCTTCACAGGATGGGTGGGTGGGCTTATTAGCTTATGGCGGACCCGTTACCTTTACAGATGTGAAGTTGGAAGTTGAGAAATGAAAAAGCTTCCGCTCTGGGTCACTATCCCCTTCCTTGCATTTACGATCAGCCGGTTACTTATTTTTGGGGTAGGCATTTTAGCAGATACAATGCTGCCCACCGAAGATGGCCATTGGACCGCCGATAAGAATAGTGTTTTTCTATCGACTTGGGCAAAATGGGATAGCCAATATTATTTTGATATCGCGTCGAATGGGTATTGGTACAACCCGGGCCATCAGAGCAATGTAGCCTTCTTTCCTCTTTACCCCGTACTGATGCGGATGGTTTCAATCCCTTTTGATGAGAATGTGATCTTAGCTGGGTTCTTGATCAGCAATCTTGCTTTTTTCGGCGCGCTTGTTTTTCTTTATTTACTAACGGAACTTGAGTTTGACGCTGGGTCCGCCAAACGGGCAGTCATATATTTAGCTTTTTTTCCTACCTCATTTTTTTTCTCCAGCGTTTATACCGAGAGTTTATTTCTGCTCTTCGCGGTTGGTACGATGTATTTCGCTCGAAAACACAAGTGGATGACCGCGGCGATATTTGGAATACTCACATCCGCCACACGTAATTTAGGTGTTTTGATGTGGGCCTTGGTTTTGTGGGAATGGCTTCGGGTTCAAGGTTGGACACTTTCCACCATCTACAAAAAAGAAACCTGGATCAACCTTTTACACGGAATCAGGCAAAATTGGTACGAAGTATTGATCATATCGTTGATCCCGTTAGGTTTAATTGCCTACCTGCTATTTCTACAACTTAATTTCCAACGCCCAATGGCGTTTATTGAAGTTCAAGCCGCTTGGGGCCGAATAAATATAGGTCCAATCCTCGTGGTTAAGAACAATATTATTGGGCTAATAACGGGTGAAGTCAATAAAGGTTGGTTGACCCGATTATGGAATGTTTCCAGCTTACTGATCTTTCTTGTGATCGTACCATTTATATGGGTGAAGATAGGTGAAGGTTACGCGATTTTCGTTTTGATTATGATGTTGGTTCCAGCCTCTAGCGCGGTTGGAAGTATTTTCCGTTATGTACTAGGCGCATTTCCCGCCTTTATGATATTTGGTTGGTGGGGACGGCATGAAGTGGTTGACCGCACCTTGAGTTTGACCTTAGCGGTTCTGCTTGGGGTTTTTGTCGCGATTTTTGTTAATTGGATCTTTGTCGCTTAAGTTTTTTTTCTGAACACAGGAGCTTGCTCCTTCCAACCTATTAGGAGTTACCTATGCCCTACGAAAATTATGCCCGCTGGAAATCGAACCTGAACGACACTTTGCCAAAATTATCTATTGTTATTCCTGCCTACAACGAACGAGAACGTATCGTCGCGACCATAGGCGCGATTGCCTCCCACGTTTCAGACTTAGGGTTTGCTTGGGAAATGCTGATTGCTGACGATGGATCGAAAGATGATACCGTCCAGATCGTTGAGGACCTTGGATTGGTCAACTTGATGGTACTCAAGGCACCTAAAAATGGGGGCAAGGGCAGCGCCGTTCAACGCGGCATGTTAACGGCCAAAGGCGCGTTTGTCCTTTTTGCTGATGCTGATAACTCGACACCTATTGAAGAAGTATCCAAACTTTTGCATAAACTTGAGCTGGAAGGTTATGACGTGGCGGTTGGTTCAAGAGCCGCTGAAGGGGCCGAGGAAGGGAAGAAATCGATCTTTCGGAAAATTCTCAGTGGAGGCTTACGCTGGATCGTGAAAAATATATTCCGCATTGGAGTAAAAGATACGCAATGTGGTTTTAAAATGTACACCCACGAAGCTGCGCAGAAACTTCATTCCAAACAGACCATTATGGGTTTTTCTTTCGACCTCGAAATTTTGTATCTGGCTTCAAAATTCGGTTACAAGATCGCTGAAGTGCCGGTATCCTGGATCGATGCCCCAGGTTCCAAAGTGGATACTCGCAAAGAAGTTCAGCGCTTTTTACGAGATCTATATCTAATAAAATTGAATGACCTGCGAGGCGTTTACCGATAAGTGAGGAAAATTTAATGCGAATTGCCATCATTACTACCCATCCGCCATCCAAAGGTTCTCTTAATGAGTATGCTTTCCATTTTGTGCGCTTTTTAAAATCAAAGGTGGAAGATGTTAAGGAAATCATACTATTGCTAGATGAATTGCCCGCTGGGGAATCTTATTTGTTTAGCCAAGCGTCTGACGAAGTCCCCATCAGAGGTATCCCGTGTTGGAAATTTGGAGCGATAGATAATGTGTTCCGAATTACAAAGGCGGTCAAAGAAGTTAACCCAGATATTGTCTTGTTCAATATTCAATTTGCTTCCTTTGCGGATAAAAAAATCCCTGCTACTGTGGGATTAATGATCCCATGGGTCTTGAAAAGGTCTGGTTTTAATGTGGTCGTCCTTATTCATAACATTATGGAAACAGTCGATTTAAAATCCGCCGGCTTTGGCAGTAACCCGTTGGTTGTTGGAATTATCCGATTGGTTGGCAACATTGTTACCAGGTTCCTTCTTTCGGTGGATCTTGTGGCTGTCACAATTCCAAAATATGTGGAGATCTTGGAAAGTAAGTATGGCGCGAACAATGTTTTGCTTGCGCCTCACGGATCTTTTGAAGAACCGACCGATACCCAACCGAACCCAATGCCAAGCGGGCAACCAACCATAATGACCTTTGGGAAATTTGGCACGTACAAAACCGTTGACCTTCTGCTACAAGCGCACGAGTTTTTACAGAAAAACCATCCTGGCTTGCGGTTGGTGATCGCTGGAACCGATAGCCCGAATGCCGCCGGTTATTTACAGAAAATGCAAGAAAAATTCTCGTACATAACCAATGTGGAATTTACGGGTTATGTTGCTGAAGAAGATGTGGCGCGGATTTTTGGTGAAGCCTGGGTTGTTGCCTTTCCGTACACATCCACAACCGGTAGTTCTGGCGTACTCCACCAAGCTGGCGGGTATGGAAAAGCAGTCGTTCTGCCTAAACTAGGAGACCTCGCTGAGCTCGTTCTTGAAGAAGGCTATGATGGCGAGTTTTTTGAGCCAACGGATTGGAAGAGCCTTGCTGATGCTATCGCGCGAGTGATCGATAATCCTGATCGGCAAATGGAGATAGGCCTTCGTAATTACACGGCGGCTAATGGTTTGCCTATCACCGAAGTAGTAGATTGGTATTTAATTCATTTTCAAGAACTATTAAAACGTAAATAGGTGAAAAAATGGAAATTGTAAAACAAGAAAATGGTTCCTTTTCTGTGTTGAAGCTCAAAGGTCGTTTTGACGCGCATGAAGCCGAACCAGTAAACGCCTGGCTGCAGGCGCAGGTAGAAAAACAAAACGTAAAGATCATCGTCAACCTTGAAGGCGTAAATTTTGTTGATTCTACAGCTCTATCAACACTCGTTCGCGGTTATAAAAAATGTCGTGAGAATAATGGTACCTTGCGTTTATGCTCTCTTCAGCAGCCTGTTCGGGTCATTTTTGAATTGACTCGCCTTGATAAAGCCTTTGATATTTTTGAAACTGAAGAAGAAGCAAGCGTGGCTATTTAGAAGATCATGCTCGCTTCTCAAATGGTTAATTCAACAGAAAGATTTTATAAACTCGCCAGCATATGGATAAATTTGGGGGCGACTCAGGTGCAATTACTCGATAAAGATCGGGTTTTAGTATCGATCCCGGAGGAATTCACGACCTCGATTCCAATGCTGAAAGTTGAATCGCGCGTTTCGAATTTAGCCCTTCGAATTTCTGGCCTTACTGGCGATGCGTGGGGTTCCATTGCTGAATCAATGCTGGATGGCTTAGGCAGCTTGCTAACCATTGAAACTGAAATGAAGGATCTAACCGCTGCCTTGGTAGAAACACAAGATAGGCTTGTTGCCATATATGAACTAACCCAGGCAACTCGGCGCACCCTTGATATCCCTGCTCTCATGGAATTACTGGTAAAGGAAACGAAAAGCCTTTTTGACGCGGATGGCGGCCTCGTGATTCTTAAGGAAAAGGGGCAACAACCAATTTTCCATCAACTATCCGATCAACATTTAAGCCAATCTGAGTTAGAAGCATTAGCCACCCTCTTTCACAATGATCAGAACCGTTATGTAATTAACGACCCACTTCTTCTACCGCCGGGCATTCACAATTTGATGATGCTTTCCTTGCCAGTTAGAGATAAAGTGTGCGCTATGTTCGGTGTTTATAACTCAAATACCGATTTCACATCGCCAGATATTAAACTTGCCCAAGCCATTGCTGGGCAATTAGGCGCTCAATTTGAGAATACCTACTTGCATTTGGAATCACTTAGTAGAGTGCGACTGGAAGCAGAATTGGATATCGCTCGTCAGGTTCAGATGAACATTCTGCCACAGAGCGTTCCGATCATTGAAGGATTGGACATTTTCGCTATGTCGGCCCCCGCATTTGAAGTGGGCGGAGATTTTTTCGATGTGATCGAACGTTCTAAAGATTCACTGGTCTTGACCGTTGGTGATGTTACAGGCAAAGGGATGCCATCGGCTCTCTTGATGAGTATGACCCATACGGTCATAAAATCGGCTTCGAGGATGATGCCATTTAATTTTCCTCATCAAGTCCTTGATCGTCTTAATTTCGACCTTTTTGCTGATTTTTCAAATGTTGGTATGTTTGCTACCGTATTTTTCGGTACCTTTGACCGGACTAATTCGGTTTTATCTTTTAGCAATGCCGGTCAAAGCCCCATATATCATATTCCGCATGGACAAGAGCCGGTTTTACTTGAAGCGCAGGATATTCCGGTTGGCGTCTTAATAGAATACGGCTTCACATCACAAAATATCAATTTTTCTCATGGCGATATATTCGTAATCGCGACAGATGGGTTTCCGGAAGCTCGAAATGCAGTCGATGAAATGTTCGGATACGAAAGAATGAAAAACTCACTTTCAAAATCCCGTAATCGTTCCGCGAAAGAGATGGTGGAATCACTTCTCGCTGATGTAAATTCGTTTTCGGCTTCGAACCTGAAAGAGGATGATCAAACCATCCTTGTGGTAAAGGTAATTGATAAGGATCGAACTAAACAATTTATTATTCCAGCAACATATGAGGACATTCGAATTCCGGCTGAGTACATGCGGAGGCTATTAGTAAAGTCGGGCCTTGCTGACAGCATTATTAACAATTGTGAGCTGGCGATGCAGGAACACCTAACAAATCTTGTTGAACATGCTTATGTGGGAAAATCAGACAACCTAATCACCGTCAACATCGCCTGCGATGACGATCAGGTATTGATCGAAACGGTAGACACAGGCGAGCCAGTCGATATTGACCTAAGTAAGGTAAAAATGCCCGATCCTATGGACTTAGCTGAAGGCGGCTATGGTTTAGCCATCATACAATCGCTGATGGACCAAGTTACCTACAACACGAATAACGGCAGAAATACGTGGCAATTGATCAAATTCATCCACCGCGCCCCATGAAAAGAGGAATTTAATGGCTCTAGAAGTTTCAACTAATGAAAAGGTAATCAAGATCGTCACAATCACTTTGAAGGGTAGATTTGATGCTTTTGAAGCCCCAGCCGTTCGAAAGATATGTGATGATTACATCGCGAATGACTTTATCCATTTTGTCTTTGACCTAACAGATATCAGCATGTTGGATTCAGCTGGCCTAGCTGTTTTAGTTAGTGCTTTAAAAAGATCCCGATTAAAGAACGGAAATGTGCGGCTGGTTTGGCCAAAAGCTGAAGACGCGGCCCGTATCTTGAAGCTAACCAAGTTTGACCAAGTGTTTGCGTTGATCAAACTTTCTGAGGTTATCCCAGTTGGTTTTTAACCTTTCTCTGGGATGTTAGGAGACTTTTATGGCTAGTATCTTGATCGTGGAAGACGACAAAAACAACCAACATATTTTGACCTATATATTAACAAAAGCCGGTTTTACAACAATTAGTGCCGAAAACGGTGCTACAGCGCTAGAGATCCTTGGGGGAACGGTCGTTGACCTTGCCATCGTCGATTTTGCTATGCCCGTCATGAATGGAATTTCGCTGCTGAAGCGCATACGAGAAACCGAAAAAATCAAGAACCTACCTATCATCATTCTTACTGGCAGCGGTGATGATGAAGAGAGGACCGTTGCTGAGTCGGTGGGGATTCAAGGGTTTTTAAACAAACCAGTGAGTTCGAAAATTATCCTAAAGGCAGTTGCCGATGCGCTAACACCCAATGCAAAAAATTAGGGATTTGCTACGTTCTAAGATCGCATCCGCGAGCGCGCTATTACTGATCAGCATGACGGTTGTCAATGCTGGTAATTATGTTTATAACCTCATTATGGGCCGTTGGTTAGGACCATCCCTCTTTGCGGATCTATCACTGATCGTAACATTGCTACTTATAGTAACTTTTATTACCGCGCCAATTCAAATGACCACAGCACGATATTCAGCTATTTATACAGCCAGCGGAGATAACGAGACACTCGCGTCGATCCGGCAATTTATTTGGAGAATCGCGGCAGGGTTTGGAATTGTTCTAACCGTTTCCTTCGTTGTGTTTGCTCCAGCTCTAAAAAGTTTCTTTCATACGCAATCAGAAATTCCCTTTATTATTTTTGGGGCCGCAATTCCTTTTAGCCTATTGCAAGGTGTTGAGCGCGGTATCATTCAGGGTCAGACCCGCTTTAAGATATTAGCCTTAAGTTACCAACTCGAAATGTGGACACGCTTGTTGGTTAGTATCACGCTGGTTTCGCTTGGGCTCTCGGTGAATGGGGCGGTGATAGGAATCAGTTTATCTTTTTTCTTTACTTGGTTGATGGCCAGACTGGCTGTGAAAGGACTTTTTACCAAACAACCCATTACCAAAGAAGTGCGTAATGGGATTATCGCCTTTTCACTTCCTGTGCTTATATCGCAACTGGGCCAAATACTCATCAACAACAGCGATGTGATCTTAGTTAAGCGGTTTTATGACGCGGATAAAGCTGGGCAATACGCCGCGCTCGCGCTAATTGGCCGAATCGTATTTTTTGCCACTTGGTCGGTTGTTACAACCATGTTCCCAATTGTGGCGCAAAAACAAAAGATGGGCGAACCTCATGGGCATTTGCTTTGGCTGTCTATCGTCATTGTGCTGGCAGTCTCTACACCTATCGTTTTATTGACCTTTTTTATTCCAGAATCAATCGTAAGTATCTTATTTGGACCTCAATATCTTGATGTCGCGCCGCTTTTATGGTTATACGCCCTCGCCACTTCTATGTACGCGTTGGCAAACGTGATCATTAATTACAGATTATCCCTTGGCAAAGGTAGGGAAACACGTTTTGCAATTGCGGCGGGAACCGCACAGGTATTGGGAATAATGTTATTTCATAAATCTCTCAGTCAGGTTGTTACTGTTCAGGTTATCGTAATGGCGACCTTATTCCTAAGCCTGCTTTTGTGGAATTATTTAAATCGATCTACAGAAGAACCTACTTCAATAGGGGTAGAAACGAATGTTTGAAACGCTAATGGCTGCACATCCTTATGCGGTTGTGGTTTTTGACGAACACGGAACAATTGTCGGCACGAACCAATCAGCTACAACTTTGTTTGGTTATGAAGAAGAGGATTTTTTAGGAAAACACCTTTCCCTTCTTTTGAGGGATGAAGATGTTACTGGCCATGCTTCTCTTTTCGAAGGGTTTAAGCAAACCCACGAGAAATACCTTGAAATGAGTTATTCACGTCCGGTGGTTGCGCGCCACAAGAATGGAGATGTTTTTCCGATCGATGTTTTGGTTGGGAGAGCTGAAATGGAAGGAAAGGTTTCCTTTGTAGCCACCATCCGCGCCGGTTCCTCTGAAAAACGCGTTGAAAAACAACTTCGCTCTATCGCGTTATTCCCTTTAGAAAATCCGAACCCTGTTTTTAGAATTAAAACAACGGGCGAAATCATTTTTATTAATGTTAGCGGCGAAAAATTACTTGAATCCATTGAAATGGCTGCTGCTGACACTGTCCCGATCGATTGGGTCGTCGAAGCAGCTATGGCTTTAGATGGTCAGAAAACACGGCAAAGAATTTTTAAGTATGCCGAACATTTCTTCTCCTTTTTCTTTGTTCCCATCAAAATGATGGGGTATGTAAATATTTTTTGTCAGGATATTACTGAGTGGGAGATCGAAAAAGGCAGATTAGCTCTATCGGATGATATTCTCGGTTCAATCGGAAATCTTGTGTTGGTGGCAAATAGCAACGCGGAAATCATCTATGTTAGCCCGTCCGTGAAACAGATCATCGGATACGAACCTGAGGAAGTATTGGGGGATGGTTGGTGGAGGATCGACAGGGATTCTGGTGGAACTTTAGACCTCGAAAAAGAATATATCCGGCGGTCAGCTTTGGGGTTGTCGCGGGTGGATCCAACTCCTCATGAGCACCGAGTAATGCACAAAAATGGAGAAGAGCGTTGGCTGCGTTTACAAGACGCGAAAGGTCCGCGCGATCTGATCATCGGTATTGGGACCGACATCACCGACATTCGAATGGCGAAAGAGGAATTGCAAAACCAAGTCGAATTTTCGCAAACACTTACAACCCAAATGGGACAGGGTTTGGTGGTTACAGATGAAAATGATAAATTTACCTTCATCAACCCCTACTTCGCGAAAATGCTCGGTTACGAGATCGATGAATTGATTGGTAAAACCCTTGAAGATGTTACTTTTTCTAATACCGCATCCACTAATATCCACGGTTACACTTCACAATTGTTGAGCGATAGCGCGAAAAGTGAAATTAAGTTGCGCTCTAAAGATAATCGAGAAATCTTTGCCTTATTCACCGGCACACCTCACATAATTGGTGGCAAATACAAGGGAACGATCACAGTTATCACCGACCTGACCGAGCGCCGCCAAACAGAAAATATTCTGCGTAATCATACCGAAACGATAC
>CAZSLN010000006.1:0-18657 GCA_964607645.1 uncultured Anaerolinea sp.
TCTTTACAAATGCTATCATTGAACTGCTTGGGGGGGGTCTTGAAGAAATAGGAGGATGGCTCAATGATCGGGCCGCTTAACCCTCTATCTAAGGCTAATTTCGCGCAACGAACAGCGTCAATGATCACACCAGCGGAGTTGGGGCTATCCCATACTTCCAACTTGGCTTCAAGGTTGAGCGGAACATTACCGAAAGTGGTTCCTTCCATGCGGATGTAGCACCATTTTCTATCGGTGAGCCACGGTACATAATCGGATGGGCCAACATGAACATTTTCGGCACCAATGTCGTAAGGGATCATGCTGGTAACCGCGCCGGTCTTCGAGATCTTTTTGCTTTCAAGCCTTTCGCGTTCAAGCATGTTCATAAAATCGGTATTGCCGCCAAAATTGAGTTGGTAAGTGCGATCGATCTGAACACCGCGGTCTACAAACAAGCTGGTAATGACGCGATGAAGAATGGTAGCGCCTACCTGGCTCTTGATATCATCGCCCAAAACAGGAAGGCCAGCGTCTTTAAAGCGCTTGCCCCAATAATCGGAGGATGCGATGAAAACAGGGATGGCATTGACGAAGGCACAGCCAGCTTCAATGATCTGTTCTACATACCACTTGGTCGCCATTTCAGAACCAACTGGCAAATAACTTACCACAACATCGGTTTTGGTTTCTTTTAGGATGCCAACAATATCGGCTGTTGGACCAGGGGCTTTGGTGATCACATCCGAGAGGTACTTCCCGAGGCCATCGTGGGTCATTCCCCGTACAACGGGCGCGTTCATGTTGGGAACATCGGTAAATTTATAGGTGTTGTTCGGCTCAGCAAAGATAGCTTCTGATATGTCTTTTCCAACTTTAGTAACGTTTATATCAATACCAACAGTGATCTCAATATCACTGATGTGATAACCACCAAGGTTCACATGCATCAAACCTGGTACAGTAGCATCATTGGGGGTGTTCTTATAGAACTCCAGCCCTTGGATCAGGGAGGAGGCGCAATTGCCAACACCAATTATGGCTACTCTTACTTTATTCTGACTCATTATCTACTCCTTGCAATTAACTTTATTATCATTTATTGGCTTTGACTCATTATAATTTATTTTTGATGACTTCGAAGAGAGAAAGATGACAGGTTCAGTCCAATTCTAAAGAAATCATCATTATAATAATCCATAAACCGAATTTAAAGAATGACCCAAGAATTTCTATCCTAATGAAACATACCCTAGTCTACGCCGGCGAGCTAAAACAACATTATATTATCCCACCTTCTGGAATTCCTCATAACAATATTCCGGGTGGAGATCTGCTTTACGCTGCCACCGGCGGAAAATTATGGGTGGATTCGATAACTTTTTTGGCGCGCGTAGGAGAAAACTTTCCTTCGGAATGGTTTAGCGATTTTACGAAGTTAGGGTTGAACAGTAGAGGTATTCGGGTTATGCCACAATATATTGAATCGAAGACCTTTGAATCCTACGACCAACATTTGGTAAAGAATATCAAAAATCCCGCGAGTAATTATCTTAAAAACGGATATAGTTTCCCGAAAGAATTATTAAATTACTCCTCTGATCAAGAGATCACCGACCAAAAGAAACTTAGCAACATTAGTTCTCCTCGAATTTCTGATATCCCAGAAGAATTATTAGGGGCAAAAGTATTGCACCTATCTCCGCTTGAGTTGATGTCACAAACCCAATTAGCCTCCTTTTTCCAACAGAATAACACAACAATTATTTCAGTAGATCCACACCCAGACTATATGGAACAACGCTACCTTCCAGAAATAAAAAACTTATTAAACGGCATCACCATTTTTACCCCTACCGAAGCTCAGGTGCGGAAAATTTTTTGGGGTAGTACCAACGATCTTTGGGAAATGGCTGAAAGGCTAAGCGGCTATGAATGTGAATTTGTTGTCATCAAACTTGCGAAGGGCGGAGTAGCCATTTTTGAGCGAGCTACCAAAAAAAAATGGCAAATACCCGCTTACCCGTCTATCATCAAGGATCCAAGCGGATGCTCGGCTGCTTTCGCGGGTGGGGTAACAGCCGGGTTTTACTTGGCCTTCGATATTGTTGAAGCTGTACTTTATGGCAATGTAACCAGCTCCATCTGTTCGGATGGAACTGGCGCCGCCTATATTTTTGAAGCCTTACCAGACTTAGCACGGACGAGGCTAAAATTCCATCGCGAACAGATCAAGAGGATCTAACCATGCAAATTTCTGACCGACTTATTGACCTCGCTATTCAGGTTCAACAAGTACCCTCTCCTACTTTTGGCGAAAGAACCAGGGCTGAATTTATCAAAACATTGTTTGAGCAACAATCGGACGTTCTCTCTGATATATCATTTGACAGCACAGGTAATGTTTACGCAAAGTATTCTGGGAAGAACACCCAATCCGCCATCTTAGTCTCCGCCCATCTTGATACTGTTTTCCCTTTTGAAACACCCTTAGATATAAAAAGGGAGAAGAACCGAATTTATGGACCTGGGTTGGGGGATAATTCTCTCAGTGTTGCCGCGTTGCTTTGTTTGGTGGAACAACTAAAAGCCAACCAAGTAACCCCCGCAAGTGATATTTGGCTGGTAGCCAACACCTGTGAAGAAGGTTTAGGGGATTTAGCTGGTATGAAGGCAGTTGTGGAACGTTTTAAGAACCAGGTTATGGCTTATATCGTTCTTGAAGGAATGGGTTACGACCACATTATTCACCATGCAATCGGTGTTTTACGCTATCGCGTAACGATCAAGACGCAAGGTGGTCACTCTTGGGCAGATTTTGGCTCCCCATCCGCCATTCACGAAATGAGCAAACTTGTCGCCGAAATTTCCAAACTCGAACCCCCCTCTGAACCCAAAACGACTTTTAATATTGGGAAGTTTTCTGGTGGAACCACCATTAATACGATCGCGTCAGAAGCAAGCATCGACTTGGACATGCGCTCTGCTTCACAAGCTGAATTGGAGATATTAGTAAATAGAATTAACGCGATACTGAATGACTTTCGGAAACCAGGTTGCATAGTTGAAGTAAAAATTATTGGGGAGAGACCCTCGGGGTACCTAGCCCTCGATCATCCCCTTGCCCAGATCGTGAAAACTACTTTGACCGAATCGGGGGTGAAACCATTGTTTTTGGGAGGCTCCACTGATGCGAACATACCATTGAGTAAGGGATACCCATCCTTGGTGATGGGTATCACCCGCGGCGGCGGCGCGCACACCGTAAACGAATATATAGAAACCGACAATATCATTCTTGGCTTTGGAAATATATATCTCGCCATACGCAAGCTTGCTGGTTAAGTGAAATTTTATTTTCCATAGGCCAATATCCTGATTCCTTTTTGTAATGACTTGAACAGGATCTTCAAAGCCATCATCAAACTGTTTTTCGGTTTGGTATTGTTATCTTGCGAGAATAAGTTTTTTTCAAGTTCTTGGTAAAGTAACTCGATCTCTGTCTTAGCTTCCGGAAGCATCGCGATCAACAATTTTGATCGCTCAGCGGGGCTTTGGTGCTTTTTAACCTCTTCGCCAAACATTCGCAACGATACATTCACCACCGAAAATTGTCGTTCGATCCAATTCGCCTGGTTCCAACTAACCCAAAGGTTAACCCATGCAGGAATTTGGTGGCCTTTTTGGGTATAGGTTTGCTGTACTTTTGTAGGCAAATGAAAAAGGAAGATATTTATTCTTTCCCGTCTAAGTACGATAAAGATACAAATAAGAAAAAGTAAAACCGGCCCAATGCTCCAAGCGATGCTCTTGATGTCTACAACCTTGCTTTCATCCGTCACTTCTTCCACGGATTGGGCATCAAGTTCCACATCCATTTGTGCGTTTTGCTCTCGGTCTGAAAATTCGCTATTAGCATTGGATTGGAAGGGTGACACTATAATATCGCCGGAAGGTAAGACAATGGGGTCAATAGACGAGGTAGGCTCAAATTCCACCCAACCGATATCGGGGAAATACACCTCTGGCCAAGCGTGTGTATTCTTTTTCTGAAAGACCAACCAATCTTCTTCGTTCAATTCCCCGCCAGTGTAGCCCACTACCAATCGGGCTGGAATACCGATTGACCTCAAAAGCAAAACTTCAGCGCTAGCGTAATAATTGCAAAAACCAGACCTCTCGTCGAATAAGAACCATTCAACCGGGTCAACTCCATCAGGAATCGGTCCAACAGAACTGGTGTACTCATAATTCTCACGAAGGTAATTGGTTACCAAGGTTACCTTTTCGAAGGTATTTGTACTACCGGTGGTTATTTCATTTGCCAGATTCAAAATTCGCTCTGAAGGTTGGGACGCGAGATCCAAGTATTGAGTTAGGATTTCTTCCGGGTATACTGTGCTAGCTTCCTTCAAATCCTTCTGTGTCAATTTCTCAAGAACATAGCGTGCAGTGAAAACATCCCCGTTTTGCAGGTTTGGGATCACCCGCATATATTTTGGATCCACTACACCACTTCGCTGGTCTGTTTGTATCTCCACAACCCGGCTAACCCAAACTGTGTTATTCGGCTTAACCAACAGATCCACCGGCTCTGATGTCCATTTTATAGTGACCTCTACCTCTTTCGTATCGGCTGATTTTTCTATGGCAATAGAACCTTCTGCGGGGTCGAAGAGGGTTTCTTCAAAGGTATCACTTGTCCAAAGGTAATTGCGGTATCGGCTATAAACTCTTACTGGCCAATAATGCGGATTGGGCTGGCCAGCAAGGTTTACTTCAAACAATTCTTCATCGCCGATCTCCGCGTTTTCACCCATGCCGTAATTCTGAGGGAAGCGGTTTGGTCCAACCATCTTTAGGCTGGGGGTTAGAGCCGCAAATAAATTTTCAAAGCGATCCTGAACAGCGGTAGAACCTTCTTTGATCGAGTTAATTCCACGATATAACATAGGTCTGATCTCGCTCGGATACGGAATCAACCAGGCAAACAGAATCACAATGACGGAAAAAAGCAACATAAAACGATTCAAGTCGTATTCAGGTTGGGTACCAGCGATCACCCCTTCTTTAACCCAACGATCTCGAGAGCGCAATAAATTGATACGACCGACCAGAACTAGTGATAAGAAAAAATATACCGCCAGGTTCCATATTCTGTCGGTAACCAACCCATCAAAATATTGGATCACAAGGATCACCACAGTAGGCGCGAGGAGAATTTTGTTCACATTACGATTTTGCAACAGCTGATACCCTGAGCTGATCCCCAAAAACCAAAATAGAATAGCCATTATAGTAACAAAAAACAAGGCGTCTGGTACTGGTTGGGCTTGGATCACCTGGTCGATGGCGACCTGTAGTCTTCCGGTAAGGCTTAGTAGTTTTGCCAACCCAGTCGATTCTACGTCGAGGATGTTGCTAAGTGCGAGGGGAAGGTATACCAAGGAGTATAAGAAGGCTAACAACCCCTTTTGGAAACCAGAAAACCGACTTGCTCCGATCAAGAATCCAAGAACGGTCCCAGCTATGGCAATCGATTCTACGTAACCAAGGTCAGCGGCCCAGTTGGTGTTCTCCAAGCGAACTGCTACCGTCAGCATCAATAAGATGAGAATAGTCGAAGATTGCCAATCCCAAGGTTTTGAGTTTTTATTTGTCATAAAAGTGATCGATAGGTAACTACTTTCATTAACATTTTATGGATAATGACTTCAAAATGCTATAATGCAAGCAACCGGGAAGATATATGTCTGATTCGTTTGTCCATCTCCATACACATACAGTTTATTCATTATTGGACGGTTTTTCTAATATCAAAAAATTAGTAAAACGGGCCAAAGAAATGGATATGCCTGCGCTTGCCATAACCGACCATGGAACAATGTTCGGTGCTATTGAGTTCTACAAAGCCGCGCTCGAAGCGGGTGTTAAACCAATTATAGGTGTAGAAACCTATATGGCATCGCGCCGAATGCAAGACCGAGATTCAAAACTAGATAAAAAATCCTCCCACTTGTTGCTCCTAGCTGAGAATGAGGTTGGTTACAAGAACCTTCTCAAGATCACATCCGCTGCGCAAACCGACGGTTTTTATTACTTTCCACGTATCGACCATGAGTATTTAGCGGAACATTCTGAAGGGTTGATAGCAACCTCGGGATGTATGTCCGCGGAGATCCCGCGGCAATTGTTGGATGAAAAACCCGAAGAAGCGGTTCGGAAAATGAATTGGTATTACGACGTATTTGGTCCCGACCATTTCTACGTTGAACTACAGCAGCACAATATTACCGAATTAGTCGATCTAAATAAAAAATTAGTAGAGCTTGGCGCAAAATACTCCGCCAAATTTGTTGCCACGAACGATGTTCATTACATCGAACCTGACGATGCTCAATATCAGGATGTTTTGCTTGCTATCCAAACCGGAAAATTGCTCAGCGACCCGGATCGTATGCGCTATGATTCGCCAACTTTTTACCTGCGCTCACCACAAGAAATGAGCCAACTTTTTAAGGAAATCCCCGAAGCGATTTCCAATACTGTTGAGATCGCCGAACGTTGTAACCTCGACCTAGGGAAGAAGGGATACCATTTACCCGAATTCCCGGTACCCGATGGCTACACTGGTAGTTCGTATTTACGGTTTTTGTGCGAAATAGGCTTGGAAAAACGCTACGGTAGCCACAAAGAAGACCCTGTGTACCGTGAGCGCTTGGATTTTGAGTTGGGCGTGATCACCCAGATGGGATTTGACGCTTACTTCTTGATCGTTTGGGATTTGTGCAAATACGCCAGCGAAAACGGAATTTGGTACAACACCAGAGGATCTGGGGCGGGCTCGCTTGTAGCATACACTCTGTACATTACCTTAGTAGACCCCATTCACCACAATTTGCTTTTTGAGCGCTTTCTTAACCCCGACCGCCGCAGCATGCCCGATATCGACTTGGACTTCCGAGATGATCGCCGCTCTGAGATGTTGGAATACACCGCGAAAAAATATGGCGGCGATAAAGTCGCCCAGATCATCACTTTTGGCACTATGGCCGCCAAGGGTTCCCTGCGAGATGTCGGCCGCGTAATGGATATGCCGATCCCTGAAGTGGATCGCATCACTAAATTGATCCCTGAAAAGGTTGGGATCACCCTCGCCGAAGCGCTTGAAGAAGTGGCGGAATTAAAAAAGATATACCTAGAAGAAGAAAAAATCAGAACCTTGATCGATACCGCCATCCATATGGAAGGTGTTGTTCGAAATGCTGGCACACACGCTGCCGGCTTAGTGATCTCACCTAAACCGATTACAGAATACCTACCCATCCACCGCCCCACCTCGAACAGCGAAGATTCGCCAGTAAAGACGGTGACGCAATATGAGATGGGGGTTTTGGAAGAACTCGGCATGCTTAAGGTCGATTTCTTGGGCTTATCGACCATCACGGTAATGGCACGCGCTTGCGATTTGATCAAAGACCGTCACGGGGTGGAACTGAACTTGGAAAACATCCCTACCGATGACCCTGCAACATTTGAAATGATCAGCAAAGGTCACACCGCCGGTATCTTCCAACTGGAAGGCAGCGGTATGACGAAAAACGTGGTTGAGATGAGGCCTACAAGCCTAGACCACATCATCGCTATGGTCGCGCTTTTCCGTCCGGGTCCAATGGATTTCATTCCATCCTATATCAAACGAATGCACGGCGAGGAAGAGATCGTCTATCGCCACCCTGCAATGGCGCCAATATTCAATGATACATTCGGCATCGCAATCTATCAGGAACAGATCATGCGGGCGGCGGTTGAGTTAGCTGGTTACACTCGCGGCGAATCTGACGATTTGAGAAAAGCAATCTCAAAAAAACTTGCCGATAAGATTGAGCTTCATAAGATTAAATTTATAAAAGGCGCTTCCATAAAAACGATGGATGAAGCGACCGCGACAGCCATCTTTGAGGATTGGGAGAAGTTCGCCCGATATGGCTTTAACAAATCTCATGCCGCGGATTACGGGTTGATTTCCGTTCAAACTGCTTACCTAAAAACCCATTACACAGCGGAATATATGTGCGCTCTAATGTCCGTTTTCAAGGATGACTCGGATAAGATCTCGAATTATATTGCTGAAGCGCGGTCGCTAGGCATTGAAGTGCTACAGCCCGATATCAATCACTCGATCTATGCTTTTTCCATCGAAGATAAGATTTCCTCCAGCGATAACTCCTCCAAACCCGCCATCCGTTTTGGCCTTAGCGCGGTGAAGAATGTTGGCAAGAATCCGTCGGATTTGATCGTGGAATCAAGAGGAAAAAAACCCTTTACTGACCACAATGATTTTGTCAATCGAGTCAACCTAAAGACCGTAGGGAAAAGGGCTCTCGAATACCTAACCAAGGTTGGGGCTCTAGATTGCTTTGGCGATCGTTTCGCTGTTTTAGAATCACTGGATAAGATGATCGGCGCTAGCGAGAGTATTTTCAAGAGCAAAGGCTCATCGCAATTCGATATGTTCGGCCAGATGGCATCGATCAATGTACCTTTGGCAACACATGTAAAGAGTGATAAAAAACAAGGCTTAGCTTGGGAAAAAGAATTGATCGGGGTTTACCTTTCTGATCACCCCCTTTCTGCCCATGCCGAACTTCTGATAAGTGTATCAAGCCATAACTCGCTCACGTTGCAAGAGATCACCCAAGAACAACAGGTTCGCGTCGCGGGAATGATCATCGCCGCAAAGCAAGTGAAAACCAAAACAGATAAGCTGATGGGGTTTATTACCATCGAAGATCTAATGGGAAGTATGGAATGTATCGCCTTCCCAAAAACGTGGGAAAGGTTTAAGCCCCTTTGCGAAGAAGGAAAGGTGATCATTATCGATGGAAAAGCGGATAAGCAATCGCAAATTACCAAGGTTTTGATTGACAATATCAGAACCCAAATGGATGTTAAAACGGCTGCTGATTCTGTTTCTCAGCCCCCCGCTGAAATGAGCACAGCCCAAGTTCCGTCAGAAGCACCCACAGCCATCGAGAATAATTTAGCCCCACCCAATCAAGGTACTAATTTTTCAGAGCCATTACCAAGTAGCAATAAAATCTCTGATAAAAATATACCCCCCGAACCGGATTTCCCAGATGACTGGGAATACCATGCCCAACCTAACCCCGGTAATCCCATTGATCCGGCGCAACCTGTTCTTGTTGACCCCGCCATCTCATCTGATCAAAAGGATGAACCAAAGACCATAATTACCATTGCCCCGGATTCGGCTGCAACTAATGATGAACCCGTACAAGTGGAAGTGACCAGTGAGAGTTTCAACCTGCCGCCAACTCCAATATTGGTTGCCGCGCCACCCCCCATCCTTACCCAGGGTGTCGAGGAAGACCAAGATGAGAGCAAGCCGGCGCGTTTGATCACCGTTTACCTTCGCACAAGCGACGACCTCGAAAGGGATCGTCGCAGGATCAGACACATTTTTAGTATTTTTATTTCCAACCCCGGTCAGGATCGATTCCAATTATTGATCCACGAAGGCGGACAGGGAAATGTGCTTGATTTCCCCAACTACACTACCAATATCAACAACAAGATTTTAGCCAGCGTAAAGAACCTGCTTGGCGAAGAATCCTGGCGAATTGAAGATCTAAAGATCCACTAGGGCTTACTCGCCCATCCAGTTCGGTTTTCTTTTTTCCTGGAAGGCTTTCATCCCTTCTTTCTGATCTAGTGTTTCGAACAGACCATAGAACAAGGTTCTTTCCGCCTCCAAACCTTCTGTCAACCCATTCTCAAACGCGATGTTCATTGCGCTTTTAGCGTCTCTCATCGCGATTGGCGCTCGCAAAGAGATCTCAGTGGCTATTCTTAGACTCTCTTCAGCGATCATATCATTCGCAAAAATGTGATTCACCAACCCACAGCCAAGCGCTTCATGGGCTTTCAGCTTACGATTGTTTAGCACCATCTCCATCGCCAGATACTTCCCAACTACGCGAACCAGCCGTTGAGTGCCACCTCCGCCCGGAATCACGCCGATGGTAACCTCGGGCAATCCGAACACCGCGGATTCCGCCGCCAAGATGATGTCGCAAGACAGCACGACCTCGAAACCACCTCCAAGCGTATAACCGCTAACACTGGCAATGATCGGCTTTTTGATCTTGCCGATCTCCGCGAACATATCGATGAACCCATTCTGCCGCATTTCTTGGGCTGAGGCCTCTGCCATGAATTTAATGTCCGCCCCTGCCGCAAACGCTTTTTCGCTGCCTTTGATCAGCATCACAGTCACGGTGGAATCTGCATCAAAAAATTGCAGGGCTTGAACCAATGCCTGCAGCATCTCTTGGTTGAGAGCATTTAATGCTTCGGGACGGTTTAGGGTAAGAACCCCCACCTTTCCAATTTTTTCAGTTAAAACAGTTTGGTTCATCGTTATCTCTTTCCTCTCGAAGTGGGCTAACCGATTGTATCTAACTCCTTGTAAAGCATCCAAGTACCAACCTTGTTTTTTGAGGTCGACGCACGGTCGTAATAAATTTCGAAATGGCGGCCCCCTGATACCAATACTTGAAAATAAAACCTACCTACACCAAAAGACCCTTTGCTCTGTGCCGCTTCAAGATGTGACTCTCGCATATTCTTTTCAAATTTTCCGCGCCTACCAAAATCCACCCATTCTTTGGTTGAGCGCTCAATGATATATTCATCCTCTGCCCAGATAAAACTATCCGGACAAACCGGTGTTTTTTCTCTTGGAAGCGGAGTATTAAATTTGGGCGTGATCGGTTTACCAATATATCTATTCAATCCAACCATCCATTAACACTGTAATTTATTTATAATCTTTTTTCAATTGAATGGAACAATTAGCCACAATATTCCGTTTATAGATAGAATAAACTAACATAGCAAATATAATGAGGAGTAAGCAATGTCGACATTACTAGTTAATAACGGTTCGTTCTTCGAAGATTTTTCCCTTGGTCAATCAGGAATATCTGCCGGCAGAACGATCACCGATCATGATATCGCTTCGTTTGCGGGGCTCTCTGGTGATTTCAACCAGATACACACTGACGCGGAATTTTCCAAAAATACTCCTTTTGGACAACGAATCGCGCATGGTTTGCTCGGGCTTTCTATCGCCTCAGGCTTGGCTGTGCAAACCGGCGTTTTAGGTGCCAATGTCATCGCCTTCCGGGAAGTGAATGAATGGAAATTTATAAAGCCGATCTTCATCGGTGATACCATTAGGGTATCTATGGAAGTATCCGAAACCAAGCATCTGCCTAGGCTAAAAGCCGGCTCTGTTACGCTATCCGCTTCGGTCATCAATCAGAATGGCGATGTGTGTATGAAGGGCTTTTGGACGGTATTAGTAAAAACCAAGGAATAAATATGCAAGACCCTTATAACGATCTTTCCCCTGATGGCCCATTTGACGAACCCGATTCCTCGGAATCTACCTCCATACCTCCAATAAAATCCTCTTCAGGGATAGAAGAATCAAAAATTCATTCCGACACCTCAGAATTTGTGGCGATCCCGCGTAATAATTTCACAGTTCCCAAAAGGGTTGAGCAGTTCGACCCGAATGCGACCTTTGTTTCCAAGTTGGTTACTACAACACCAACAAGGCGCCCAAAAAACGAAAAGAAGCGCCCTGCTAACAAGCCAAGTCCGAAATTACCCAAAAGCTGCCTCACCAACGGCATGATCGTTGCGCTTTTTGGGTTGATCCTAGTCCTCCTTCTCGGCTCTATTGCCGCGGTAGTAGGCTATTTTGTGATCGCGACCACTTTACCCTCCGTGGATGATTTGAAAACGCGATCCGCCCAATTTGAGACCACCCGTATTCTCGATCGCAACGGCAACACGCTTTACGAGATCCTCGATCCCAACGCCGGCCGGCGAACCTACGTCAAACTTTCTGAGATCTCACCGATGTTGGTAGCCGCCACCATCGCAACTGAGGATAAAGAGTTCTACAATCACCCCGGTTTTGATCCTACCGCCATTCTTCAGGCATTATGGACCAATTTGACCTCTCAAGGAAACGGTCCGGGGGCATCCACCATCACCCAACAACTGGCGCGCGCTTTGTTGCTATCACCCGAAGAACGCGTTCAGCGCAGTTATTTGCGCAAAGTGCGAGAGATCATTCTCGCCGCTGAAATTACTCGTCAATACAGCAAAGATGAGATCTTAGAGCTTTACCTAAACGAGATCTATTACGGCAACCTTGCCTATGGCATCGAAGCAGCCGCGGTAACCTACTTTGGCAACGCGATCGATGGGCAGGTTACTGAATTTAACCCCCAAGGGACGCAACCAAATGGCCGACTCTCAGATGATCTCAATTTGGCGCAGGCTGGCTTTCTAGCTGGCTTGCCGCAATCTCCCGCGGTCTATGATATTTACACTAACCGCGACCTAACTTTGGCAAGAGATCGTGATGTTTTGTCGCTGATGTATTTGCTCAGTTCTGAGAAGGATTGTATCTTTGTAAGCAATTGGACGGAAAAAGTGTGTGTTAGCATGGATCTCGCCCTAAATGCCTCTAACATCATTGAGAATTACGTCTTCCCTACTCCAGATGTAACCATGCGATATCCACACTGGGTCAATTACATCCGCTCTCAATTAGAAGCTCAATTCGATGCCCAAACCATATATCGCTCCGGATTCACGGTTACCACAACGCTTGATTCCACCATGCAGGATATTGCTCAACGCAGTGTTAGCGACCAAGTTGCCGCACTCTACGATAACAACGCTAGAAATGGCGCTCTCGTTGCCATAAAGCCCAGCTCAGGCGAGATTTTGGCAATGGTTGGTTCCGCTGATTTCAACAACGACTCCATCCAAGGGCAGATCAACATGGCTACCTCCGAAACACGCCAGCCGGGTTCCTCCATCAAACCCTTCACGTACTTAGCGGCCTTTGAAAAAGGATGGACCCCCGCCACGCTCATTTGGGATGTCCCGACCAAGTTCCCACCATCTGGCGACCCTAATGACTCTAGCAATCCATATGAACCGGTCAATTACGATGGTGAATTTCATGGCCCAGTAACTGTACGCGCCGCGCTGGCAAATTCGTATAACATCCCCGCCGTTAAAGCATTGCAATTTGTCGGAATTTATGACGATGTCAATACCCCTGAGAAGGAAGGGTTGATCGGAATGGCGCAGCGGCTTGGTATATCCACTTTTACCCGCAATGACTATGGCCTTGCGCTCACCTTGGGCGGCGGCGAAGTGAGTCTGCTGCAGATGACCGAGGCATACTCGGTGTTGGCGAACAAAGGCGCCAAGCAGCCCACAGTTTCCATCCTAAAAATCTCGGACCACCTCGGCAATGTGATTTACGAATATCAGGAAACCCCCAGCGAACAGATCCTTGGTGCCGAAAATGTGTACCTGATCACTTCGATCTTATCTGATTATCAAGCAAGGCAGCCGATGTTTGGCAGCAACCCCGTCATCAACCTGCCGTTTCACACTCCCGTTGCCGCAAAAACAGGTACCACTAATGACTACCGAGATAATTGGACCATGGGCTACAGCCCGGATATCGCGGTTGGAGTTTGGGTGGGCAACGCGGACTATAGCGAAATGATCAATTCCACCGGCCTTACCGGCGCGGGGCCAATTTGGGCAAACTTTATGACCCAGGCGATCCCGATCTTAACCGGCGCGGAGCCAACAGCGTTTGAACGCCCTGCCGGCATTGTAGACCGAGTGATCTGTAAAATATCTGGCGCCGAACCTTCAAAATGGTGCCCCGAAGAAACAACCGAGGTCTTCGCGTCCAACAACCTACCGGCGAAAGCCGAGGATGACCTTTGGAAAAAAGTAGTGATCGACAAGTGGACCGGACTGATTGCCAATAATTTCTGTAAAGGCGCGTCGGATGAGGTTCTCACGTTTAATGTAAGTGATGAATCAGCCCAAAAATGGATACGGAAATCGGACACCGGTAAAAATTTGGCCCAAAGACTTGGATTTGATGAACCGGTCTTCTTTACCCCCAGCAAAGCCTGTGATGATAAAACTGAATTGCCAACTATTTCCATCGAGAATATTCAGGAAGGGGAAATACTAACTATACCTTTCATCAATGTAGCGGTGATCGCTGAATCTCCGAATGGTTTTAGTTTCTGGCGGTTAGATCTCGCAACCGGCATAGACCCCGCTGAAGAAGAATGGCAAACTCTCTATAGCTCAACAGACGCGGTAAAAAAAGCTACTGAAGTTTATCCACTTTCCATGCAGGAGTTGGGTTTTGGTTCCTTCTCGATTCGTATCTATATTGAAAATGAAAACGGCGGTCATTTTGAAAAGGTAGTTCATTTTGAAAACAACTACCTGCCGCCAACCGATATCCCCCTGCCCACGCCAACCAACACCGCCATCGTGATTCCTACCTTCACCAGCGTGCCGCCCACCATCGAGCCCACGGTAGAATTCCCTACACCAACTGATCTACCTACCATTGCCCCAACCGAAGTTCCAACAACCGGAGCGCCTTAAAAGCCGACGAACCTATGCTGGCTGTCTTCATCCACTTTGAGTAACCACAACCCCGTCTCAACATTCGCTCGGTTTTCAATATCAACAAAAGAAGGGCCTTTAAGCACTTTTTGAAGGTCCTTCTCAAATTGAGCAGGATCTCCCTTGACCAATAATTCGCTTCCGTTTTTTATTAACGCACTAAATACCTCGGTCAACAAAGCCAGATACGAGATCGGTTGCTGTTTTGCCGCCAAAACGGCTGTCACTATCTCTATTAGATCGTTTGACGAGGTTGAGTTTTCCTTGGGTAGAACCCTACCTTTATTGTTGCTTTTTAAGGCGCTCTCGATCTTAAGAACCTCAAAACCCGCGGAGGGGATGATCTGTTGAATAGCAAAATCGGTTTTGATCAGAGTAAATATGATGGGGGTAATAAAGGAGGGTTCCAACTCTGTAGCGAACAAAGTGAACCTTGCCCGATCGCTGACATATTTTTTTATGTTCTTAAGTAAGGCCGTCAAAGCATCAGTATACCAAGTCCAATCGTATCGCTTTCGCTGAAGAACCTTTAGAAAATCCTCATCATTCGAGGAGCCGAGAAACCAAACCGACCAAATCGCGGAAAGAGTCCAATAAGCCTGATTGGGGCGGGGTGATACCGCGACAACATCGGTAATAGTGATATCGTGAGCACCGGGTAAAAACCGTCGCGCGCTTCCGGGGTAGATGCAGACGCCGTTTTCGGTGGGAAGGTTGGGCCACATCGTAACGGCAAAACGATCCTGTTGGGCGGCGAGGAAGCGATAAGCTTCAAGCATGGCTTTCCACAAGTTATATTCAATGACACGGGATGGCTTGTGGATCTGTTTTGGGCGGTATTCCTCATCATCCACTAACCACAATGAATTGCATCGGTCCACGGCAAATAGTAACAGAGCTCTGAAACAGTTCAACTGTTGCCGATCCTCGATCTTATCTCCCATGCGGCTGATGATCCAATCTAAGCCATGCAAAATGCGAGGCGGGTAAACGGCAAGCGCATCGCTGATATCATCCGGCGGAACACCGGTTAGGAAATTAAACTTTTGCAGCACCCCACCGCGATACAGCCCATCGGAACGTTGCCATTTTTTACCTAGCTCAATATCAGCTGCATCTACTGCGAACTCACCACCATTGCCACAAGCGCAATTGTAGACCTTTGTGAGCAGAGAATTCTCGTCACTATCCCAAACATAATGGTCTACCGCCACTTCTCGGTTGCAAGTGGAACAAGTGGTGGTGAACATTTCAAAGATATGTTTTTCGAAGCGTGTTCCTTCAAACCGCAGCATCGATAGGTCTGCCATTACGGCGTTGAGCATTTCAAGAGAGGGTGGGGAGGCTAAGGTTTCTATCAACAAGCGGTCCACCGGATTACCAACAGAACAAGCGACTCGGTAGCCTTTCCGCATTAAGGAAAGGATCAGTTCGGGGGAAACACCGGTTGGGTCATACAAAACCTCGCGGGGTTTTTGGCCAGGGTTGTTTTGTATCTTGACGATACCCGCTGGCAGGTTCGGAAGGAACCGGCCAATTGGACCATAAGGGTCAGTGATACCGTCACTATCAAGAGTTTTCATTTAATTTTGGAATGGGAAATTTTTTGTAAAAAGGTCCTGATTTGGTTTTATAACTAGTCTTCGCCAACATTTTTACCACCCGATTGCAACTCCAACAGGTCTCCATGGTAATCCACGGTTACCTTAAAGCCGGACATTCCCAAATAAGCTCGCAGATCATCGGGGATACCGCTTTGCAAGAGCGGCTCAAACTGTTTATCAATATTTTTAAGTTGATTTTCGATCAGCGCTTTGCTAAAGACATCCTCTGTACCCATCATTTTAGCGGCTTGCTCACTTAAAAAATTCTCTTGACCCTGAATAGCTTTTTTGATCTCATTCAAGACGATTTTGTCGATCTTCTCAGCCGGAATGTGCTTTTTAAAACCAGCGTCATAGATGATGTAAACCGGGTCCTCGCCCACATAGCCCGTTTCCAAAACATGGTCGAACTCATCGAACACTAATCCAGCAAAAAGAGATTTATTGGTCAAAAGAACACGCCCTAATAATGAACGTTGACGAGCGTTCCAACAGATGCCCATTGGTAGACCCAATCGGAATCAGAAATGGATAGGTTCACGCAACCATGGCTCATCGGCGTTCCAAAATTAGAGTGCCAATAAGTACCGTGGATGGCATATCCTTCGTAGAAAAACATGGTGTTGGGAACATCGGGCAAATAATAATCATCCCCCGACATATCTTTATAAGGCATCATTAAGTAGACATTGTATTGGCCAGTGACAGTTGGGTATTGCCAAGTGCCAGTTGAGGCGATGAAGGAATTGACCACGTTTTCCCCTTCGTAGGCATATACCATTTGCTGCGAAAGATTAACGTCGATCCAATGTTCACCGCTAGCAGCAACAACGTCCGCTGGGGGTTCCTCATAGGCGGTAACAGTCGCGGTTTCGTATGGCTCAAAGGTAGGCTCTGATGTATCAGTGGGCAGAGGGGTGGGAGATGGCTGGTTCTGATTTTCGGGGTTAGGGGTAACTGTGACTAACACCTCGGTTGCAGTGGGTTCAGTGGTGGCGGAAGGTACGTCGGTAGGCACACTCGTGGCTGTTAGCGAGGCAACCGGGCTTGCCGTTAGGCCAGCCTCGGAGGAAGTTGATTTTGTATCGCTGGTTGCGGTTGCAACAACGGGGGCATCTGTGGCGGTACCTTTTCCCGATAAATCAACATCGGACCATGTTGTGCCACCATTCGTGTTGTTCAACAAAATGTGGATGCTGCTGCTGATGGTATCTCGGAAGAACCAACCAGCGAAGATCAGCCCTACCAATACCAAAACAGTAATCACGGTGATCGCGGTTCGTTTTGGAGCGGCTGTGGTTTTGATGACAGTAGGAACACTGTTTTCTTCGAAGACCGGAGTGGCTGCGGCGGCAGGAATCTCTTCGATCGGTTCGGGAGTTGTTTCTGCTGGAATTTGTTCGATCGGTTCGGCTGCCAATACAGTGGCAGGTTCTTCGTGTTGAAAGGCGTTTTCCTGTTGTAGGCGGTTTTGAGCCCAGACCATTCCGCGTTTGGCACGCTCGCTGCCAGGGTTGATCGCAAATGCTTTTTCGAGGAAGGCAATGCTTTCCTGCGGGGTGGCGAGAGAAGCCTGTAACAACCATACTTCCTCAAGATCCGGCGCGAGCTGCTTGGCAAGGTCGCAATACTCTTGCGCAATTTTTCGATCCCCAGCTTTTAATGCCTGCTGAGCCTGAGATAAATAATCGTATGCGATGATGTGGTTTTGATTCATAAGCACCTACTAACCCTTATGGAGTTTCTGTTGATGGTATGTTCTCGTTCTGAAGGAAACAAATAACGCCGTTGGCAACACCATTGGCGACGGTTGCTGTATCTTTGGTAAGAATATCATAATCCAGGTTAAGAAAACCAGTTTCGATGATGGCTGCCGGTGTGTTGGGGTCGATCTCGTTGAAGGCATGATAGAGTGTCATATCGTTGGTGACGCTATCGTGCCAAGGCAGGTTGGTAGACTCTTGATACCGCGTCTTTAGGCATGCTACCAAGCGGGAAGATAATTTTTCATCTACATTGCTAATGGCGCCGGCAACCTTAAATCCAGTAGCCTGTTCATTCACGTAATCACAGGAATCATTATGGATGGAGAGCAAAAGCGCGGCTTTGTAGCCTTCCAGCCGAGGATCCATTTCCTTTAGTAAGTCAGTGGCATACCCCAGGCTCATCAACTTTTGCTGAACAAGGGTGGCGATCTTCAGGTTCACGTCTGCTTCGGTAGTGCCATCTTGGCACACCGCGCCAGAATCATTGCCCATATGGCCGGCAACAATGCCAACGGTCACATCCTTGGTCAATCGATCATTCAGCACAATTGCGCCTTGTTGCGCAGAAAAGATCATTTTGAACTGGTCGGTGAGATTGCCCAAGAAAAAGTCGGGGGTAATAGAAACGAAAACCGTCGCCACTAACATCGCGGTTAGGATGGTAGGCAGGATAAAGCCGGGGCGTTTTTTTTCACGCACGGGGGCGGTTCTTACACGCCGGCTTGGTCTTTCTAAATTGG
>CAZSLN010000006.1:18667-62796 GCA_964607645.1 uncultured Anaerolinea sp.
AAAGAAAAGCCATAGGTCTTACTGAACTTATAGTCTCCATAGGCATAATAATGATACTATACTATCATTTTTACCTCAGCGGGCTTGTTTTAATATGAAGTTATAATGAGTTGCTTGACCAGACATAAAAATTTAAATATTATGAGAGTAGTGGAGTAAGTAAATGGAAGAAAATTCGGAACAATTACGGAACGCGATGCGTTTTTGGGCTACGGGCATAACCGTTGTTACTGCCGCTTACGAAGGGATGAGGCACGGAATGACGGTGAGTTCTTTCACATCTGTTTCGCTCGAACCCGCCCAGGTGCTTGTTTCATTACAACAAAACACGCGCACCCACGATCTGATCATGCGCTCGCGAGCATTCGGCATCAATATTCTCAACGACAACCAAAAAGAGATATCGGATAAATTTGCCGGCCGCATTGCCGATGAAGAAAACCGCCTAAGCCAGGTAGAAACCTTCAAGATTAGGTCGAACATCCCCTTCATTAAAGGTGGGATGGCTCACCTCGAATGCAAAGTGGTTACCACCATAGGCTCGGGCACTCACACCATATTCATTGGCGAGGTGTTGGAAGTAGTAACCAGTGAACAACCCTCTGAACCCTTGGTTTATTACAACCGAAAGTACCGTACGCTTTCAGAATCATAAAGCGGAGGGCAGCGATGGCAACACTCTTGCGAGAAGAGAAAGTTTTTTTGTTAGGGTTGGCACGCAAAACCATTGAAGCGTTTCTACAGAACGGAAAGAGTTACAGGGTAGACCCATCCAGCCTGCCCCGCGCTTTTGTCAACGATGGCGCGGTTTTTGTTACCCTTACCAAAGCTGGCGTTTTGCGCGGGTGCATCGGATCGCTGCAAGCTTTCCAGCCTCTTTACCAAGATGTGCAAGAAAGAGCCATCCAAGCCGCCAGCGAAGATTATCGCTTTGCCCAGGTGAAGGCTGCCGAACTTGCCAGCCTCAAGATCGAGATCTCGATCCTCTCGCAGCCGCAACCGCTGATGTACGATATCCCCGATCAGCTGCCCGACAAAATTAGGGCAGGCATAGATGGGGTGATCCTGCAAGACGGACCCCGGCGGGCTACCTTCCTTCCCCAGGTTTGGCAGCAATTGCCCAGCAAGGAAGAATTTTTGAGCCACTTGTGCGCAAAAATGGGCGCCAGCCCGACCTTGTGGAAAACCAAAATGCTCGATGTACAGACCTACCAAGTTGAAGAGTTTTCAGAAAAAGAATAGAACCACACCACACAATTAGGAGCTTACCAAATGGAATACAGGCACTTAGGACGATCAGGTTTACGAGTCAGCGAGTTATCGCTGGGCTCTTGGGTTACGTTTCACAACCAGGTAGATACCAACCTAGCCGCCGAGTGTATGGCAGCCGCTTACGACGCGGGCGTGAACTTCTTTGATAACGCCGAAGTTTACGCTGGCGGTAAATCGGAACAGGTGATGGGTGAAGCTCTGCGCAAATTGGGCTGGCGTCGCTCCAGCTATGTCATCTCCAGCAAGTTCTTCTGGGGTATTTTCGATGGTGTGAACGAAAAGAACACCCTCAACCGCAAACACACCATGGAAGCCATGGACGGCAGCCTAAAGCGCTTTGGTATGGATTACATCGACCTGATCTTTTGCCACCGTGGCGACCCCACCACCCCCTTGGAAGAAGTGGTTTGGGCGATGCACAGCATCATTGAACAAGGCAAAGCCTTTTACTGGGGAACCAGCGAATGGCCTGCCGCCGATATCATGGCTGCCATCGAGATCGCCGAGCGACACCACCTGCACAAACCAGTGATGGAGCAACCTGAATACAACATGTTCGCCCGCGAACGATTCGAAAACGAGTACGCCCGCCTCTTTAAGGATTACGGCATCGGCAGCACGATATGGTCGCCTTTAGCCTCAGGCCTGCTTACCGGCAAATACAACAACGGAATCCCGGCGGACAGCCGCGGCGCTCTTCCCGGTTACGAGTGGTTGCTGCCCCGCCTAACCGGCGACGAGAAGATCGCCCGTGTAAAAGCACTGGCCACCATTTCCAATGAAGTTGGCTGCAGCTTGGCGCAGATGGCCATCGCCTGGTGCTTAAAGAATAAGAACGTCAGCACTGTCATCACCGGCGCCAGCCGAGTGAGCCAGGTGGAAGAGAATATGAAGAGCATCGAGGTCGTGGAGAAGCTGACGCCCGAGGTGATGGGCAAGATCGATGAAGTGCTGCAATTCAAACCGCATAACTACTACCGCAGTTAGGCTATTTGGTTGTACAAAGCGCTGGCGAAATCGCCAGCGCTTTTTTGTTATGGGTAGTTCGCCATTATAAACTGACCTCGATAAGACCTTGGTCATAGAACAAACGCGTTACTAATTCCAATTCACCGAAACTGAAAATTTTTTAGCTAATAATTTCTCATCTTTACAACCACAAATGACCCGTTACCTGTTCGATCGATTTCGAGATAATTCTTCTGAACTAGTCCATTGTAAAATGTAATTACCACAGTAAATTCATAACCAGTGGAAGTTTCTTTTACTTCCTTAATCTCTGATATTGAAACTATCGACCCCGGTTCGGTCCCAGCCCATTTAGTCTTCAGCATTGAAAAATATCTATCTGCTTCAGATAGGGCAGAATTATCTACATCACTAGTTACACTTTTACATCCAATCAATATGAAAGTTACAACAATCAAGAATAAGAGAACAAAAATAAAACGTTGTGTTTTGATGACTTTGTACTTGGTCAAATCTCATTTCCTTTGTGTATGTAATTTTTTTATACCTAATAATTTGGGCCCAAGCTTAGAATTCAATCATCTATGGAAGGTAACCCTTAGAAGGACTCTTACTTTTTTTCCTTACTCAATTTGCCGTTCAATTTGATAGAGCAGGTATGTAGTTCATTCGTAACATTGTAGTCCATCGAAAGAACTTAAAGCAGTAGTTATCACGTTACCCAAAGAAATCATTCTCAAAACATCCGAGAATAGTGATGAGTTTTGGCCACCATTACTCATCATGATTTTCCGGGTGTAGAAGTAATTTCTTTATTTTGGTTCAAAAGTAACTTTTTCTGATAACTCTGCCTTATTCAAATTATTAACCAAGGTGTTTGCGATATCAATTGCGATCTCCAATGTCAACTGGCCTTCTCGTCCATAGAGATACAAATAATGAGTAACATTACGGACCGAGAATAGTAGAAGATATTCCTGCCTAATTTCAAAATATCTGTAATCGTAATAAGCTACACCGCCAATAATATCAACCTGATATTGTTGAAAAGTGTTAGTAATCAAGCGAGACGTATCACCAACTTTGGTACCTGATTCTTCCTTTACAGACTTGTTATTTTGATGAATAAATAACATCCGGTCGGCCCAAATGTTAACTGCCTCTTTCGCGCCATCAGAAGTACGAAATAATGAAACATTATCCCATATTTCAGCGGGGTAATTTGATTTCGGATTCCCCTTACGGAAGTAGATTACCTCGTATCCATAAATTCGGCCTGTTGAATTTAAGTAAACATCCGCATCTGCCTGATTAGTCCACATATTGGCTATATGTGTTAAATTCTTCTTTGGTGAAGAGCCAGCCGGTGGAACACGATAAGGTTTTTCGTTCGGCAATTCTCTTGATGGTGGAATATAGTATCTTAATTCTTCAGGTAAATCAGGTTTTCCCAAGATTAGGTTTGCTGGGTCAATATCAAAAACCCGAGTATCAGGTGTTGCGGTAGGAATTGTTGTTGGTGTACTGGTTGGTAGTGGTGTAGAGGTAGATACCGGGGTATTTGTTGAGCTTTCAATTATTGCTTTATTAGCTATTTCGGTTAACTGGGTTTGGCTAACGTCTGCATTGCCGCATCCTGATAATACAAAGATCAGTATTAGAAAAATAAGTTTTTTCATGATGTAATTTCCCTATTTCATTGATTGATATTTATCTAAAGTTATATAGCTACTGAACAGCCAATCTACTGGACGCCCAATTTGAATTTTGAGAATGATTTTCCTTTCCGAAGAATCACTTTCTACCTTATATTAAATTTCCCTTCGTACATGCTTCCGCCAAACTCTAACAGAAATGAAACTGACCTAATCCGTTAGGATAATTAGTTCGTCTACTTGTTTAACACGACGCCTGTTTTTTATAGCAGGTCGGTTAATTTGGAAAACAAAAAGTAGTGCTCGTAAAACCTCGACCTCACACTCTGAATGCTATTTGGGGGTTATTATCACAAAAAGATTAGTCTATTCTAAGGAATAGGCGTTTTTCAAACCAATAGTTTTCAATCATGGTAATACCTATAAATGGGTGCCTTGCCTCGTCGCTACAACGATAGCCAAGGCAATCGCCATCATTGAGAGATCAGTCTATCAAGCAGTAATCTGGATTGGTATTGAATATTCAATACTCCAACTTACCTAAACAATAAAAACGCTATTTTTGTGTATAAAACCATACCATTCCGATCAAATAATTATAGTGCAAAGTAGTCCAATAAAAAGATATAAACAAATACTGGGTCCCCCCTACTGTCGCATCCACCTCTTCACCGCGGCCTCATCAGGTTGGTGGTTTTGCATTTGGGTTAGCAAGTCCTCCGGCTGCTCTGCCATACAAAGCATATTGGTGTGCTCGGGGTAGATGAAGCCTTCTTGTTCAGCGTATTTGATCATCTGCCAGAGCGGATTGAAGTACTCGCGGATGTTGAGTAGGCCGATGGGTTTGGTATGCACGCCAATCTGCGCCCAGGTAATGGTTTCGAACAGTTCATCAAAAGTGCCGTAACCGCCGGGCAGGGCGATGAAACCATCCGCCATTTCGTACATCTTCCATTTGCGCTGCTGCATGGTTTGCGTTACTTGCAAGCTGTGTAGGCCGGCATGCGCCAACGCCGGGGTGTTCATCGATTCTACGATCACGCCGTGCACCACCCCGCCGGCTTGCAACGCGCCATCGGCTACCGCGCCCATCAGGCCGGTTTTACCGCCACCATATACCAAGGCGAACCCTTGTTTTGCCAAGGCCTCGCCCATACACCGCGCCTGTTGCATGTACTGCGGGTGAATACCATCGGAAGATCCACAATAAACACATAATGCTCTCATCTGTTTTTAATGCCCTCTAGGTGCAATTCACCTATAATTCGTAAATCTTATGTTAATTCAATACAGTTAACCTTGACGTAGCGGAGCGGATAACTTTAGAATCAATTTATGGAATATAAAGATTATTATAAAACCCTTGGCGTAGCAAAAACGGCTTCGGCTGATGAGATCAAAAACTCGTTCAGGAAGCTTGCCTTAAAATATCATCCCGACCGAAACCCGGGAGATAAGCAGGCCGAGGATAAATTTAAAGAGATGAACGAAGCCTATCAAGTGCTTTCGGATCCCGACAAGCGCAAGCGTTACGACCAGATGGGCAGCGCTTACTTTAACTATCAGCAGGGAGGCGGCCAACCTAGCGGCTTTGATTGGAGCCAGTGGGCAAGCCAAGGCGGCGGGGGCGGTTACAGCGGCCAACAGGTGGACTTAAACGATCTGTTTGGCAGCGGTGGCGGTGGCTTCTCTGATTTCTTTAGCGCCTTTTTTGGCGGCGGCGCGACTGGCATGGGAGGCGAGGCTTTTTCGCGACAGCGCCGGCAAAACTATGAGCAGGCTGTTTCCATCAGCTTGAATGAAGCCTACAAAGGCTCAACGCGCATCCTTGAAACAAGCAGCAAGAAACTAGAAGTAAAAATTCCCGCCGGCTCCAAAACCGGCACAAAGATCCGTGTTCCCGGTGGCGGCCCTGAGGGCGGCGATATTTACCTGAAAATTCAGGTGGCCGACGACGCCTTGTTTACCCGCGAGGGAAACGATCTATACACCACCGCGCAGGTGGATGTGTTCACCGCGATCCTAGGCGGCGAGGCGGAAGTGACCACACTTGGCGGACGGGTGAAACTCACTATCCCAGCCAGCACGCAGCACGATCAAAAGTTCCGCTTGCACGGCCGCGGTATGCCTCATTTGCGCAGCCCCCAAACCTTTGGCGATCTGTATGTACAGGTGAAGGTGCAAGTTCCAAAAAAATTAACCCCAGAACAATTAAATTTGATCAAACAAGCCAGGGATCTGACTTCCTGATCTTGATCCTGATGGAGAAAATAATGACGAAACGTATCCCTCTTTCGATGTTCTTTGTTTTATTAATATTATCTACCTTTGCCTGCAACCTGGTGAACCCAGCCATTTTTAGTTCCCTACAAAGCACGCTTGAAGCCTCAACCGCGCTTAAACCTGCCGTGCAAGAACCAGCCGCGGTAGAAGCTCCACCGATCGTATCGCAAGAAAACGATCTCACCCGTCTGTACGAGAACGTGATTCCGGGCATTGTTTCCATCAAAGTGGAAACAGCCAGCGGCGGGGGTATGGGCACCGGTTTTGTGTACGATACCAATGGGTATATTGTGACCAATGAGCATGTCATTGATGGTTATACCGCCATTGAGGTTGATTTTAGTTCGGGCTACAAGATCAACGCCACGGTTGTTGGCGCGGATAAAGATTCTGATATTGCCGTGTTGAAGGTAGATGCCCCGAGCTCAGAACTGCACCCGCTGCCCTTGGGCGATTCACGAGCGGTAAAGGTAGGCCAATCCGTCGTTGCCATCGGCAACCCCTTTGGCTTGAACGGCACCATGACGTTGGGCATCATCTCGGCGCTTGGCCGAACACAGGAATCGAACCGCCAAGCTTCTAACGGCGGTACTTTCAGCGTCGCGGATATGATCCAAACCGACGCTGCCATTAACCCTGGCAATAGTGGCGGACCTTTGCTGAACTTAAACGGCGAGGTTCTTGGCATCAACCGATCCATCCGCACCGCCAACACAGTGGGTGGTGAGGCTTCTAACTCTGGCGTGGGTTTTGCCTTGCCGATCAACCTGGTAAAACGGGTTGTTCCCGCCATCATCAAAGTTGGGCAGTTCGATTATCCCTACATGGGTATCTCCACGCTCAACAGTGAATTGATGAACCTTGGAATTATCAAGGAGCTTGGTTTGGAGCGAATGACCGGTGTTTATGTTACCGATGTGCTCTCGGGCGGGCCGGCTGAAAAAGCTGGCGTGGTTGGCGCATCACTGAAGACCGGTATTGAAGGGCTGCTTTCGGGCGGCGATCTGATCATCGCGGTAGACGGCAGAGAAGTGAAGATCTATGATGACTTGATCGGTTACTTGGTGGAGTATAAATCGCCAGGGGAATCTATTGTGCTAACTGTTTTGCGCGGCTCAGAGACAAAAGACCTTACTTTAAATTTGATCAAACGACCGTAGGACAAGATTGGCTCACACTAAGGCACCAAGTTCACGAAGAAGATCCGCAATTTTTTTCAAGAACCTTGGATCAAGAGCGGCTCTCGCGAAGAACGCAAAGAGCGCGAAGGAAGATCAAAACCTTTCTTTGAAAAAAAACGGGTAAAAGAAATTGAATTTAAGAAAGTCAAAATTCGGTTTTTTAGTAAGATCGAAATTTTAAAGAACTCCCCACAATATTTCTGTGGGGAGTTCTTTATTTTAATTAAATAATCAAGCTTTTTCTTTGTGTTCTGGATGCCTTGTTGTGAGTCAGGGTTATCCCTAAAACGCTCTTTATTGGCGGTAAGTCGAGAGCAAACAGCCCCTACCGGTAGCGCTCTTCGCGCCAAACATCAGCGGTGTTGTGATAGCCAGCTTGTTCCCAAAAGCCCAGTCGGTCTTCACTGGTAAATTCAAGGCCGCGAAGCCATTTTGCGCCTTTCCAAAAGTAGGGTGTGTCCATGTCCTCTTTACCAGGGATATACCCGATCACGCCGCGCAACGGATAACCGTGATCCGCATCCAGCGGCTTGCCGTTGAAGTGTGTGGCCAGCAAAAAGCTCTCCTGCAATACCACTTCCAACGGTAAATTGGCGGTAAAACCATACTCGGCATGCTGAATAACGTACTTAGCGCTGGGCTTGAGTTTGAGAATGCCGTGGTTGATCAGATCCGCCACTGAAACACCCTCCCAGTCGGTATCGAATTTGCTCCATTTGGTAACACAGTGAATATCCATATGCACATTGCGGCGGGGCAGCTGGCTGAACTGCTGCCAGCTAAGTTTCAAGGGTTCTTCCACTTCGCCATAAAACCGCATTGACCAAGTAGCGGCATCAAAGGGGGGAACCGGCCCATAATGCAGCACCGGGAATTTTAAGGTGAGAGCTTGGCCAGGGGGCAGTCTACCCTCCGATAGGATCCGTTTCTCTTCAAATCGTCTTTCATCATCACTCATTGTACGCGCTCCTCGCGGGTTTTAGCTTTGTTTTTTTTTCAACCATGCCAGCAAACGATCCGGCTCCCAAGTGTTGATCACGTGGTCGGGGGTAAGCCAGGCTCGGCGGGCGATCGCCACTCCAAAGTGCATGGCGGCCATATCCTCTTCGCTGTGCGAATCGGTGTTGATACTGATTTTAACCCCTACTTCGCGGGCGCGGCGGGCATGTTTATCATCTAGGTCCAAACGGTAAGGGCTGGCGTTGATCTCCAACGCTACACCGGTTTGGGCGGCAGCCTGGATGACGGCTTCCATATCCAGGTCGGCACCCTCGCGGTCGGGAATCTTTCGGCCGGTGGGGTGGCCAATGATATCGACATGGGGGTTGTTAATGGCGTTGAGCAAGCGCTGAGTGACCTTTTCGCGCGGTTGGCGCAGGCTGGTGTGCAGCGACGCCAGAACCAGGTCGAGCGTGGCCAAGAACTCATCGGGGTAATCCAGCTCGCCATCGGCTTTGATCTCCACCTCCGTGGCGTGCAGAATGCGGATGCCATCGCCAATGCGGTGCTGTGCTTCCTCGATCTCCTTCTGTTGTTCAAAGTGCCTCTCGATAGTGAGACCGCCGGTAACACCCAGGCTCTGCGAGTGATCGGTGAAGGCGATGACCTTGATGCCGCGGCGCATAGCGGCTTGAGCCATCTCAAAGATGGTCAGCTGCCCATCACTCCAGGTGGAGTGATTTTGCAGGTCGGCCTTGATATCAGCCAATTCCACCAAACGTGGCAGGGCGTTCTTCTGAGCCAATTGGATCTCACCAAGGTCCTCGCGCATTTCCGTCGGGATCCAGGGCAAGCCGAGTGTTTTATACACTTCTTCTTCTGTGGCGAGAAAGATCTCTTGGCCGTTCTTGCTCTGCAGAGAATGCTCCGAAAGGGAGTAACCCTGGCTAAGGGCAAGCTGGCGCAGCGCCACATTGTGCTCTTTTGAGCCGGTAGCGTAAAGCAGGGCTGTGCCGTATTTTTGCGGTTCGTGCACCCACAATTGGGCGCGTATGCCGTTGCTAAACTCGACGCTGCTTTTCATTGGACCTTTTCCCAACACCCGAGAAACACCTTTGAAGGTGGTGAACGCTTCCATCACAGCCTCGGGTTGATTGGATGCCACCAGTATATCTAGATCGCCAACGGTGGAACGGCGGCGGCGAAGCGAACCAGCTGGCGATATTGCCAAAACCTGCGGTAAGTCAGATAACGCGCCAACGATTTCCTCCACAACGGGCCAAGCGCGCCACAGGGGCAGCCGCTCCGATCGGCGGGAGAGCGACGCCATACCTTCCAATATTTGTTTGGCGGATTTTTCACCCATGCCCGGCAGATCGCTGATGCTGCCGTTCTCGGCGGCTTCTTTTAGCTCTGCCATGGAGGTGATCCCCAACGTCTTCCAGATCAGGGCGATCTTTTTTGGTCCCAACCCCGAGATCTGCTTCCACTCAGCCAAGCCGGCGGGTACCTCGGCTTTCAGGTCTTCCAAAAAACGCAGCTTGCCGGTGGTCATCAGCTCATCGATCTTCTCGGCGATGGCTTTGCCCACACCGGGAATCTCCTTGAGCGAGCCTTCCTTCCAATGATCTGCCACCTCGCGGCTATTGTTTTCGATGCTTTCGGCAGCCTTGCGGTAGGCGAGAATAATGTAGATCACCTCGCCACGTATCTCAAGCAGGTCAGCGATGAGGGTAAAGGTTTTGGATAGTTGTTGATTGGTTAGCATAGAACTCCTATTAAAAACCCAAATTCTTAAGTAGATCCTGTTCATTTTTAGGAGTTAAATCTTTTGCGCCTAAAAGTTCGCTCCAAAAGGCTTGGTCATATCGACGGCTGCGAACCGGTAAAGGCATGGGTACACCCCAACCCAGCAACAGCACTTCTTCCTTGGGTTGTAATCGCGCCAGCATGCCCTTGATCGCCTCACGGCCAGCCAAACCGGAGAGTACGGCATGGATGTCATCCTCATCGCCCAGCCAACCGCTAATGCGGGTGCCTAGCTGCGACATCACTTCATCGTAGATCTGCGAAGGACGCTGGTCCACAACCATCAGGGTGACGTAGTATTTGCGCAATTCGCGGGCGATGGTGGCGAAGGTGGTTTGGTTGGCCATCTCACGGTTGAGCAGTTTGTGAGCTTCCTCCACCACAATCACTAGCGGTCGGGGCTCGTTTTGCCCGTGGGCGCGGAACTCGTTGGTGGTCTTCTCCCAAGCGTTGCGAATGAGGCGGGTGATGAGGTTTGCCACCAATAGGTAATCGAGATCTGTTTCGTACTCACCGAAGGAGAGCACCACATGGTTGCCCTTTTGCAGGGTAGTGATGATCTCGTTGACGCTATCGGATGCGGGTTTAGCGATGATGTAATTTTTGCTGAACAATTGGCGCAGCTTATCGTGCAGACCTTCGGCGGCAAACACATTCACACCGTTTGCTAAAGCCCAAGCGGCAACACTTTCGGGATGAGGAACTTTCTTTACTTTACCCCTATCATCTTCTTCTTCGATCTCCTCGCGGTTCATCTTCTTGAAATTCTCAAACCAATTTTCTTTGAATGTTCCATAAAGCGCGTTAAGAGTGGTGGGGGTGGTCTCACGCAGGTTGAGTGTGCGAGAAAGCAATTCAACATCCCCAGTCGAGATATCCTTCATAGCGATCTCGAGGTTGAAATCAGGCATTTCTTTTTGCCGTATTTTCGCTCCAGCGCCTAAACCAACCACCTTAACCTTGCTGCCAAACTTGGTCTTAAGCCCAATTACCGGTTGTTTGGTATCGGAGGCGGTATCGTTGAAGCCGTACTCGTTGTGCATATCCAATACCAGTACCGAGGCTTTGTTGTAATGCATTAAGCCAGCCAAAATAAGGCGGGTGAGGAAGGATTTGCCAGTGCCAGTTGCGCCAAACACGCCCGATGATCGCTGCACGAATTTATCGAGGTTGATACAGATGGGGTGACCCTGCTCGCGGGTGGAGCCGATAATGAAGTTGCCTTCTTTAGACGGGTCGCCAAAAATGGAGGCGATATCGGTGGCGTCGGCCAGGTTTACCGCTGAGTGGTGCATGGGTACGGTCTTAACTGGCAGCGGGCGGGGTTCGTTATCGCCGGAGTGCTCGGCGCGCCACAGGGGATAGTCCTTGCTGACGGGGTCGGGGCCTCGGTCCAGCATCAATTGGGGCAATATCTCGAGGTTGGTGTAAAGGGTTTGGCCATGTAAAGCCTTGGCGATGACCGCCGGGAATTTGCCCTCGGTCTGCTCATCGGCAAAGCGAGGGTCTGTGGAGCCAAGCCGGATATCGGTGACCAATCCGTAGAAGCGCAGGTTTTCACTATCTGTAACCACAAAACTACCCTCTTGCACCGTCACTGGGTCCACGGTTAGGCGGGCCAAAAAACTTTCACGCAGGCTTCCGCCCACGATGTAACCGATCGATCGTTGTTCGTTCATCATCTCTCCCCTACTCTGGCAAAATCTCGCTGACGGAGTTCAAAACATCCATCAACACGGTGTAATCATCACGCAATTGTGTGATCAATTCGCGGGTGGCGTTGGCGATCCACTCATTTTTGCTCGCACCGTGAGCATCACCGGCTTGCCTAAGGTGTGCGGCGATTAGCTCGCCAACAGGTGCATCGGGTGTGCGCAACAGGTGGCGCAGGTAGCCAAAGCGGCCAGCATCGGTAAATTCAACGATCTCATCGTCCTCACATAGGAAGATGCGGTCTAAACTGAGCGGTGGTTGCGGCGGAAGCAGGTGAAAGACGCGGCCATCTTTTTTGTAACCGATGGAGGCTACCGTCATTTCCACAGGTACTATACGGCGTTCACGGTTATCTCGCAACACCTCATCACTGATTGTGCCGGTTGAGGTTACCAGTTGGCGTACCAGCCCGTCATCATCGATGTGGATATCTTGAATAATGCCAAATACTTCGTAGCCAGAGTATACCGGCGCGCGGACAATGGACCCGAACATGGGCTCGTTGAATTGGGAGACGGAGCAACCCACAATAAAACCGGTGGTTCCGGCACGAAGTAATTTACCGATCTCAATGGAAGGCATTTGCTCTGTCCTCATTTCCTAAATTTCGTTCTGCCAGCCCCATCTTTGGGGGTTTGTTTGTTAGAAGTTGCGCCAGCGTCATGCCCCTGGCTTAGTGATTCGATCTGGAAGAGCGCGTCGATCTGCTTTTTCTCTTCATAGGTCACCACCGCGATCTCATGAGCGCGGTGAATGATGTACGGAAATGGCTTACTGCCCAAAAGGCCGCATTGCTCAACGATACAGGCATGCAATTGGCCAACCTTGCCGTCATCCTCGGCTACCCATCCTGGGATATCGATACGGGCGATCTGTGGGTCGTTTAGGTCTTTGCTGACATTGATGTAGAAAAAATGCAGAGCGAAAATGCCTTGATAATCGGCCTCGGAGCGGCTTTTTAACGCGAATACGGCAGAACGCTCACCTGGGAACAAAACAAGGGCAGCGGGGTTACCAAACAACCAACGGTCACTAATGCCGTCTAGAGGGCGAAACTGTTTGATGGCGACCATTTCTTCTTCACCTGCCATGGCAACCTCGAGCATGCGGCAGACCGGGTTGGCGCCGGGGTGATCGATATATCCGGCTGTGATGCTGCCCAACTCCTGTATGTGTGATAACGCCGAGAGGTATTTTTTGAGGTTTTCCTCAAATAACATCGCTTCATCCCCCTCGCGCCTGCCCCACAGCTCTATTGGGCCATCAGTAAGAGTGATGATCTGATGCTTTCCTTGGCTGGATTTTTGTACAAGCTTGAGCATTGTGGTGCGTTCTTCCGTATCGCGCATTAGTCCAAGCATCGTATCAGAAATGGGATTTCCGGTTTTGGATACCAGCTCCTCATCAGACAATAACCGGCTTTCCGTGACGACCTCGGGGGCTTCTCCCGTGTTCATTTTTAGAACAATAGCGCCGGTATTGATCAATCCATAATAAACTGGCTGATGCCGATCAGGCATGATCTGCGAACCATCCGACGCGATCAGAATGGTCTTCTCGATCAGCGTTGGCGGCAGCAAATGAATATCCAACCGATCAGCGGTAGGCATGGCGCATCGCAGGCCGGCGTCCACGGATCGGGCTTTCTCAATTTTTCCCTCGAGCTGGTCACCACCCGATACGAACTGATCAAAGATCATCCTCGCCACAGTTCTTCTCTCGGCAAGATCTTCTATCTTTGCTTTTTGAGCTTCGATCAGCTCCCTCACTTGTTGAAACACAACCTGATAATTGATCGACATGTTTTTTCCCAAATATTGATGCTTTGATCTACTATCCCTTGTTGGAGTTTATTAGATCCAAATTAAATTAAGATGCCCAAGGTCGGTTTGGGTTGATTATTAGGTTCAGTTTTAATGAACTGATCTAACTTTTTCTTTACCTTTGGCATCTCGGTACACTTCCTGCATTTTATTTTTGGACTTCCTATGATCATCAATGTCATCGGGGCTCTCCCGGACATTATTTGCTACACAAATAATTCAGTAAGTTCACTGTGTTATCGCTCTATCTTTTTAGATGACCTATCAACTTCTTTCCAAATCGGATCACGAAGAAGCGCGAGGACTACAAGCGCGCCAATAAGCAACGCCGGCCACCCTATTCCAAAGGATGAGACCACGCTGGTAGGAGCTACTACCGCCATAATTAAGAAACTCAGGGTTTGGTTATTTAGGGCATGCAAGTAGGCAGCCGTCCACACACCATTGGATTTAAAGACAGCGTAGGCCAAAAAGTATGCCAAGATAACGCAATATCCCACCATGAATAAGGAACCAAGCAAAGGTTGTCCTGGATAGTTGTAGCCCATCCAAATGATCGGCAAATGCCATATACCCCAAATAATCCCCAGAATAAACACCCCGCGAATTCGCCCAAGGTGAACCAACTCGCTTTGTAGAAACCCCCGCCAACCATATTCCTCACCAAAAGTAATGATCAGGCCAAGAAATGGACCGATCACCACGGCATTGAGCGCGATGGAGAGCAGCAGTACAACCGGCGGCAAGTTAGCGCTTGCCATTTGAGGAAAAGCGGAAAGCAAATTGACCACAGTGCCAAGGTTGAAAATGATGTTGAACCAGGACTGCATCGCGTAAAAAGCCACCAGTGCAATACCAAACAAGATCCAAACGCTGAATTTGCCTCCAGCCATACCAGCGTCAACGAAGGCGTTCTTTCCACCTCTCCAGCGCAGAACCACCAGAAGGATCAGCCCAAAAACGTTAGGAATCAGTAATATCGATGAAAGGATCGGCCCAAGGTCAGACCGGATCAGTCCTGCGATCGCACCCGCAAAGTAAAGGAAGGTAAGAAGGAAGAAGTAATAAATGAACCAGCGAGTGGGTCCGTGGTTGGTTTGATAATAAATGGGGCCGTCTTTGAAAAAAAAGACCCCGAGAAGCATGGCAGAGAAAGCTGGCAAGAGCATTTGAAACTGCAGCACCAGGCCAACGCCGGCGTTGGTGAGTCCGCCATTCAAATATAGAACCAGATCTAATAGCCAAGTTAGTCCAAATGTAAGTCCCAGAAACCATGCCACCCGAGCCCAGTTCACTGTTTTTATCGCAGCTGGTTCGTGCTGAATATCGATCATTTCATTCATTCAATTTTCCTTTCTTTCCTTCACCAATCGATCTTTCAAAACGAAAGAAGTAGTTAATTTTATCCCACTTGAAAAACCGAACACGGAGAGCATTCTAAAAAAGTTGTGTTCTTTCTTATACCAATTCCACTCGTTCTTACGTAAGTACAAACAAATCATGGAACCAAAATAACTTAGAACATATGTATCTAATTTTACGGTCTTATAATTATTTAAACAAGACAATGGAACTTTTTGTATAATGAAAACGTCTTGTATGTAAGAAATTTTCTAATAGGAGAAAAAAATGAAAACGATCACTAAACTATTTATGCTTTTTACCATCAGCGCCTTAGCACTTAGTTCCTGCGGCAGTCTTTCTGCGCCTCAACTAGCCCTCGGCGATCAAACCGGGGAACACACCATTTTGGTTAGTGGTGTAGGCAAGGTCAAAATCAAGCCCGATATCGCTTACATCTATATTGGCGTACACACTGAACGCCCCACCGCTTCCGAGGCTGTTTCTGAAAATAACAACTCCACCAACAATTTGATCGACGCAATCAAAGCAAATGGTGTTGCTGCAGAAGATATCCAAACTTCCAATTTCAGTATTTGGGCAAACACCCAATACGGTCCCGATGGTCTACCTTCAGGCACATCCTATGTTGTAGATAACACCGTTTACCTCACGGTTCGCAATCTCGAACAACTGGGCGATCTGCTCGATGCCGCGGTACAAGCTGGAGCGAACAACGTCAATAGTATCCAATTTGATGTCGCCGATAAATCCGTCTCCCTCACCGAGGCTCGTAAATCCGCTGTAAAAGCCGCCTACGAACAAGCCTCAGAATTGGCGAGCGCAGCTGGTGTAAGCCTTGGCGAGATTACTCGTATTGAGTATATGGATAACGGCCAAGTATATGGCTACATGGGTTATGGAATGGGCGGCGGTGGCGGCGGCGATATGGCCTCTTCCTCAGTGCCGATCACTACCGGCCAAATGGAGATCAGCGCGACCGTAAGCGTAACCTACCTAATAAAGTAAATAAACTACTTCCTGCCCTGAAACTCATCAGGGCAGGATTTTTTTAATCCTCGATCTGGGCTACTCTAAGAATAGTACCCTGGTAGACTTTTTTACTCATAAATTTTGGCGCTAAAAATGATAGTAATAAAATGATAAGGAAACTCACTTTGAACTTAAAAACCAAAACTTGGTTTCTTTTCCTTCTTCTTGTAGGAACTTACCTTTTTTCCTCGTGTGGAAGCAATCCATCCATCGCAATAGGTTTAGGACCGGGCAATCAAAAAGAGAGCATATCTGTAAACGGCGTTGGAAGTGTGACTGTTGTTCCAGATATTTGCTACATCTCCATTTCGGTTCACGTTGAAAGACCCGGCGCGGCTGAAGCGGTTTTTGATAATAATACCGCTACCCATAATGTAATTGATGCCATAAAAAGTGTTGGAGTAGACCAATCCGATATCAGAACAATGGATTTCTCCATATGGCAAAATTCTCAATACGATACCGCTGGAATCCCTTTTAACCCATCAACAACCGTGAATAATACCGTTGTTGTTACAGTTCGAAATGTGGAGAACGTTGGAACCGTAATGGATAAAGTTACCGCGGCGGGTAGTTATATGATCAACAGCATTCAATTCGATCTATCCGACAAGAGTGAAGCTCTGGTCCAAGCCCGCCTAGAAGCTTTATCAAAAGCCAAGATGAACGCGGAAGAACTTGCCGCGGCTTCGGGAGTAGTGTTAGGTCCGATTACAAAAATTGTTTACACGAACACCCCATCCAATTTCTCAAGTTACAAAGGAGCTGAAGGAATGAGTCGAAATGGAGCCCAATTCTATTCCGGCAAAATGTTTATCACCGCTGATGTTTCTGTAACCTACCAGATTAAGTAAGTGATAAGTCCCTTGGGTGAGATTATAATCACAGCAGATTTCATTCAAGGAGAGTTTTTATGTTGAAAATTGGATATATTGGTCTGGGTTTGATGGGCAAATCTATGGCGCGAAATATTTTGAAAGCCGGGTTCCCGGTAATGGTACATAACCGCAGCCGTGCGGCGGTAGCGGAACTGGTAAGTGAAGGCGCTATCGAGGCCTTCTCTCCAAAGGAAGTAGCCAACCAAGTAGATATTGTTTTCACAAATTTGCCAGATTCTCCCGATGTAGAACAGGTATTGCTCGGAAAAGATGGCGTGATTGAAGGCGCTCATTCAGGCCTCATCGCGATTGATAATTCAACCATCAAACCCGCTAGCGCCCGAATGATCTATCAAAAATTGGCTCAGGTAGGTGTATCGGCTTTGGATGCTCCGGTAAGCGGCGGAGATATCGGCGCGAAAAATGGCACACTCACCATTATGGTAGGTGGTGATGATACGGCACTGCAAATTGCGCTGCCAGTTTTCAATGCCATCGGAAAATCGGTGACATTGGTCGGCGGAGCTGGGGCTGGCCAGGTAGCCAAAGCAGCCAATCAGATCATGGTGGCGGCCCAAATGGTTGCCATGGCGGAGTTATTGATCTTCTCAAAGAAATCAGGGGTAGATGCCCAAAAAGTGGTCGATGCTATCAAGGGTGGAGCCGCCCAATGTTGGAGTTTGGATGTGAAACCGCCAAGACTGTTCGCGGGGAACAGAACTCCAGGATTTAAAGCCTATATGCAAGCTAAAGACCTAAATATTGTTCTGGAAACCGCTCGTGAGTATGGCATCCCCTTACCCGCAACCGCAGAAAATGCTCAGTTGTTCAACGCTATGCTGCAAATGGGAATGGCTGACCTAGACAATTCCGCGGTCATCGGCGTTCTTGAACAGCTAGCTGGAACAACCTTGCTGGAGAGTTGATGTTCAAGACCAATATATCTTTTACCACCGTGAAGGAGATCTTTTTTGTCATCCTTGGTTCACTAGCTCAAGCTGTGGCGCTTCGTATCTTTTTCATCCCCGCACAATTAGCATCGGGGGGCGTCAGTGGTATCGCGCAGCTGATCAACTACTATACCGGCTGGCAGATCGGTTTAATGACCTTTATAGGTAATGTACCGCTCTTCCTTTTAGGGTGGAAATACCTTGGAGGAAAACGTTTTGCGGTCAGAACCGCTATTTCGATCATCACACTTTCCTTTTTTACCGACTTTTTGATCTATCTCCCCTTCTTCCCCAAGGAGGGACTCACCAATGATATGGTGCTCAACACCCTGTACGGCGCGGTCATCGCGGGTATTGGGTACGGCTTGGTATACAAGGGGCAGGGAACAAGCGGGGGCAGTGATGTGCTTGCCCGGATCTTAAATCACAACAAAGGCATACCCATTACTCAGAGCTACCTAATGACGGATACCGTTGTTATTTTAGGGGCTGGTTTTATTTTTGGGTGGGATAAAGCTCTTTACGCGATCATCACGCTTTATGTAAGTGGCTTGGTGGTAGATACTACTTTAGAGGGTTCTGGAACTGTTCGTACCGCGATGATCATCACTAGCGAACCAAAAAAGGTAGCGGATCTAATCATGCAGCAAATGGAGCGAGGGGTTACTGTTCTATCTGGTACCGGCGCGTTCACAGGAAACGACAAACCAGTGTTATATACTGTAGTTACCCGCTCTGAAGTTCAAATACTCAAGAGTTTGGTACAAGAAGCCGATGCCTCCGCCTTTATGGTGATCGGGGCTGCGCACGAAGCCCTTGGTGAAGGTTTTCAATCCTTCACCAAGCAATAAAAACCCAGTTCATCCGGTCAGGATCACTTTCTGGCCGGTTTTTTCTTATGTTCAATCTTATAGCCAAAGCGAGTGAGCAGCATCTCATCATCTCGCCAATCTTTTTCCAATTTCACTCGTAATTCCAAGAACACCTTGCGATTACTCATAGATTCTATTTCTTTACGAGCGGTGATGCCAATGCGTTTAAGCATCGTGCCGCCATCGCCGATGATAATGCCTTTCTGCGATTCTCTTTCAACAAAGATGGTGGCATGAATAAGAGCGCCGATCTCACCCCGCTCGGTAAATTCATCAATGCGGATATTGACGCCATGAGGAACTTCTGACCGCAAATGGATCAAACAGGCCTCTCGAATCAATTCTGCCGCGATGTCGCGTTCATAAAAATCGGTGATCACATCCGCGTCGTACTCCGCTTGGCCGAACGGGATTCTGCTAACCGTAGCGGCGAGAAGTTCTTCCATACCTGTCTTGTTGAGCGCACTGATCTGAAAGAGAGTAGCGCTCGGGAAAAGTGGGGTAAACAAATTAACACGTTCCTCAATCTTCTCTTCCGCGACCTTATCCATTTTATTGAGCACCAAGTAAACGGGGGGGCATTTTTTTAAGCTACCCAACATTAGCGCCACGGTAGAATCCTCGCTGGTAGGGCCTACTTCGGCATCCACTACCCACAAGATCAGGTCTACATCCTTCATGGCTCTTTCGGCCTCCTGATTCAAAAACTCACCAAGCTTATGGTGCGGGGTGTGAATACCTGGGGTATCTAGGAAGACGATCTGGTACTCCTCGGTGGTCAGGATCCCTAACTGCCTCTTACGAGTTGTTTGAGCTTTGTGGGTAACTGACGCCACTTTTTGGCCTAAAAATACATTCACAATGGTGGATTTGCCAACATTCGGGTGGCCAATGATCGCCACGAAACCAGTTTTAAAATTATCCATATTCTTCTTTCTAACAATAATTACCTTATTTTACGCCTTCGAGATCTAACAACCATCTTTTGGTCTCCAGGCCTTTTCCAGCTCCATACCCATGTAATTGATGATCGCTTCCTAAAACCCTGTGGCAAGGAATGACCAATGGGATGGGGTTGGTTGCCTCAGCCCTGCCAACCGCTCTAGCGCCATTTGGGCTGCCAATTGCGGCCGCTATTTCTTTATAAGTAACAACTTGGCCAATTGGAATGGCTAAGGTTGCCCGAAGTGCCTTTTTTTGAAACGCACCCATAGCATCCCAGTCTATAGCGATATCAAATTGTCTCCGTACTCCAAGAGCATACTCGCTGATCTGGTCAAGAATCGGCTGCGCTTTCTTTTGTTCCTCTTTCAACTCTACCGAATATTTTTGGCATAAGCTTTGGGTAAAATGAACCTTAGTAGAGGGAAAATCTAGGGCGAATAGGCCATCTTCAGAGACGGCAACCCATATTTCTCCAAATGGAGTAATATCAGCACTTCCAATTGAAAGGATTTTTTTATTCATAGATGCTCCATAAGTAGTTTAGCACACAACACGATTTGGAATCTTGAATTTTTCTTCACAAACGTAGGTTAATCGTAGGTTTAGCGTCAAGTAACCTCAGGCTTGCGATGGTATAGTATCTTTATATTCGAAGTTTCTCTTCTCCTCCTTTGAAATTGAGAACCGGGGTCGGCGTCCCCGGTTCTCTGTCATTAACAACCAAGGCAGTACTCCGTTATAATCAAAAAAACTTAACAACTTCGATTTTCAAAGGAACAATCCTATGCAAATATCATTGATCGGTTTAGGGCAGGTCGGCACTGCCCTCGGATTCGCTCTATCAAAATATTCTGACAAGATCACTTTGGTTGGCTTCGACAAGGATTTTGAGAAACAATCGCGGGCAAAAACCATTGGTGCCATCAATAAATCTCCCATCAACCTGATCAACGCGATCAAAGATGCTGAGATCATCGTGATCAGTACCCCTTACAGCGCCGTCAAGGAATTATTCTCCCAGATCCATCAGGACCTAAAACCAAACGCGGTGGTAATTTGCGCCGCGCCCAACAAAGAGATCACAGCCAAGTGGTTTCGAGAGGTATTTCCATCAACCAATCAGTTCATTGGGCTAACGGTATCCTTTAATCCAGAATACACACGTCATCTCGACCCGAACGAGATCATAGAAAAGACAGATCTGTTCAACAACACAAGCATCGGCATTTCATCTCCAACTGGTACCAGCGAGCAAGCCTTAAAATACGCGTCTGACTTGGTTGAATTGCTAGGCGCAAAGGTCCAGTATTTGGATATTTTGGAAGCGGATGGTATCGAACGAACCTCCCATTTGCTACCCCAGGTGTTATCTTACATCCTACTGCACTCCACCATTGATGTTCCGGGATGGAATGAAGCCAGGCTTTATACCAACCAACCTTACCTAAGTGTGGCATCCCCGTTTGGTCACGAATCGCCCACTGACCTAACCGACCTGCTCTTAGATGCAGACAAGCCAATGTTGGCAATTTTGGATGATACGATCGAAAAATTGCGTCAATTTAGAGATTCGATTGCAGATCACAATGTTGAAGAGATTAAAAAGACCGTGAAGAAAAGCATCACCAACAAAAGCACCTTAATGAATGCCCGAAAAACTGGAAATTGGTTTGAGCGAATTTCGGATGAGAAGAATGACGCAAAGAAAACAAACTTCTTAAAACAACTTTTTATTGGCCGTGGCAGGTAATCGCGCCTAGGTAATCAACCCGTAATGCCGCATTTAAATCAGCGACAATTCTTTTCGCTGATTTATCAGTTATTTAATCAAGCAAGACCCCATTAAATTTTCCTTTCTAGGGAAAAAAATACTCTGAATTTTTTTGTATTACCATTTTTAAAATCTCGAGAAATATTCCTATTCTAATAAGCGCTTAAAGTAAATAACATGAGCTCCTACTCCTACATCCGAATTTCCGTTACCGGTCCCTACCATCTCCCAACCATCAGACCCTAGTTTTGCTATAATGATAGCGATGTATTCAGCTTCCGAATAATTTTCCCATCCTTTTGGTCTTTGAGATGCCCCACGATGACTAAGATCTACCTCTTTTTCATTATTTAATAACCGATTTAAGCCTAAATAATATAATCTAGGGTAATAACCGCGCATTGCTCCAGACCTAATATCTATACCTGTGATAACGCAATACTCCCATTTTTGCATAGTTTCGCCTCCGTTATTAATAATTACTGAAACAAAAAATAGGAAACATAACACCTTTTTTTTAACACAATTTTGTTCTTCAATATCGGTGTCGATTAGGACATAATAATTCCGACAACAACTTCGATATCCCTTTTTTGATGCTAATGGTTCATTTTTATTCTAGCTATTTCTCTTATCTTTTCAATGCTCCAAACTCTGGCAATCCACCCATGTCGTTTCTCTTATTCTCTTCCTTACAACTTGTATTTTTTATAATGGGAAAATGGAACCCTAAAAACTTTTGTTTCTTTTGAACACACTCTTCAAATAATACCTGAACTACATTGTCAACAATATTCGTAAACAACAAAACCTCGATCTCAATTAATTTCCATTTTTTTAAAAATATCCTTACCATGGTCGTTACATTCCGCCCTCGCAAAATTCAACAACTGAATATTGATGTTATAATTTATGGTTTAGACAGGTAAACCAATGAATTCCAACTTTGACGAATCACGAGATCTTACTCTCCTTACGAATATCGAACATCAACCCGACGCGACCCAGGCGGATCTAGCCACACAGTTAGGGGTTGCTGTCGGCACGGTCAATTGGCATATCAAACGCTTGATCTCGAAGGGGTACGTGAAGGTTATGCGTGCCGAACGAAAGAAGCTTCGCTACATCATCACCCCCGAAGGCCTCGCTCAACGCGCCAGACTCACCGTAGACTACGTAGACCAGCAATTTCTCCTTTATCGACGTGTCCGCAAAAAAGTAAAGGAATGCGTACAACAGTTGAAAGAGGAAGGCTGCGCCGGTGTTCAGATACAGGGCGATGGCGACGTTGCCGATATTTGCAAACTCACCTGCCTCGAACAGAATATGCCTATCACCAACAATCCAAATCACCCTACACTTGAAGTGAAAGGAATGAGCGTGAACCTTATCGCCGCCGTAAAAAATGACAACGGATAAACAGCACATCGTCGTTACCGGTGGTGCCGGTTATATTGGCAGTTTACTTACTGCCCAATTACTTCATTTAGGGTATCGAGTAACAGTGATTGATACTCTGTTATTTGGTGGTGAATCTCTGCTCACCTTTTTATCCAACCCAGATTTTCATTTTTCGAAATCGGATGTAACCGATTCCCGTTGCCTCAAGAATGCCCTGCGCAGAGAGTGGCCAAAACCATTCGCTCTCTTCCATTTGGCGGGAATTGTTGGCTTCCCCGCTTGCCAGGCTATCGGCAATCAGGCTGCCAATTTTTATAATGTTGACGCGACCAAAAACATCCTAGAACAATCAAAGACAATGGGAATTGAGAAATTTATTTTCTCATCCACTTATAGTGTTTACGGTATGTCGCTGAACGGTGTTTCTGTTAAAGAGGATTCACCGCTAAACCCGCAAAGTTTATACGCCGAAACAAAGATCAAAGCGGAAGAAATATTATTACCAGCCAAAGCCATTGTTTTCCGGCTGGCAACGTTGTACGGCATCTCACCTCGTACCCGTTTCGATCTGATCATCAACCAGTTTGTGCTCGACGCGTTTACCAAACGTGAATTATTGATCTACCAACGCGGATACACCCGCTCCTTCGTTCATGTGCGAGATGTGATCGACGGGCTTTTATTAGCATTGACCAGTTTGGATGAAAAGAACGATCAACATCTTTATAACTTAGGTACTGAAGACGGTACTTTTACAAAAGATCAGATCGTACAAATGGTGATCAAGCGATTGCCTGATACCTTCGTTGAATATAAAGACCTCACCTTTGGTGGAGATATGCGCGACATCTCAGTATCGTTTGAAAAGATTACACACGAGCTTGGTTTTAAAGCCAAGGTATCCGTTGATGAAGGCATTAAAGAAGTAGTCAATACGCTTCGCCTTGGACTCATCCGCGAACCGAACCATATTCGCTATCGCAATTCCCAGTTTATCGTAAGTTAAAATTACTCAACAACATCTCAACCTTAACCCCTGAGGAGACGAAATGGAAATAACTTTTTGGAAAAATAAACGCGTGATCGTTACCGGCGGAGCTGGATTTTTAGGATCATTCGTTATACAAAAACTAAAAGAACGTGGCGCTGAGGATATTTTTATCCCTCGCATTGAAGACTACAATCTGATCGAGAAGAGTGATATTCAGCGCTTGTTCATGGATACACTTCAGGGAATAGACCCCAAGAACTTAGTGATCATTCACTTGGCCGCCAATGTAGGCGGAATCGGCGCGAACCGTGAACACCCCGCCGAATTCTTTTACGACAACTTGATGATGGGCGTGGAATTAATGCACCAAGCATGGAAAAATAATGTGGGCAAATTTACCGCGATTGGTACTGTTTGCGCTTACCCAAAATTCACACCTGTCCCATTCAAGGAAGATGACTTGTGGATCGGTTACCCAGAAGAAACCAATGCTCCTTACGGCTTGGCAAAGAAAATGATGTTAGTGCAATCGCAAGCCTATCGTGACCAGTACGGTTTCAATTCGATCTTTTTGCTGCCGGTCAATTTATATGGCCCGCGTGATAACTTCAATCCAAAATCCTCCCACGTCATCCCGGCTCTTATTCGTAAAGTGATCGAAGCGCAAGAACGCGGTGATAAAGAGATCGTAGCATGGGGCGATGGCTCACCTACCCGCGAATTCTTATATGTAGAAGACGCTGCCGATGGCATTGTGAGCGCCACCGAAAATTACAATGAGTCTGACCCGGTAAACCTTGGTTCTGGTTATGAGATCTCGATCAAAGACCTAACTGAGATGATCATTGAAATGACCGGATTCAAGGGCGAATTGAAATGGGACACCAGCAAACCAAACGGGCAACCTCGCCGAGGTTTGGATGTGAATCGAGCGAAAGAAAAGTTTGGTTGGCAGGCAAAAATGAATTTCAAGACGGGCTTGGTCAATACAATTGAGTGGTACAAAGCGAACCGAAAGAACATCCTATAGAGACTATGACTGATATCTCAAAACACGAACCTACAACTGTATATATCCGCCCCACAAGCGGGTTTGCGGCGTTGAACCTAAAGGACTTGTGGCATTTTCGCGAGTTGGTCGTTTTTATGATCTGGCGCGATATAAAGGTGCGATACAAACAAACCTTACTTGGCGCCTTATGGGCCATCATACAACCCGTGATGACCATGCTGGTTTTTAACTTCCTCTTCAATAATGTCGCTAAAGTATCATCGGATGGTATTCCTTATCCGATCTTTTCCTTTACCGCGCTTTTACCGTGGGGGTTGTTCTCAACAGCACTCAACTCGGCGAGCCGTTCGCTTACGTCCAACCACAATATGATCACAAAAACTTACTTCCCGCGTTTGGTACTTCCAATGGCTTCCGTGCTGGGTGGTTTGGTTGATTTTGCGATTGCTCTGGTCATTTTGCTGGGTATGATGGTGTATTACAAGATCACTCCTTCGATCACCGCCTTATGGGCGGTACCGTTGTTTGTTCTTTCATCGATCGTTACCGCTCTCGGTGTGGCTTTGTGGTTATCGGCGATAAATGTAAAGTATCGCGATGTGGGTTACGCGCTACCCTTTATTTCACAATTTTGGCTGTTCATCACCCCTGTGGCCTACTCTTCAAACGTCATCTCCGATAAATGGCAAGTGATCTATGCCCTCAATCCGATGGCGGGTGTGGTAAATGGCTTCCGTTGGGCGTTACTTGGCTCTGGCAACCCACCTGATATGCTGGTTGCCATTTCAAGCTTCATATCGATCATTATCCTCCTTAGCGGTTTGGTTTACTTCCGCAATATGGAGAGAACTTTCGCGGATACGATTTAATATGGCTATAGCGATCAAAGTTGAAGATATTAGTAAAAAATACAAGATCGGCGCAGCGCCGGGCAAGTTCAAGTATGAAATGCTCCGGGATCAGATCGTTGCGCTTCCTAACAAACTATTTAGGCGCAAATCTGTTGAAGAAAACTACATTTGGGCGCTAAAAGATGTCAGCTTCGACCTCGAAGAAGGACATGTTCTTGGTATTATCGGTCGAAACGGAGCAGGTAAATCCACATTGCTTAAGGTTCTTTCACGGGTTACTGAGCCAACCACCGGCTCGGTGACCGTTCGGGGCCGCGTAGGCTCTTTATTGGAAGTTGGCACCGGGTTTCACCCGGAGTTAACCGGCCGGGAAAATATTTACCTAAACGGCGCTATCCTCGGGATGAAACGCTCGGAGATCGAGAGTAAGTTTGATGAGATCGTCGATTTCTCAGAGGTAGAGCAATTTATTGATACACCCGTAAAACGCTACTCCTCCGGAATGTACTTGCGGCTGGCTTTCGCGGTCGCTGCCCATTTGGAACCCGAGATCTTGGTTGTCGATGAGGTATTAGCGGTTGGTGATGCTGAGTTCCAACGAAAATGTTTGGGCAAGATGAATGATGTAGCCGCGCAAGGACGAACAGTTCTGTTTGTTAGCCACAACATGAGCGCCATCCTTCGCCTCACTCAGGAAGCGATCGTTATGCAAAAGGGCCGCATGGTTATGCGTGCAAACACCAACGATGCTGTTGATTTCTACCTTGCTTCCGGTCAATCCCAAGCTGGCGAACGCTCATGGGACCCCTCTGATCTAACCAACGCCGCCGCTCCCTTTACCCCCATCTCGCTAAAACTGCTGGATACAAAGGGCAAAGTGGTCGATGCCATCCGATCGGTGGAGGATGTAAATATTGAAATGACCTACAACCTCGCTGCGCCGGTTACGGGTTTGCGCATTGGGGTTTACCTCAGCACCGTTCGTGGCGAGTATGTATTCACCTCGTTTGATGTAGATGACGCCGCTATGTACGAGAAACACTCTGTACGCGCGCCTGGCACCTATGTAAGCCGCTGCACTATTCCGGGCGACCTGCTGAACGAAGGCCGTTTCATTATCGGCGTGAACGCTAGTACATTTGGAATTAAACGATACTTCATGGATGAGAACGCTCTTAGTTTCTCGGTAGATCCATCCGCTGCCCCTGGTATGCAATGGGCTGAACAACGAAATGGCCCATTACGTCCTCGCTTGAATTGGACCATTGAGAAGTTAGACAAAAAGGGTAGTTAGTTTAGTTCTATGCAGATCAAAGACCTGTTAGGGAAAGTTCCCTACCTTACCGACCTCTACGACCTAGTGCAAAAGCAACCACCGCGCACCCGGTTCAAACTTGTTCAACTCGAGAGTTTCATCGAGCGAGAATTGCCCTCCATTCGTGAGATCCCTGTAGGGGTGAATACCGGCCGGCATATTCTCATTTTTGCCACCCTGCATTACTGGATCGAACAAGCCGCCGTCATCGCCGCTGTTCTCAACAAGATGGGATATAAAGTCACGGTTGCCTATCTGCCTTACAGCAGTTGGGATAAACCCATCAATGATTTTGATTTGAAACGACAAAACTCCTATGCGCATAGGGTATTGGCAAAATTCTCCAATATTTTTGAAACCATACCTTTACTTGGGCTAAAACCAAACGCTTCTCTTCCAAATGGCTTCGAAAAGAACATCGCTCTTGCCTCAGCGTACGATACGATGTACACCCTTCAGGTAGAAGATTTCAACAAAAGATCAGCCCTTTACCAACTACGCATCCAGCGAAATACCGCCGCGGCCAAAGCTGCTTTTGCCTTGTTCGAGCGAAGATCCCCAGACCTGGTGGTAATACCCAATGGTTTGGTAACCGAGTTGGGTGTTTTCTTTCAGGTTTCCACCTATTTAAAGAAGAAGACCGTAACCTACGAATTTAATGATCAACGCGAGCAGATCTGGCTCTCTCACTCTGATGTTGTGATGAATCAGAACACGAATGAACTATGGTCAGTTACCAAAGATCAAAAACTCACCCCATCTCAAGTAGATCAGATCACGGAATTCGAGAACGCCCGTTCGACCGCCAAGAAATATGGCAAGGGCACCCGCTTTTGGCAGGATGTAGCCTCAGTGGGCGGATCGAGCCAGCGAAAAAATCTTGGGCTGGACGATCGCCCAATCGTTTTGCTAGCTACCAATGTTCTTGGCGATAGCCTCACCCTTGGCCGCAACCTTTTCACCCAATCAATGGCGGAATGGATCGAGAAAACGGTTACTTATTACAAAGACCATCCAAACGCCCAGCTAATCATCCGCATTCACCCAGGTGAACGATTGATGAAAGGTCCATCCAGTATGGACGTAATCAAGGCTACCCTCGGCGAGATCCCAGAAAACATCAAGATCATTGGGCCGTTAGAAAAAGTAAATACCTACGACTTGATGGAAATTGCCAACCTTGGCCTGGTGTACACCACCACGGTAGGGTTAGAGATGGCAATGCGTGGCGTCCCGGTGATCGTTGCGGGACAAACCCATTACCGTGGTAAAGGGTTCACCCACGACCCGTCTTCGTATGAAGACTATTTTGAACTGAGTACAAAAATTCTTACCAATGCGGCAAACAACGCGCTCAGTGAGGCCCAAGTGGAAACCGCTTGGAATTACGCTTACCGCTTCTTCTTTGAATACCCGCGGCCCTTCCCTTGGCGTTTGATGAAATTTTGGGAAGACCTGAAAGAATGGCCGGTTCAACGAGTACTAACCCCTGAAGGACAATCCGAGTTTGGCAAGACCTTCAAATCCTTAGCTGGCGAATCGATCGATTGGTAAAAAAATATGTCTGATACAAAACAAAAAGTAAAAGAATTTTATGATTCCATTGGATGGCAACAGGAAAAAGATGGAAATTTCCAAAATGCCCGCTACGAAGACCTGCGTCCCGTCTCCGCCGAATACATCCAAAAAACGCGCTTACGCATCAGCAAGTACTTGTCGAAAAATGGACAATTTCTTCTAGATGCCGGCTCTGGCCCAGTTCAATATGATGATTACATTACCTATTCTAAAGGGTACCAAAAAAGGGTCTGCCTCGATATTTCTATCCAAGCATTGAAGGAAGCTCGCACTCGTATTGGCGATCACGGTCTATTTGTGGTTGGCGACTTGGCTAACCTGCCGTTTAAGAGCGGTAGTTTTGACGGCGTCGTTTCAATGCATGCCATCCATCACCTCGCCATTGAAGAACACCCCCGTGCCTACGATGAACTATACCGCGTGCTTAACCCCGGGCATACCGCCACCATTGTTAATGGCTGGAGCGACCCTCTATTGAGCCGCATGGGCGAACCACTAATAGGTCTCTTGCGCAAGCTAGCCGGCCGCAGCGAGAAAAAGAAGAAGGACTGGCTCAACGAAGTTGATCCGGAAGGCACCTTTGTGCGCAAAATGACTCCACAGTGGTTGATGCAAGAGGTTGGAAACCATATTCCTCTTGAGATCAAACCTTGGCGAAGTATGTCTACCCGTTACCTGCGCTGGTTCATCCAACCTAAACATGGTGGCAAACTCTTCCTAAAACTGGTTTTCTGGTTAGAGGATGTATTCCCAGGTTTTTTTGGGAAGAACGGCCAGTACCCGGTGATCGTCCTAAAAAAGTGAGCACCAGTCCATGACTGACCCGATCAACACCGATAAGCTGGTTAGCGATCAATACAAAACTGCCAGCAATCTGGATGCCCGTATTTCGCTGCACTTGAAGTACAGTACCAACAAAACGGGGTGGTTTAACTTTATACTTGGGCAGTTGCGCGAAGTCCCATCGAATGCCGATGTACTAGAGCTGGGGTGCGGCCATGGCACTTTTTGGGTAAATTGCGGCGAGCGTATACCGCAGGATTGGGTGATCACGCTTAGCGACATCTCGGAAGGCATGCTTTTGGACGCTTGGCGCAGCTTAGTAGTAACCAACCGGAATTTTAAGTATAAACAGATCGACGCGCAACAGATCCCCTTCAAGGATGCCGCCTTCGACCTGGTGATGGCAAATCATATGCTGTATCACGTCCCAAACCGCGAAAAAGCGATCGCTGAGATCCGACGAGTCCTCAAAAGGGGTGGCACCTTTATTGCCTCCACAAACGGTAATGGGCACATGAAAGAAATGGTCGAGTATCTCCAGTTGGCTGACCCGGGCAATCCATTCATCGACCATGATTTCTTTACCCTCGAGAATGGCCGCACCCAGTTACAAAAGTACTTTGACAAGGTTGAGATCGTGGAATATCCCGATAGCCTGATGATAGACCAAGTGAAACCGGTGATCAACTACATCCGCTCGGCAATCCCTGAAGAGAGACGAGACGAGATACGTTTGGATTTTGTGCGAGATGTACTAAAATCAACATACAACAGCGAAAAAACGATCCAGATCAGCAAACGAACTGGCATCTTTATTTGTAAATAACATTTTTATCGAGCGATGAAAATTTTGGAGGAAGTTATGGATTGGACTAATAAAGTAGTATTGATCACCGGAGGTACAGGTTCTTTTGGAAAGAAATTTATCAAGCTTTTGCTTGCTGAAAAACAACCCAAAAAGATCATCGTGTTTAGCCGCGATGAGTTGAAACAACATGAAATGCGCGTCGCCGGCTACGAACACCCCAGCCTGCGCTACTTCATTGGCGATATCCGCGACCGCGAACGCCTTACCCGCGCCATGCACGGCGTGGATATCGTAGTACACGCCGCCGCCCTAAAACAAGTTCCGGCTTGTGAATACAACCCCATGGAAGCCGTAAAGACCAATATTATGGGGACCTCCAACGTTCTCGAAGCCGCCCTCGACGCGGGCGTGAGCAAAGTGCTGGCGCTTAGCACCGATAAAGCGGTTAGCCCAGCAAACTTGTATGGCGGCACAAAATTAGTTGCCGAGAAGCTCGTTATCCAATCCAATGCTTATGCAGCTGGTACCGCCACGCGTTACTCTTGTGTGCGTTATGGAAATGTTGTTGGCTCGCGCGGATCTGTGGTTCCCTTGTTCCTCAAACAAAGGCAAAGCGGCAAGATCACCATCACCGATGACCGTATGACCCGTTTCTGGCTCTCTTTAGAGCAGGGCGTGCATTTTGTGATGCGCTGCATCGAACAAATGGAAGGCGGCGAAGTATTCGTGCCTAAAATTCCAAGCACTAAGGTGATTGACCTGGCAAGAGCTATCGCACCCAACGCTAAGATCGATATTATTGGCATTCGCCCGGGCGAAAAATTACACGAAGATCTTCTCTCTTCGGATGAAGCTCGTCATACCATTGAGTTGGACGGTATGTACGTGGTTCAACCAGCGGAAGCGGTTTGGTTTGGTTACTCCTGGAAGGACAAAGGCACGACCGTTCCCGAAGGTTTCTCTTACACCAGCGATAACAACAGTGAGTGGTTGGACGTGGAAGGGATTAAATCCTACATTGCCCCCTTTGAAGAGGATTTCTCTTCCGGAAAACTTGAAGGATAAGCTTTCCTTACCGATTGCGCAATAATCCTTATGTCGAAAATTCTTGTCACCGGAGCTGCTGGCTTATTTGGGATCAACTATTGCTTTAACTCCCACCAACAACACTCCATTCTCGGAACCGTTAGGCAGCAGATTAAACGGCTGCCCTTCGAGACCACATCGGTAGACCTGCTCGAAAAAGGGTCTTTGGCAAAAGTCATCGATCGCTTCAAACCCGATGTGCTGATCCACGCGGCAGCCAACGCCAATTTGGATGACTGTGAAAAGAATCCTCGCGAGGCGTTTAGGCTCAACGCCGAACTTCCCGGCTTTATCGCGGAACAGACTGCCCAACGGGGCATTCAACTTATCCACATATCTACCGATGCCGTTTTCTTCGATTCGAGTGATCGGCATTTCAAAGAGAGCGACTCCCCCAACCCCGCAATCGTTTACAGCGAAAGCAAATTGGAAAGCGAACAATACGTGCTCAGTACCGATTCCCACGCCATTGTGGCAAGGGTAAATTTTTTTGGCTGGAGCATGCAAGGAAATAAATCACTATCGGAGTTCTTTTTCAACGCTTTATCAGAAAACCAACCCTGTTTTGGATTTCCAGATGTATTTTTTTGCCCTCTCTATGTCGAAGACCTAGCCGAGATCTTTAACAAGATGCTCGAAAAAGAACTTCATGGTTTGTATCACGTAACTGGCTCAGAAGCCCTGTCCAAATTTGAGTTTGGGCAGCGCATTGCGAAGCGTTTTGGTTATGATATCCACCTGATATCCCCAAAAGAGGTAGAGCTATCCACACTTCATACACCACGATCCCACAACCTAAGGCTGGATAATACCAAGTTATCCACAGATCTAGGCATGGAAATTCCTGGAGTTACCCACGGAATAGACCGCTTTTATACCCAGTACAGGCTAGGTTATCCACAGAAATTACAAAGTTATCAACAGAAGTAAATCTAAAACGGAGTAGATCATGGACATAAAAATTGGAAACACACTGATCGGCCCAACTCATCCAACCTATTTCATTGCTGATATTGCCGCCAATCATGATGGTAATCTGGTCCGAGCGAAAGAGCTGATCCAGCTGGCAAAAGATGCTGGCGCTGACGCTGCCAAGTTTCAGAATTTTAAAGCACCCAAGATCGTGTCAGATTACGGCTTTACCCACATGAACAGCGCTGTCTCTCATCAGGCAACCTGGAAGAAATCTGTTTTCCAGGTGTATTCAGAGGCCTCTATCCCCACCAACTGGACGAAGATCTTGAAAGAAGAGTGTGACCGCGTCGGTATCGATTATTTCACATCCCCTTACGATTTTGAATCGATCGAAGAAGTGGATGCCTACCTACCGGCCTATAAGATCGGTTCTGGTGAGATCGATTGGATCGAAAGTTTGCAATTGATGGCATCCAAAGGGAAACCGGTACTGATCGCCACCGGCGCTTCTAACATCGGCGAAGTTCAAAAGGCGGTCCATTGCATCTTGGCAATCAACCAACAATTGGTTTTGATGCAGTGCAATACCAATTACACCGCCAGCCCCGAAAATTACGACCACATCAACCTAAATGTTCTCAAAACCTACGCCGCTATGTTCCCCGGTGTTGTTCTGGGGCTTTCAGATCATACCCATGGAAACGCCACTGTCCTCGGAGCGGTCACCCTTGGCGCCCGCGTTATCGAGCGGCACTTTACGGATAGCAACGACCGCGAAGGTCCTGACCATAAGTTCGCCATGAACCCAGCGGACTGGATGAGCATGGTAAAGGAAACCCGCTTGCTGGAGCGTGCTCTTGGTTCCGCCGACAAATTCATTACCCCCAACGAGCAAGAAACCCAGGTTGTGCAACGCCGCTGCCTCAGGGCAGCCCGTGAAATCAAAGCCGGCGAAATTCTCAATCGCGAGAGTATCGATGTTTTGCGGCCAGCAACACCAGGCGCTATCAAGCCGGATCAGATCCAGGCTGTGATCGGCACCAGAGCCGCCGTTGATCTACCTTTTGGTAAAGATTTGCGTTGGACCGACCTGGTAGTCTAACCAAAACTATGCGCATTTTGTATTTTTCAGAGACCTACTCGGTCCACGATCATCGCTTTTTATCTTCCCTTGCCGCCACACAACACGAGGTCCATTTTGTGCGCTTGCTCGAAGATAAGATCGATATGGCACCGATCAGAAACTTAAATAATATTCACATCGCCGAAAGCCTTGGCCTTAGCCGAGAACAAACGTTTTTTGACCTACTTAAAGCCGCAAAAAACCTAAAACCGATCCTCAATCGAATCAGACCAGACCTAATACACGCTGGTCCCCTGCAAAATTGTGCGTTTGTGGCTAGCATAACTGGCTGTACACCCTTGCTTGCGATGAGCTGGGGCTTTGACTTGATGGACATCATCGAACGAAAATGGATCTGGAAATTGACGACAATTTTCGCGCTTGGAAAAGCTGCCTATTACACCAGCGACGCCCAAGCAACGCAGCACCGCGCATTTCAGCTTGGTGCCAAAAATAACCGCGCCTCCCTCATCCCTTGGGGGGTTGATTGTGAGCACTTTAGCCCACAACCACGTGAAACCGCCGTAGGGCAAAGCCAGCTGTTCACGCTATTCTGCAACCGCTCCTGGGAACCCACTTACGGGGTAGATGTTTTAGCCAAAGCTTTTTGCAAAGTCGCTTCTACCCGTGGTGATGTTCGTCTACTATTGCTCGGTAGCGGCTCGATGGAAGAAAAGATAATAGGCATTTTGTCGAATGGAAAAGTACTGGATAAAGTACTCTTGCCGGGAAGAATTTCTCAGGAAGTACTACCAAACTATTATCGAAAAGCTGACCTATACATTAGCCCTTCCCACGTGGATGGCTCCTCCGTTTCGTTGATGGAAGCATTGGCCTGTGGTTTGCCTGTATTGGTAAGCGACATCCTGGGAAACTTACCCTGGGTGCAAGAAAAAAAGAACGGATGGAGTTTTCGCGATAATGACGTAGACATGCTTGCGAACAAGATCATCAACGCGATCGAAGAACGGGAATCTCTACATGAAATGGGTGAGAAAGCCCGCCAATTAGCTCTCGAAAAAGCGAACTGGAAGATCAATTTTCAGGCGTTGCTGCAAACGTATCAAGATACCCTTTCTGCCGAAAAGAGAGATAAGTGACACCGACCAAATACTTCAACATCGTTGCCATCATTCAAGGTCGAATGAGCTCATCACGCTTGCCAGGCAAGGTATTGTTAGATCTTGGCGGAAAACCGATGCTTCAACGAGTGGTGGATCGGGTAGCGCTTTCGCGACTTGTTAGCAAGATCGTTGTGGCTACCAGCAGCGACCCCTCTGATGACCCTATCGAGCGGTATTGCCTTGAAAATAACATCGCTTGCCACCGCGGATCCTTGCACGACGTGTTGGACCGCTTTGAAACCGCCGCAGAACGCTATAACGCCGACCTGATCGTTCGCGTTACAGCCGATTGCCCCTTCATTGATCCCAAAGTAATTGACCAAGTGATCCAGTTGATCACCGATTCACCCGTTGACCAGCCGATCGATTTCTCCGCAAACCGCCTTCCACCACCCTTTCATCGCACCTACCCCATTGGGTTAGACGTCGAAGTTTGTACAATGGATACATTGAAAATAGCGTGGAATAATGCCAAGGAACAATTTCATCGCGAACATGTGATGCCGTTTTTATACGAAGACGTAGAGTTGCGAACCCAATCAAATGGCAACCAAGTAGGAAAATCAAAGAATGCTTTTTCAGTTGCGATACTGAACAATCCAATTGATTTTGGCGAAAAAAGATGGACGGTGGATACACCGGAAGATCATCAATTCGCCCAACAATTGATGGGGATGATCAAAAATATCGACTCTTACACGTGGTTGGATCTGCTCCAGGTTGTGCAAGATCACCCCGCAATAGAAGACATCAACGCCGACGTGCGGCACAAATCGATGAAAGAAGTGGACCAGAGAGCCAAAAAATGAGCAATATTCTTACGCTTTTCTCCGCGCCAAAACCATTCAGTGATCCGCACATCAACGTGATCCAGCGAAACGCGATCCACTCTTGGACTTGCCTGCCCAACACCAAGATCATTTTATTTGGCGATGAACCCGGCATTGCGGAGGTCGCGCAAGAACTTGGCCTCACCCACATTAATGAACTGCCGCGCAGTCCCAGCGGCGCCCCGCTGATGGATTCGATGTTTCGATTTGCTCGAGAAGCATCGAACACCCCCCTCTATTGCATTGTGAACGCTGATATCATCCTCTTCCCGGACTTTACCGACATCGCCGCCGGTGTGGCAAAGAAAACCGAGCGTTTTGTCCTCATGGGGCAGCGCTGGGATCTTTCTGTCACAGACCTGATCGATTTCTCCCCCACCTGGGTAGCTGAACAAAAAGAGCGCATCACCCAAGAAGGGACGCTCCATAAAGCGGTTGGCTCAGATTACTTCCTCTTCCCAGAAGCTTGCTACAAAGACCTGCCAGCCTTCACAATTGGCCGAGCGGGATGGGATAATTGGATGATTTATTCTGCCCGCAAAAACGGGTTCCCCGCCATAGATTGCACCAAAGATATCACCATCATCCACCAGAACCACGATTATTCGCACCTGCCAGGCTCCAAACCTCATTACGATCATCCAGAAACACTTACCAACATCGCCTTAGCTGGCGGCCGTGTTACCACCCGCTTCACTTTGTTCGACGCGAACAAACAACTCGAGAATGGACAGATCAAAAACAAACGCCTAAGCCGAAGATCGATCTGGCGGGCCATCGAGTCGTTCCCTTTTTTATTTTTGGGGTCAGAAAAACTTTCCAATTACCTTTAAAAAAAAAAAAAAAAATTAGGTTTGAATCAATAAGGAACTCACATGAGAAAAGGTCAAAACCCCGCCAAGTTTGTCAACCAGGTAGTAAAACCCGAAAAGATAACGGTCACGTTACTGAATTACATTCCCTTTCTTAGTGGTTTTTACAAAGAAGCGCTAGATGTACTAAAACTCAGCCTAACTTCAATGCGACAAGATGCAGGGCTGCCGTTTGATCTCATGGTGTTTGATAACGGCTCCTGTGAAGAAGTGCGCGCTTTTTTAGTAGCTGAAAAAGAAGCTGGAAGGATCCAGTATCTGATCTTATCCGAAAAGAACCTAGGCAAAGGGGGAGCGTGGAACATGATGCTAGCCGGCGCCCCCGGTGAGATCATCAGTTACACCGATAGCGATGTTTTGTTTTACCCAAGCTGGCTATCTCGCTCGGTTCAGTTGCTTGAAGGCTTCCCAAAAGTCGGCATGGTTACCGCCCGTCCTTTCCGCACCAATCCCGACCTACACACCAGTACCCGCCAATGGGCAAACGATCAAGCAGATGTAGAAGAAGGAAGTTTCATCCCGTGGGAAAAATTCTGGGAATTTAATCGGTCCCTAGGGCAGGATGAGGAAGAAAACCGTAAGATCTATGCGGATACCTGCGATTGGAAGATCACGCATCATGGGATCACTGCCATTGCCGGTGCTTCCCATTGGCAGTTCACAGCTTACAGAACTGTTTTGGCGAACTTTCTACCTTTTGATATGGATAAGCCAATGGGGCAAGTAAAACAACTTGATACCCGCATGAACGAAGCCGGCTATTTACGCCTTATGACCTCAGACGCGTTAGCCATGAACTTATCGAACACTACGGACTATGTAAAAGGACCAAGCACGAAGATGGTCGAAAAACCAAAACGATCTTTAATGAAAAAGATCGTTGGATTTAGTTTAATTAAGAAGGTCTTGCTTTCGATCTACGATCAGATTTTTACGTGGTACTACGCATAACCTGTTCGTAAAACGCCAGTGCTTTTTCCATTCCATTGGTGTATTCCGCTCTATCATGGATCATATTTTGGTTCACTTTTTTGGCAGCCACGCGTAAAGGTTCATTCCTGATCGCCTGAACTAGCCTCTCAGCGAGATATGCTGGTTGGGTAGCGTCCACCAAGTATCCATTTTCTCCATCGCTGATCCACTCGCGAATCGACTCAATATCTCCGGCAACAGGGAAGCACCCGCAAGCGATCGCCTCAATCAGGCTGTTCGGTGTTCCATCGTGCGTAGTGGGAGAAACAACAATGCTTGCGTTACGAAAAAGCTCAGCCAAAAGCGGTTGATCCAATGCGGGCAGTAATTCCACCGCATCACCAATTCCTAACTCATCGATCCAATGCAGCACTTGGGGTTCACCCGCCATACCCGGGCAAACAAATTTCGCTTGGGGGTATTCACGCAATACCAGCGGAATCGATTTGAAAAAGGAAGCGTTATCCACATAGGTCCTAAACCCGCGCGGGTTTATGATCAACGGTTGCGCCGGCGAGTTATCCCCCACGTAGAAAATATCCGATTTGATGCCTCCGGACCCGGGAATGACCAAAACGGGCTTCTCCTCAGAAAAACCATATTGTTTCGCCAATCGAACATCGCGATGGCAATCGGTGTGTAAGGCGGTTGCCACCTTCATTGCCCACTCTGTGTAATGGCGCATCACGGAATTTGATTTGGCATGCAAGGTAAAATCGTTTCCCCACACCGAAATTACCAGCGGAACCAAGCTAAACGCATCGGCGGCGACCATTCCCTCAAATGGAATACGCATCGCGTGGACGAGATCAGGTTTTTCCTCTTCAATGATCCGCCGCAATTGACGAGCAGCTTTTGAGATAGAGGCGGGACCAAGCCATTGCTTTACAAGGGTTCGTAGTTTTAGGGTGCCAGCACCCCAGAGCTTGCCTTTAGATATGGATGAATTTGTTTTTAGAGAAGAAAAGGCAACAGGGAGATCAATTTTTTTACTTAAGTTAAGGGCTGGGTCGCATTGGAAGGTGGTGGCAAGAATCACTTCATCGCCCCGCTCACAAAAATACCGCATCCAATTTACAGCTGTAGGCGAACGGCCATCTGCTACAAATAATATTTTCATTGTTCCTTCGTCCCTTTAAACCACATCCGCTTGATAAAGTTATCTTTTTTAATGAACTGGTGAAATACCGCCACAAGGATATGTTGGAAGACCAACAACATTAGCACAATCGAGAACGCCCCATGCCAGGCGCGTGCAGGAAATGCACTAAAATCGGTTGGTATAGAGCCTTCTGAGCCAGAAAATATCACCGCTGGCAGGCCGGCGGGAAGAGATATGGCAATCCCAAGCGCTGCCATCAGGATGGTTCCGAAATAAAGCAAGGGGTGGACGAATTTGTCCATTTTATCCAAGATAAATTGTCGGCGCGGGGTTTGATTTTTATCCTTGCTCCAAAAGAGGGGTTTGTTATACACCCATACCCGCATCGCCAACCTTGCCAAAACCAAAAACAGGATCAATCCCCCCAACACCAAGTGCCATCCTAAGGGGATCCATTTTTTTTCAGGGCTCGAAATGGAATTGAGGCTGACTAACCCAATGAAAAAGGTAGTGATTACCAATACAGCCATTAACCAATGCAACGTAACCCACAGGTTCCAAATTTTTCTTTTCATCTCTTTATTTTAGCTCAGCCAAATGGCCGCAAGTGTTAAATTCTTGAATAAGCAGCTGACCATCTTGGATGACTAGATCGCTATAACAGGCGTGCGTGACAAATACATCCAGATCAGTGGTGCCAAATTTTGCGCCAAGAAACTTTAGGATCGATCGTAAAGAACCGCCATGGGCTACGATCAAAATTGTTTTGCCATCATTATCTCGCAGAATTTCTTTGAGACAATCCTCTACCCGAACGCTGAACTCCTCATATGTCTCGCCGCCTTCAATGGTATAGGTATGATCCTCCAGCCAGATCTTCACTTCGTCCGGCCATAACTCAAGTCCTTGAGAAAGGGTGTTCCCCTCCATTTTTCCAAAGTTGCGCTCGCGCAAGCGGGCATCAATGTGAACAGGAACAGGGCGGTTGTTGACGATCACCTGCATCGTCATTACGGCTCGTTGTAAATTACTACAATAAACCACATCGAAGTCGATCGTGTCCATTTGCTCTACCAGGGCTTTAGCCATTTCCATGCCGTACGCCCCAAGAGGCACATCTGTTACGCCATGGCAGCGTTCTTCCTGATTCCAATCTGTGAGCGCGTGCCTTACCAATATCAATCGTGTCATACTTTTTCCTTAGTCACTTCGATTCTACCCACTTTTCTACTCAAAACCAATCGGATTAAGGTTACTTTTTGTGTATTAGAGAAAAATATTTGGAAACTACCCTCATCCCAATCATAACTCCTGAAGAAACAGAAGACCAAACCGCGGTCTGGAAAGTCAACAGGCTTGCGTTTCAAAAAAAAGAAGAAGCGGATTTGGTAGATACCAATCGGATCAACAATAAAATTACCCTATCGCTGGTCGCGAAGATAGAAAGAAAGTTCGTTGGTCATATTCTCTTCAGCCAAGTAAGGGTGGTATCCGCAGACCACTCAGAGCATATTGGAATTGGTCTCGGCCCGATCGCGGTTCTTCCCGCTTACCAAAACAAGGGAATCAGAACGCGCTTGATCCGGTATGGGGTGAAAATGCTAAAAACAGCTGGACACCCCTTTGTGATCGTGTTAGGCCATCCAACCTATTATCCTCGCTTTGGCTTTGTTCCATCCTCAAAATACGGAATAAGTTGGGAGCAAACCGTGCCAGACGATATATTCATGGCACTTGAGTTAACACCCGGGGCCCTCGATAGGTTCAGCGGAATCGTTTACTATCATAGTGAGTTTGACGCGGTATGAACAATTGGTGATTTGAAGAGTATTTTTAAAAATCGATACCATCAAGAAAATGGGGGAATAAATACAAAACGGGTTTGTCTTGTTCTACCGTAGAAACTGGATAGATAATTACGATCAACCACTCGGTAAGTATTCTTCAACCCATCGGTTGATTTCAATACCGGTGTTCCTTGATATCCTTTTAACATCAAAATGTTATAGGAGTATATATGAACATCCGCTATTTATTAAAAATAGTATTCTTCACTCTATTTTTTTCACTTATCTTGATAAATACCCAGACCGTTTCCGCGGGAACGATCCTCCAAGATGGACCCGTAGATCCACTTGAGATGGAGTCGTTTTTTGATAACTATATTACTGATCAAATGGGTTCATATCACATACCCGGGGTTGTGATCAGCGTTGTTAAAGATGGCAAAATCTTCTTTAGCAAGGGATATGGTTATGCTGATATCGAAAAACAAACTCCCTTCACTGAAAACAGCCTACTCACAACCGCCTCTCTAGGAAAATTATTTACCGCAGTTGGGGTTCTTCAATTGAGCGAGAATGGGGTCATCGACCTTCAATCAGATATACGTCCATTCTTCAAAGATTTCAAACTTAACACCAATTTCGATTCTCCCCTGACTTTTTCCAACCTATTAACCCATACGGATGGCTTTGAAACACGCATGATCGGTGTCGCTACAATAAACCCCGGGGATCTATTACCTCTTGGCGACTTGTTGGCGACATACAAACCGAACCAAATACTCCCTGCTGGCAAATTTTTGACCTATGGCGATTATGCAGCCAACCTAGCCGGATATCTGACTCAGGAAATTTCAGGAGTACCATTTGAAAAGTATATGGATGAAAAGATCCTCGAACCACTGGGAATGACAAACAGTACCTTCGACCAGCATTTATCTACATCCATGCGTGATAGCCTTGCAACTGGGTATACGTTTGAAAATGATAATTACCAACCTGAGCCGTTTTTTTACATAAATTACTCCCCCCAAGGTGGGCTGCGTACCACTGCTTTTGAAATGAACCGTTTTATGTTGGCTTTGCTCAACAATGGAGTTTATCAGAACCATCAGATCTTGAACTCAGAATCTGTTCAAAGTATGCTTACACAACAATTCAGTCCACTCTCTGGCATGCCCGGTATCACTTATGGTTTGTTTGAAGAATTTAATAATGGACATCGAGCCTTATTTCGAGACGGGGATGGGGTAGGAACACGCACCCGTATGATCCTCCTTCCAGAGCAGAATACAGGTATTTTCATTAGTTACAATAGCGGTGATAGTAATCTACGCCTTAATATGATTAGGGATTATTTGGAGCACTACTACCCCAGCGGGAAAACCGCTCCGGTTGGAATGGATGGTTACGAAAAACGCGCTCCAATGTTTACAGGAACATTCCGACCTTTACAAGCGGATATTTCGACCTTCACAAAATCCATGTTCTTTTTTTCGCAATTGGTGGAAATTCAAGCCAACAACGACGGGACGATCACCATCCAATCAACCGGAATGGGTGATCACAGCAGCGTAATGGGTGGTTTTGAAGGCGCAACTCAATGGATCGAGGTTTCCCCGCTTCGTTTTGAACGGATCGATGGGAAAGGGTTGATAGCCTTCGTGGCTGATAAAAACGGGAATGTCATTCAGATGATTTCCGGACAAGGCTATCATAGTACCTTCATTAAGTTGGCATGGTACGAATCAAGAGTTTTCCAGACTGTCGCCATCGCTGCGGCCGCACTAACTTTGTTCCTTTTTGGATTTATTCTTTTCATCCTGAACCCAATCTTATGGTTGATTCGTATCATTCGTAAGCAAACCATTACTCCACAAACAAAAATTGAACGAGCCGCTCTCCTATGGGGTGGGGTTATATCACAATGGTTGGCAATGTCAGTATTTGGCGCGATAGGAGTTTTATATGCTATCGACAGCATTGCCGGTTTTCCAAATTTTGTCTGGGGCATCAGCCCTGCGATTATCAAATCCCTTAATAATGTTTACCCGCCAGTTTTCCTTTCTCTGTCCCTGCCCATCATCGCAGGCATGGCTTGGCGGAACAGATGGTGGAAAACCAACTTACGGATTTTATACACACTGAGCGCCTTAGCGGCTCTAGTGGTTATTGGCTGGGCACAATATTGGAATCTGATCGGTTTTCATCTTTAGAAAAGTAGACTCCTATGAATGTCTTTTTTTATCCCGGTATACTTTAAGCATGGTCCGCAAATCTGTCCTTCCAGCAATTCAATGGCTATGGATAATGGGTGTCTCGATCATAGTCCTGATCCTCATTAGCGCAACTGTCTTTCTTTCCATAGCAATCTTCGCCGCTAGTGAGGCTACTCTCGGCAATATACCCGGGCAAGCTGAAATATCCGCGTTCACCAATCTTTTTGGGCGCATCATTGGCTCTATAGCGTCTGTAGCCATCACATTTTTCGGCACTATGTGGTTAGGTTTGCGGTTGCGTGGCGATCCAAAATTTCACGGAATTGTCATCGGTGGAATTGTGGCTACCACCTCTCTCATCTCGGATATGGTTTTTTCGTCCCCTACCGCTCTTGATGAGTGGGTGGCGATCCTACTAACCATTTGTGCTGGCTGGCTAGGCGGGGGATGGGGTGGAGCGATTCTCAAAAATCGTGAGGCTGTATATCGATCAAGCCAAGCCATAAAAGGCGCGACCCGACAAGAGGCGATCAAGGCGATTGGGGAGTACTTAGCCAGTCCATCCATTCTACTAATCGCGCTGGTGAATCAGTTTGGAGAGTTGGATATCAATTCGGTTTGGCATTCCAATAAGAATCTACAAGTCCCTGTGTCGATCGGGCAACTTCCAACCCCTTTTGAGCACTTTAGTATTTCAAAGGTTTCCAACCAGCTTTGGCGGTCTCAATTGCTCATCGATCTAACCACTGATGAATTTTTATTGGTTACATCCCAAAACCAAAATGGTTTTTCTCGCACGGATATTCAAAACTACCAAACAATCGGCGAACAGATAGGTTTATCCATCGAAAACCTGAAATTTATCGAACAAGCGCGCGAAAACGGCATCATGCAAGAGCGTCAACGACTATCTGAAGAAATTCACGATGTGTTGACCCAAGGGTTCATTAGCATCGTCACACATCTAGAAATGGCCGAAGCCAAATTGGAAAAGACGCCAGGTGAAGTTCAACCATTGTTAGATCAAGCACGGCAGATCGCGCGCGATAACCTCGCAGCTGCTAGGCAGATGACAAGAACCTTACGGCCAGACCTACAAACCGGTGAACCACTTTCTCACGCGATCAAATCACTTGCTCAAAACTGGTCAATCGCGAATAACACCCCAATTCTCTTCACAGTAACAGGCTACGAACAAAGACTGCACCCAGATATTGAAACCGCTCTTCTTCGAACAGCGCGAGAAGCTTTAAACAACGTACAAAAACATGCCAAAGCAGGAAAGGTCTCACTAACCCTTACTTATTTAGACAACCTAGTCGCATTAGATGTGCAGGACAACGGCAAAGCCATTCTACCTGAAACGCTCTCCCCCACGGCAACTGAAGGTGGTTTTGGGTTGCCGTCCATGCGTGAACAAGCCGAACGCCTCGGGGGAGAACTCACTATCGAAAGCGAACCCGGTATCGGCACAACCATTGCGGTATCTATCCCCATAAATTAACCATCCTAGTTCAGCCAACAAAACGTACAGTGAAAGAAAGACAATGAATAAAATAAAAATTCTGATTGCTGATGACCATACCATCGTTCGGGCGGGCATACGGCAGCTTCTTGAAACCCAGCCCGATTTCGAAATTGTTGCTGAGGTGGAAAACGGTCGTGAAGCCATAGAACAAGCTAACCTACAACCGCTTGATGTGATCTTGATGGATCTAAGGATGCCCGAACTCAACGGTGTAGAGGCCATCATAGGGATAAAATCACAACATCCAGATCTCCACATACTTGTACTCACCACCTACGACACTGATGCTGATATTGTGCGGGCTGTGGATGCCGGCGCGACAGGTTATTTGTTGAAAGATGTTCCGCGTGAAGAACTGTTCCGCGCGGTTCGAGCCACTGC
>CAZSLN010000007.1:0-52371 GCA_964607645.1 uncultured Anaerolinea sp.
TCCTGCCCTACCTTCATGCCACCACCGGTAAAGCCAGTGACCGGCTCCATGGTTTCGGGTTTGCGCAATTCGCCTTCGTATGTTTTCTGTATCTGCAGATTCTTAAGGTCAATCTCATCCAGAATCTCGTAGGGCAGGTCGATCTCGCGCTTTGGCAGTTTGCGGTTTAGGCCTTTGGCGAACACATAGCTTTTTTCAAAGGTGGGTTCTACAAAAAGAATGATCTGGCTGAGGAACCCATACATACGGATGAACTGTTGCAATTTGCCCCGAAAAGCTTCTTTTCGATCTTCTTCCTCTATAGCGCTCCAGCGGCCAACACACACATCCAGGTCGTACTGAAGTTGATCCAACCCTTTTTTGGGGTCGAAGAATTTGATGGCATAGGCATCTACTTCGGCGGTTGTGTACACTCCAAAATCCTTTAGCTCGCCCAGCAGGTCATACAACAAATTCTGGTCGGTGCCTTCTTCCAAAAAGGTTGTTTGGTAATATGGCTCAAAGGCTTTTTCGATCTGCTCGGCATCGTTGACAAAATCCAATACCATTGTGCCATTTTTGCCGGTGCGGGTGCGGTTTAAGCGGCTAAGGGTTTGCACAGCTTGGACCCCATCCAGCCTTTTATCCACAAACATAGTGTGCAATAAGGGCTCATCAAAGCCGGTTTGATATTTGTTGGCCACTACCAAAATGCGGTATTCCGGCATCTTAAAAGCGTCGGCAATATCCACCTTACTAGGCAGGATGTTCATGCCTGATTCGGTGAAGGTGGCTCCGCTATCCGAGTCCTTCACCTCACCACTAAAAGCCACCAAGGCTCCATAAGGCAATTTCATTTCATCTACAAGGGTCTGAATCATTTGGTAAAAGCGAACAGCGTGCAAGCGGCTGCGGGTTACCACCATGGCACGCGCTTTTCCTTCAATTTCATGCTCGGTAGAATTTACAAAATGTTCCAGTATGATCCGGCATTTCTTTTCAATGGCATGCTCGCTGAGATCCACGTATTTCGTGAGCAGCTTTACCGCTTTCCTTTTTTCGTACTCATTATCGGTTGGTATGGTTTTGATCAGGTTGAAGTAGCGTTTAAAGGTGGTGTAGTTCTTTAGCACATCCAAAATAAAGCCTTCGGCGATGGCCTGGCGCATGGTGTAAATGTGATGCGCCACAAAACCGCCATCCTGTTTTTTGTGACCGAACAACTCCAAGGTTTTGTTTTTTGGGGTGGCGGTAAAAGCAAAATAGCTGATGTTCTTTTGGTGGGCGCGCTCTTTGATGGCTTTTTCGATGGCGCTGTTGATGGCATCCTCACCGGTTGGGGCTGGCTGATCCATTTGCTCGGCGTTTTGAAGGGTTGTGCTGAGGGTTCGGTTTAGGTGCCCAGCGCTCTCGCCGCTTTGGCTGCTGTGCGCCTCATCGATCAGCACCGCAAAATGCTGCCCTGTTAATGTTCCTATGGTTTTGGAGATGACCGGAAATTTTTGCAGGGTGGTGATGATGATGGATTTTCCGCTGGTTAGAGCCTCTTCCAACTGTTTTGAATTCTCATTTATGCACATTACCACCCCTGGTATTTGCTCAAACTGCCGGATGGTGTTCTGCAATTGCTTATCGAGAACTTTGCGGTCTGTCACTACCACGATCGAATCGAACATGCGCTCGCTATCGCTTTCGTTTCGATAAAAGCTGGCCAAATGATGCGCCAGCCAGGCGATGGTGTTGCTCTTGCCACTGCCGGCGCTATGCTGTACCAAATAGCTTTTTCCTACCCCATCCACACGCACCATTTTCAACAACGTCCGCACGCAATCCAGCTGATGGTAGCGCGGGAAGATGAGGGCTTCGCTGGTTTTCTCTACCACCTTGCCAAATTTCGCGTCAAAAACGCGCTCGGGTATGCTTTGTAGATGCAAATAGTTATGGATCAGTTCTAACAGCGAATCGGGCTGCCAGGTATCTTCCCACAGGTAATGGGTTTTGTACCCACCCGGCGCAGCGGGGTTGATGGCATCTAAGTTGAAGGGAAAAAAGCGAGTCTCGGGCCCTTGCAGGTGGGTTGCCATAAAGGCGGCTTCGTTGCCCACGGCAAAATGCACCAGACAGCGTTTAAATTGCAGCAACGGTTGGTTCTGCGGATTTCGATCATATTTATACTGCGCGATGGCGTTATCTACCGTTTGGCCGGTGAGGCTGTTTTTTAACTCTATTGTTGCCAGCGGCAAGCCATTTAGAAATAACACCAAATCGATGGCGTTTTCGTTGCCCAGGTTATAACGCAGCTGACGCACTACGCTGAAACGGTTGGCACGGTAGAGCTGCTCGTGCACAGGGTTGAGCCCGCTGGCAGGTTTAAAGTACGCCAAGCGAAAGTTTGCCCCATGGTCTGATACCCCTTCGCGCAACATCTTGAGCAGGCCGTGTTTCTTCAGTTCACTATCCAGCCGTTCTACTAGCTTGGCATCAGCATGCTGCCCGTGCTGCGCCACTAACTTGGCAAACTCAATGGGTTGGGTAGCGCGTACAAAGGCAATCAACTCACTTTTTAACAGGCAGTGTTCTCGATCATACTCACCAAAGGTGATGCTATGGTATCCACCGGCAAGCAAAGCCGCCTCAATGTAGCTCTCAAACGCGATTTCGCGAACATCTGTTGGAGGGGTCATTTTCGGTTCCTATCTCACAAAGAGAAGTAATAGTTCCTGATCTTTTCGGCCATCAACCTGCGGCGTTCTTCCAAAAAGGTTTCGTAATCAGTATATTCCATGTCGAAAATTTCCATGGGGATAGCATGTGATCGCAGGTTCTCAACTAATTCGTCCATGGTATTGATGTTTCCGAAGCCTTTACCGGTACCCATTACTTGGTCTTTTGCCTGGCCTAAATATTGTTTCGGCGATCGGTTGCTCACTTGGATATTGCATTCCATTTTCATGTAGGCGTAGTTGGCGATCTGGTTATACTTTGCCTGCGGGGCACCATGCTTTTGCAAATAATCCTTGGGGAAGATGTGATGGATGTTGCCATTGTTCTCGATCATGGCATGGACTTTTAGGTCATTGCACAAAAAGCCGCCATCGTAATCCTTTACTTGCGCCGCCAAGAATACATGCAGGTAAGGGCTGCTGGCGTAGGAGGTGGTCATATTGGTGGGTAAGGTAAATTTCCAGAAGGCGTCGGAGAGTAAACCGTCTTCCAGGTTTTTTATAAACCCTCTAAAATTATCGCCGGCGATCTGCTTAATATCATAATCGATCTGTGTCTCGGGGGAGCTGGAATAGCGCTGGGTTAGCATGGACAATACAAACCACCTGGCAACATAATGGCTGATCTTGGCGTGATCCACCCCTTTTGATTTTAATTTTAAATACACCATGTAGCCCATATTCAAAACGGTTTTCGAGCGGATCATCCATGGCTCAATAAATCCGATCGATTTGATGATCATGATGTAGTTTTTAAAATTGTTTTCTTTTACATAGGTGAGTACGCTGCTATGTAAACGGGTAAAGGTATCTAAAATGATCTGTTCTTCAAAAGCCCTTGTTTCAAAATTACGGCCCGAAAGCATGCTCACCAGATCCGCCAGCTTACCGCGCTCAAACTCAGTGGCAAACGCCACTCGCAGTACATCTACATAGGTTGGGTCATACAGGTCATCGGTGGTGTTTTGCAACCACGATATTTTTTGAAAGTTATCGGTACGGGCAAACTCCTTGTCATTCTCACGAATGTTGGAGTAGAACTCGGGATACTTGGCTAAATGGCAGAAGTAATCGATGGTCTTGCGGATCAAAGTGCCTTCAAGGTCGCTGTTGGCGCTTATCTTGGACATGGCGAAATCGGCTTGGCTTAAGACCACCCCTTGGCTATTAATTCGGATGAAGATGTCGGTCACCACGTCAATATCGAGATCGTGCCACAGATCAATAATGCCCAACTGCACATTGGTGATCTGCTGAACATTGGTGATCTTCTGAAAGATCTCGTTGATATCCGAGTTGTTATCGTGGGCGTACTTCTCGCAAATTTTATGCAGGTCACTGAGTTGGCCATTAATAATGGCAGATACATCCGGTATCCAGGCAACATCTTTGGCGATGGCTGGGTTGAATACTTCAAAGCGTTCATCGCCCGGATGGAAGGCAATGCGAATGCGCACCTTTTTATATTCATCGTTCACCACCTCGCGGCCAAGCAATGCGGCGGTAAGCGCGGTAACGCGCTGTTGGCCATCGATCAAGATCTTTTTACCGATCGAAGCGGTCCCATTCTTTAACCGCACATCAGGGTTTTGCCAAGTAATTAGGTACCCAATTGGATAGCCTTTGTATAACGAATCGATCAGGTCGCGTACTTTGCTGGTATCCCACACAAAAGGCCGTTGGATCTCAGGGATGGCGATGGAGCCGGCATCCACAAAGGCTAGGATGTTTTGAACTGTAAGCGTGTTGATGGTGTATTTTTGCGAGATCATTGTTTGTGCCTTTTGTGATTTAGATTTTTTTATGAATCGTCGGTTTTACCAGGTTGGGTTCTTAATTATTCTGCTTGCGGTTCTGTTGATGGTTTGGTTTTGTCTTCTTCCAATATCAGGTCCAAAAACTTGGTCACAATCAACCGCAAGTCTTCAAAAGGGATCTCCGCTCTCCAGGTCACTTCATCTCGAGGGTTCACATTCCATACCTCTAACTTTCGTAGCTTGTGCGTCTCGTCCCCCAAAAACTGAATATTAAAATGCGCGATCGCGTTCCGCAAATACCGCAACAAGTCCTTCAAGGTCCGGTGCGGCAAAAAAGCCCCCACCACCTTAACCTCTGGCCATCCCGCCTCTTTCATTTCGCTCATCGTCAGCGCCGGGATCCGCTCAAAATATCGTTGCTGCGGAAACACCAGCAGCCCCAAAAGCGAGTTCACCAACTGTGTGATCTCATAGCCCTCCTGGCCGGCCAGCGCGCTATGTTCGATTAGCTCCAAATTCGCCCGTGTCCGCTCCGCAAAATCTTTCACCACATTGCTGTATTCCATCAGCCCCTCACATCAATCTTGCCGGTCACCGCCGCGCTGATCAGCGCGGTGCGGTATTCCTTCTGCAGCTCGATTTGCTTTTCTACCTTGCCGATCAAGGTATCGATTTTTAATGTCACTTTTTCGAGTTGAGTTAATAATTTAGTTTGTTCAATAAACGAAGGAACAATAACTTTTAGGTTTTCTAAAACTTTCATTCCGATGTTTGGTTGGGTGCCATAACTCCAAAATATTTGTACTTGATTTTGAAAATAAGAAGATCCAAGAGATAAGAAAAGGAGTTTTGAAAGAATTATTTCTGAATTCGCTCGAATTAAAGCAAGTGGTGACCAAATGGCAAACTCATCATCAATATCCACATAAGCAAGCTTACCGGTTGTTGCTCCTGATTTAACTAAAAATATATCGTTTCGTTGGGCTAAGCATTTTTTTGCATAGATTTCATGTTGTTCTTTGGTAATGTTTCCTCGTCGAGAATCTAAATTAACTTTTCCACCCTGCACAGCTTCAGCCGAGACAAATGGTATTCCTTCATCAACTAATTCTGGGGTTTCATGTGGGCCATCAGTTATCTTAATATTAACTATATTTTTCAGCGCCATCGCTTCCCAATGCCTCGGAATCTCCCCGATCCACTCAACGCCGCTATCCTTCATCGGCGCGTTGGGGTTCAACCCCTTCGTCACCGCCTGGTTAATCATCGCCACCCGCTGCTCGCGCAATAACTCAACCTGCCGCTCCTTCTTCGCGATCAAAGCATCAATTAGTGAAATTTTCTTTTCGATATAATCGAGAATGCATTCAATTTCAGAAGTTGAATCTGGAAAAGGCACTGGGATATTTGCGTACTTTTGACCATTTACATTACTAATTGTGGATTCAATCCTATTTTCATCCAACCAGGATTCAAAAATTTTTGACTTAGTAAACCAAAAGAAATACTTACAAATACTTAACCGAGAAAATTTTAATCTGACCAAATATCCCGCCCAACTCGCAGGTATATTCGATAAAGAGTGAACATAAGCTCTTCCAATCGTACCGCTTCGAGATATTAAAAAATCTCCTTCTTCTAGAAGTGATGATTCATCTATAAGCTCCTCGTTCAGATAGACACCTTCGGAACTCAACAGACCCATATCATCTATATCAGTAGTTCGGATGAATCTAACGCCACTATCACTGTACATGTCACTAGATAAATTCAAACCGTATTCAACAGGTTTTTTGACCAAATATTTTGGGCGAATAACCACCCAATGGCTCGGTATCTTCCCGATCCACTCCACACCGCTATCCTTATACTCCTCGTAAGGTTTCATCAGTCCAGTATCTCCCCCAGCAGTCCTTCGGTCTCCGCTTCCAGCGCCAAAATGTCCGCCTTGATCTGCTCCAACGAACGCAGCGCCTGGTACTCATAAAAAAACTTGGTAAAGCTGATCTCGTAACCCACCTTGTCCTTGCTGCGGTCCATCCAGGCATCCGGCACATGCGGTTTTACTTCTCTCTCAAAATACGCCTCAATATCCTCTTTCAAGGCCACCTTCTCAAAATCCCGCAGGCTGCCATCCGCTTTCGGCTTGCCGTCCTTCTCTCGCAGCACCTTGCCTTTTTTGTCCAGCAACGGCCGTTCCACTGTCACCTTGGTATACCCAAAATCCGCATTATCAAAGATCTTGCTCTGTTTGCTTTCCGCAAAATCGCTAAACAGCTTGGTGATGCCAACAATATGCTCTTCCTTAAATTCCTTGCGCTTGTTGCCCAGGCTCTTGCGCATCGGCGCTGCCATCTCCACCGCGTTAATCAGTTGCACCTTGCCTTTGCGTTTCTCGCTCTTCTGGTTGCTCACCAACCAAATATAGGTCGATATGCCCGTGTTATAAAACATCTCGGTTGGCATTGCCACAATCGCTTCCAACCAGTCATTCTCGATGATCCATTTGCGAATATTGCTCTCGCCACTACCGGCATCCCCCGTAAACAGCGGCGATCCATTAAAGATGATGGCGACGCGGCTGCCGGAGGGCTCCATTTTGCTGATCATATGCTGCAAAAACATGAGGGCGCCATCGCTACTGCGGGGCGTACCAACGCTAAAGCGGCCGTTGACCTGGCCGGCCTCATTGAGGATGAAGTCCTCTTCCTTCTTCCAACTTACGCCAAAAGGAGGGTTGCTGAGCATATAGTTAAAGCGCTTGCCTTTAAAACGGTCCTCGGTAAAACTGTTGCCGTTTTTGATCTCATCGGCTTGGCCGCCCAAAATGAGGACATCGCTGCGGGCAATGGCAAAGGTTTGCGGATTGAGTTCTTGGCCGTGCAGGGTTAGCTCTAGGTTGGGGTTGATCTGTTCGAGGATGTAATCACGCGCGGTGATGAGCATGCCTCCGGTACCGCAGGCGGGGTCGTAGACCGAACGGATGAGGCCGGGGGTTTGCAGATCGGCTTTGTGCTCGGCAAACATGAGGCTGACCATGAGACGGATGACCTCGCGCGGGGTGTAGTGCTCGCCGGCGGTTTCGTTGCTCATTTCTGAAAAACGGCGTAGGAGTTCCTCGAAGATGTAGCCCATCTCGTGGTTGTTGACATTGGCTGGGCTTAGGTCTACCTCGGCAAATTTTTCTACCAGCTTGTAGAGCAGCTTGTTTTTTGTGAGCTTCTCGAGGGTGCGGTCCAGCTGGAAATTATCGATGATCTCGCGCACGTTTTTGCTGTAGCCCTGCACGTATTGGTTGAAGTTGATGGCGATGTTGGCGGGGTCCTGCTTGAGGCGGAACAGATCGTATTCGGAGTGGTTGTAGAAGTTGATGCCACCGGCGGCAAGTTTTAGTATGGGGTCGAGAGCTTCCTCGGAGAGGCGGGGGTTGAATTGTTTGAAATCTGCCAGCACCGCATCTTTTTTGGGCTGGAGGACCAGATCTAAACGGCGGAGCACCACAAAAGGCAAGATCACATCGCCATATTCGTGGGCTTTGAAGCTACCGCGTAGCAGGTCATCCGCCACGGTCCAGATAAAATTTGCCTTCTCGGAAAAATTAGCCATCAAAATCCCTCATCATAAGTTGTAGTTTGAATTAACGGTTTAATTATAGTATAGGTTGGGGTTTGAACAGGGCTTTTTTATGGGATGAATTCGCGTTTAAATCTCACAACTGGTTGGATGGATGACCGCTCTGCACGTCGGCGCCGTGCAGCTACGCGGGGCGGGGGATTGGCTGGCACCTATTGGGCTGGTGGTGCCCTGCCGCTAAGCGAGGTTTGCGCCTCGGGCATGGCGTTTTTATGGGGGAGGCTTGTTTTTGGGATGAATTCGTGTTTGGATCCCCAACTGGTTGGGTGGATGACCGCTCTGCACGTCGGCGCCGTGCAGCTACGCGGGGCGGGGGGTTGGTTAGCGGGGCGGGGGATTGGCTGGCGCCAATTGGGCAGGTGGTGCCCTGCCGCTACGCGAGGCTTGCGCCTTGTGCATGGTGTTTTTGTTGGTAGTTCTCTTTTTTGGGATGGATTCGTGTTTGGATCCCCAGCTGGTTGGATGGATGACCGCTCTGCACGTCGGCGCCGTGCAGCTACGCGGGGCGAGAGGCGGAGGTAGCCTATTGTTGGAATGAAAAAGGATGAGCCCGGGTTGGGACTCATCCTTTTATTGTTGGTGCGTAAATTTGTTATGCTTTGCCGCGGCGGAGGAAGAATTTGGTTATTTCTTCGGCAATGGCTGGGAGGATGGCCAGGCTGAAGACGGTGATCCATTCTTGCCAGCTCATCCAGTGGGTGTTGAAGATGTTTTGTAGGAAGGGGACGATACAAACGATGATCAACAACATTACGGAAACGCCAACCGCGTATTGCATCCATTTGTTGGAGAAGACGCCGATGGAGAAGAGGGAGGCGCGCTCGGAGCGGACGGTGTAGGCACGGAAGAGCTCTGCCATGGAGAGGGTGATGAAGGCCATGGTTTCGGCGGTGCGTAGGCCTTCTAATTCGATGGTTTTCCAATCGAAGTTGAGTAAGAAGTTGAGGGCGCTTTGGCCGGCGGCTGGGAGATGCCCGTGAGCTGCCAGTTCCCATAATAAGCCGACGCAGAAGGCGGTGAGGACGACGCTGGTTTGGGCTATGGTTTGTACGATGATACCGATGAGCATGGTTTTGTTGACGATGGGCTCGTTTTTGGGCCTGGGTTTGTAATCCATGATATCGGGGTCGCCCTTTTCCATCGCTAAGGCGAGGGCGGGGGCGCCATCTGTGATGAGGTTGAGCCATAATAGCTGGATGGCGGTGAGGGGGGGCGGGAAGCCAGCCAGGGTGGCGAGGAAGATGATCATGATCTCGGCTACGTTGGAGGAGAGCAGGAAGAAGACGAATTTGCGGATGTTGCCGTAGATGATGCGGCCTTGCGCTACGGCGGAGACGATGCTGGCGTAGTTATCATCGGTTAGGACCATATCGGCGGTTTGTTTGGCGACATCGGTGCCGGTGATGCCCATGGCTACGCCGATATCGGCGCGTTTGATGGCGGGGGCATCGTTTACGCCGTCGCCGGTCATGGCTACTACTTCATCGTTGGCTTGCAGGGCATCGACGATGCGCATTTTGTGCTCGGGGGAGACGCGGGCGAAGACATCGGTCTCTTGTACGGCTAGGACGAGATCGGCATCGCTGGTGGTATCTAACTCGGCGCCGGTCATTATTTTTTTGCCGGGGCGAAGGAGGCCGATGGATTGGGCGATGGCGCGGGCGGTGTTGGGGAAATCGCCGGTGATCATCATGGTGCGGATGCCGGCGTTACGGGCGATGGTGAGGGCGGGTTTGACTTCATCGCGCGGGGGGTCGATCATGCCGATGAGGCCGACGAAGACGAGGTCTTGCTCGATGCGCTCGGCGTCTAACTCCGCTGGGGTTTCGGGCACTACGCGGTAGGCGACGGCTAAGACACGGAGGGCATCTTGCGTCATGGCGTCGTTGGCTTTTAGGATGTTTTGGCGGGTTTTCTCATCCAGCAAGACGGAAGTGTTATCTGCCTGCTGGGAGTATTTACATAGGTTGAGAACGATATCGGGAGCGCCTTTTACGGCGATGATATCCCAATCGATTTGTTTGTTGTCGTTGAAGGGGGAGGGGTCATCGGCACTGGGGGCGGTTATATTGTGGATGGTGATCATTCTTTTTCGATCGGAATCGAAGGGGATCTCGTTGGTGCGGGGGTAGGCTTTGCCGATCTCGGCTTGGGGGGTGCCGGATTTTTCGGCGACCACGATGAGGGCGGCTTCGGTGGGGTCACCGATGACTTGCTGGGTTTCGTCAACGGCGTTTACTTCGGCATCGTTGTTGAGGACGCCAAGCCAAATGGTGGTGAGGATGGCGGGGAATTGTTTGAGATCGATGGGCTTGTCGTTGATCTTAAATTCGCCGCGGGTGGAGTAGCCGGTGCCGGTGACATCCACGGTGGTATCGGCGGACCAGATGCGGGTGACGGTCATGGCGTTTTGGGTGAGGGTGCCGGTTTTATCGGAGCAGATGATGGTGGCGGAACCGAGTGTTTCGACTGAGGCGAGTTTGCGGATGAGGGCGTGCCTGCGTACCATTTCCTGCATTCCGAGCGCGAGGCTGATGGTTACGACGGCCGGCAGGCCTTCGGGCACGGCGGCGATGGCGAGGGATACGGCGATGAGGAAGGCTTCGGTGATGGTGGCGATGGTTTGGGGGCTGAAGTAGTTTGCCGGGTTTGTGAAGATCATCAAAATGTTGGTTTCGTTGATCACTTCTACCACAAATACCAGGGCTACTAGGATGAGGGCGATGATGCTGAGGGATTTGCCGAGCTCGTTGAGCCTGCGCTGTAGGGGGGTCTCTTCGGTTTCGACGTTTTGCAGCATGGTGGCGATCTCGCCTAGTTGGGTGTTCATGCCGGTGCTGGTGACGATGCCTTTTCCGCGGCCGTAGGAAACGGTGGTGCCCATGAAGGCGGAGTTCTTCCGATCGCCGATGGGGGCTTCGCTGCCGAGGATGAGGGTGGCGTTCTTTTGGACGGCTAGGCTTTCGCCGGTGAGGGAGGCTTCTTCGACGCGCAGGTTGATGGCTTCGAGCAGGCGCAGGTCGGCGGGGACAAAATTGCCGGCTTCGAGGAAGACGATATCGCCGGGGACGAGGTCGCGGCCGGGGATGGTGATGCGGATGCCGTCACGAAGGACGTGGGCTTCGGGGGCGGCTAACTTTTTTAGGGCGGCGAGCGCTTCTTCGGCACGCCTCTCCTGGACGATGCCAAGGATGGCGTTGAGGACGACGATGGCGATGATGGCGGCGGCATCGATGCCCTCACCGAGGGCGATGGAAATGACTGCCGCTACGATGAGCAGCATCACTACAAAGTCTTTGAGTTGGTCCCATAAGAGGGATAAAAAACCTGGGCGGGGGGCTTCTTCCAGTTGGTTTTGCCCGAATGTTTCGATCCTTTTTTGAGCTTCGGCAGAGGTAAGGCCGTTCTCGGCTACGTTGAGCTGCTGGAGCACTTGGTTTGATGAAAGGGTATGCCAATTGGTGGAGGCATCCTCGGTCATCCTTTGATCTTCACTCATTATAAATCTCCTAAAACAAAGATACGTTCAAAAAAAAGCTGTGTTACCTAAAACTGGTTCTTGTCTGATGAATTAATTCTAAGCGATAAATATTTTATATAGGTAAAAACGGGGCTGGTTCAGGGATAAATTCAATTTGGAGAAGTTATAAAAATGGGCGTAACTTATTTATTCATAATGCGACTTATTAGGTAGTAATTAGAATATAAAACCAAATTTTATACTATTAGGAGTAGCAACATGATATCAAAACAAATTAAGTCCGTGATCGTAGTCGTTGCAGTGATGATGTTGGTGGTCGCTGGGTTTACCCCACTATCAACCGCGTTTGCGCAATCGGGTGTTGGTTTCGATCAGCACGGCACCATTACCGAAGTGAACACCGAGCTGGGTGTTGTCACTGTTCTTGGAGCGGACGGCACCACTTACTATATTCCGGTTAGCGCAACCCAGATCGCTTCACTGAGCGTTGGGGCGGCGATCGAGATCCATGGTACCGTGGCTGCCGATGGCACGCTTACCTTTGGGCTCGATGATTCCATTTTTAATGGCAGCGATGATTCTGTTGATGGTGTGGATGATCATGGTGGTGATGATGCTTGTGAGCAGGCCTTGGCCCAAAACGCCGTGGCTGCTGATCTGATCGCCAATGGCGGCGCTGACCCCGACGTGCTCGAGGAACTTTCCTGCGAATTTGGTTTGGATTGGACCGCGATCTCTGATATTGTTGCCAAAGCCGAATTGAACAGCATTGATCCCATCTTCTATGCCCTTGCCGGTAAGGCTGGCTTGGCGGATGCCTTGGTTGCTGATCTGGCTACCATTGACATGACCGACCCCAAAGCGGTTGATAATTTGCTTGACCAATATCACGACCAGATCAAAGATGTTCTTGGTTCAGATGATATTGATATGGATGATGATTCTGATTTCGCCTTCTATGACGATGACTATGATGACAGCATGGATGACCATGGCATGGGTGATGATGATCCCGCCGGTGACGACAACGGCATGGGTGATGACGACCCCGCTGGCGACGACAACGGCATCGGTGATGACGACCCCGCTGGCGACGACAATGGCATTGGTGATGATGATCCCGCTGGTGACGACAATAGCTCTGGTAGTGACGATAGTGACGACAGCGATGAAGACGAAAGCAATGATGATAACAGCGGCGGCGAATCGAACGCTGGCGGGTTTTCTATGGCCGGCTTCTAAGCCAACTTGGTAAGACAAAAAAAAGGATGTCCGAGTATTTTTCGGACATCCTTTTTTATTTTTGATTTTTATCTCTTATGGAACAATGCGGGTGTTTGGAAGGATGATGGTGTCTTTGGGGATGACCACGATGCCATCTTGTACTACCCAGGTGCCTGCATCGAGATCGGTGCCAAGAGGGAAGGGTTTGATGACGACGTTATCGCCGATGCGGACGTTTTTATCGAGGATAGCGCCTTCGATATCGCAGTTTTGGCCGATACCAATCTGAATATCATTTTCGGTGATCCAGGGGCGGGAGTAGTGGTCGGCGCCCATCATGATGGTGTCTTTGACGATGGAACCGTTGCCGATCTGGCTGCGCAAGCCGATGGTGGAGTTGATGACCTTGGCATTGCTGATGCGGCTGCCTTCGCAAAGTTGAACATCCACCAGGACGCTGTTTTCGATGACCGTGCCTGGCAGGTTGCGCGGGTGGGTGTAGATGGGCCTTTCGGGGTCGAAGAAGTTGAAGGGGGAGTCTTTACGGGCGAGGGCAAGGTTGGTTTCGTAGAAGGAGCGGATGGTTCCGATGTCTTGCCAATAATCATCAAAATCGTAGCCGAAGACGGCGTGGGTGCGGATGGAATTGGGGATGACATCTTTGCCGAAGTCATCGTAATCGGGATAGTTGGTGAGAAGATCGATGAGGACGGATGTTTTGAACATATAAATGCCCATCGAGGCGAGGAAGGGCCGCTCGGGGTCATCACGGCTTACCAGTTTGTCTTGGGTGACGGCATCTTTTGGTTTTTCAACGAAGGCGGAGATATGGCGGTCTTCGGATACTTTTAGGATGCCCAAGCCGGAAACTTCGTGGCGGGGAACCGGGTGAACGCCTACGGTGATATCGGCATCGTGTTCCCAGTGGAACTTTGCCATGGCTTCATAATCCATCCTGTAGAGGTGGTCGCCAGCGAGGATGAGGGTGTAGGCTGAATCGGCGGCAATGATCTCACGGATCTGCTTGCGGACGGCATCGGCGGTTCCTTGGTACCAGTCTTCGCTTTGCAGGGTTTGTTCGGCGGCGAGAATTTGCACCCAACCGGTGTGAAAGTTATCGAATCGATAGGTGCGGGTAATGTGCCTGTTGAGAGAGACGGAGTGAAATTGGGTAAGGACAGCGATGCGGTAGATGCCGGAGTTGATGCAGTTACTGATAGGAATGTCGATGAGGCGATACTTGCCGGCGATAGGCACGGCCGGTTTAGCGCGCAGCTTCGTTAAAGGATACAGCCGTGTTCCACGACCCCCTCCAAGGATAATAGCAAGAATATCTTCAGATGCAGTTGGCATAGCGTTCTCCCGGGACAAAATTTATTGTTGTTAATGAATTTTACCAACGATTGGTCATTTTTCAACGAATCTCGTTTTTTGCCTAAATTATCGTCGATAGGGGGTTTAATTTAGTACAATTAAATTCCTTATGGAGCGTATATGATCCTTGCCACCCTTTGTTATGTAAAAAATGAAGACCACACCCTTATGCTGCATCGTGTAAAAAAGCAAAACGATTTTCACGAGGGTAAGTGGAATGGTTTGGGCGGTAAATTTGAAAAGGGCGAGACGCCGGAGCAATGCGTGATGCGGGAAGTTTACGAGGAATCGGGCTTGCGGTTGCGAAGGCTGCATTATCACGGGCTGTTGCTCTTTGCCGGCTTCAACAATGATGACTGGTATGTGTGGGTGTACTCCTCGGATGATTTTGAGGGCGAGCTGATGGACAACCCGCCTGAAGGGGACCTGAAGTGGATTCCGGACGAGCAGGTTGGCCAGCTTAATTTATGGCCGTCCGATGCCATTTTCCTTCCATGGCTGAAGCAAGACCGCCGCTTTTCGGCTCGATTCCAATTTGATTACGATACCTTTATCGATCACACCGTCACTTTTTTTGATGAGGGTATAGGCTAAGGCAGCGGTTGTATAATGGAATTAACGGAAAAAAACTATGAGCATCCTATCTGGCAAAAACATCCTTCTCGGCGTCACTGGCTCTATCGCGGTGTACAAGGCAATCGACCTTGCATCCAGGCTTACCCAAGCCGGGGCAAATGTTGAAGTGATCATGACCAGCGCGGCGGCGAAGTTCGTTAGCCCGCTGGCTTTTAAAAGCGTTACCGGAAAAGGTGTATATAAGGAAGAAGACCTTTGGGGTGGAGAGGCCCATGTGCTGCATGTTGGCCTTGGCCATGGCGCAGACCTGTTGGTGATCGCGCCTTGCACCGCCAACACCATCGCTAAAATCGCTTATGGCCTTGCCGATAATTTACTGACCATCACCGCTCTTGCCGCGCAATGCCCAATCTTGATCGCGCCGGCGATGGATGCAGGAATGTATGATAAACCCGCAACAGCTGCCAATGTGGCTACCTTGTTGGAGCGCGGCGTTTTGTTTGCCGGCCCGGAAGAGGGAAGAATGGCATCGGGGCTGGTGGGCAAGGGCAGGTTCATGGAACCGAACAAGCTGATGGGGCACATTCGCCATGCATTGGGGATGAATGGGCCTTTGAAGGGCAAAAAGATCGTGGTGACGGCGGGCGGTTCTCGCGAGGCGATCGATCCGGTGCGGTACATCTCCAACCGGTCCTCAGGCAAGCAAGGCTACGCCATCGCTCAGGCGGCGGTAGATGCCGGCGCTACTGTCACTCTCATCACCCATCCTACAGGCATACCCGAACCTGAAAATATGCTCGTGGTACAGGTTGAGACGGCCGCCGAGATGTTAGCGGAAGTGGAAAAGGCAACCCGCGAAGGCGCGCATGGTTTGATCATGGCGGCGGCGGTGGCGGATTTTACGCCGGTGAATGTGATGGATCAAAAGATCAAAAAACGTGATGGGTTTGGCCAAGTGCAGCTTACCCCTACTGAAGATATTTTGGCTCGTATCGCGGTGCTGCGCCCTACTTTGCCGAACCTTAAAGCGGTGATCGGTTTTGCCGCCGAATCACAAAATTTGTTAGAAAATGCCAGAGAAAAATTGGCGAGAAAGAAGTTGGACCTGGTGGTGGCGAACGACATTACCGCTTCGGATGCCGGCTTTGGCGTGGATGATAACCGCGTCAACTTGCTTTTCCCTGACGGCATTCTTGACAGCTTGCCCTTGATGAGCAAGGAGCAAGTAGCCGAAACCGTCGTTCAACAAGCGATTCATCTGATCCTAAAAAAATGAAAACTTTAGTGATCTCTGACATCCACGCAAACCTGAAAGCCCTCGATGCTGTGCTTTTAGCGGCTGGTGAGGTGGATAGAGTGTGGTGCCTTGGTGACATAATGGGTTACGGACCAGATCCGAACGGCGTGATCGAACGGCTTGGGGTTCTTTCCAATCTTTCCTGTCTCGCCGGAAATCACGATCTGGGGATTCTATCGCTCATTTCCTTAGAGAACTTCAATAACGAATCACGCAGCGCCATCGAATGGCAGCGATCGATCCTCAGCCCGGAAAGCATTTCCTTTTTAACAACCCTCCAATCCAAAAGCGACCAATTCGCTAACATATCCTTGGCGCACGGCTCTCCGCTCGACCCTATTTGGGGGTACGTTCACTCAGAAAACGCCGCGGATATGATCTTGCATACGGTCATGGCGGACCTGGTGATGGTGGGGCATACTCATATGCAGAGTTATTTTCGGCAGCTTCGCGCCAAAGATCGAGTTGATTACCGGATGACCACCGCCGGCGAAGTGATCGATTTGGATGGCAGATTCATTCTCAATCCGGGCAGTGTTGGCCAGCCACGCGACCGCGACCCAAGGGCGGCTTTCGCGATCTACGATGACGTTGACGCCACCTTTACTATGCGCCGCGCCGCCTATGATATTAAAGCCGTCGCGGACCAAATTTTAGAATTCGGTTTGCCAGCGAAGAATGCCGAACGGCTTTTTGTTGGCAATTAGTATGGAACTTTTCCCGCGCAATTATCGTTAGGGTAGTAGAGCAATTTTTAGAAAGAGGAGAGAGATCATGAAAACGAATTTCAAAAAAATCAATATTCTGCTTGCCGCTATGATGGTGTTGGCAGTGCTAAGCGCCTGTGCTTCGGCCGCGACCGAAAAGTACAGCGGAGTATCCAGCGATGCCGTTATGGAAATGCCAGCCGCGGAGGCGCCGATGATGGCACCGGAAGCCAGTTATAACGAAGTGGCTGCCGTGCCCGAACAACGCCAAGCCAGCCCGGACCGCATCGTAATCACCAATGTGGATCTATCCATCGTGGTGGATGACCCGGCAAAGAAGATGGACGAGATCGGCCGGCTGTCTGAGGCTATGGGCGGCTACGTTGTTTCCTCCAATATGTACCAAACCACCCTTGGTAACTCTTTGGTGGTGCCGGAAGGCAGCATTAACATCCGCGTCCCTGCCAAGGATTTGGATGCCGCTATGGAAGCCATTAAAAAGGACGCTGTGGAAGTGCAGTACGAAAACCGCAGCGGGCAGGATGTGACCGACCAGTACATCGACCTGCAATCGAGGCTCAAAGCCAAACAGGCTGCCGAGACCAAGTTGTACCAGATCTTGGATAAGGCTGAAACCGCTGAGGATACATTGCTGGTCTTCAACCAACTCACCTCGGTGCAGAGCGAGATCGAAGTACTGAAGGGTCAGATCAACTACTACGACACCGCTTCTTCCCTTTCATCGGTCAACGTACGCTTGGTTGCTGATGAATCTATCCAACCGATTGAAGTAGGTGGTTGGAAGCCGCAGGGTGTTGTGAAGGAAGCCATTCAGTCGCTGATCAAATTCTTCCAGGGATTCGTCGATTTCCTGATCTGGTTGGTCATTTTGATCCTGCCAGTGCTGTTGCTGGTCATCCTGTTGCTTTGGATCGTTTGGAAGATCACCGGTGGCTTTTGGAAGAAACTATTCAAATCAAAGATTGTAGAACCAAAAGAGTAAAACCACGTTGAAACAGAATTGTCCCTGCCAGAAAATTGGCAGGGACTTTTTGTTCGACGGTATAATTAGCCGTATGGAAACCCTCGCTCTGAATGCCCAAAAGTTGTTTGGCGTAACTCTAAGCGCCGCGCAGCTCAAACAATTATCTTCCTACGAAAGCCTGCTGCTTGAGTGGAACGAAAAGATCAACCTGACCGCCATCCGTGATGTGCCAGGGATTCGCAGCAAACACTTTCTCGATTCTCTTTCGTGCGTGTTGGGGTTCAAGAGCGGAGAAGCCCCGCGATCCTTGATCGATGTTGGTACGGGGGCTGGCTTCCCGGGCATTGTTTTAAAGATCTTGTACCCTTCCATGAAGCTGACCTTGGTGGAAAGTGTTGGCAAAAAAGCGAAGTTTTGCGCCGATGTTGTAGACAAACTGGGGCTGGCAAATGTGCAGATCCTGAGCGCGCGCGCCGAGGACGTTGGCAGAATGAAAGATCAGCGCGAACAATATGATTGGGCGGTTGCCCGCGCCGTAGCGCAAATGCCGGTGCTGGCGGAATATTTGCTGCCGTTGGTGAAAGTGGGGGGTTGTGTTTTAGCGCAAAAAGGGGAAACCGGGCCGGCGGAAGTGAACCAATCGGCGCAGGCTTTCAAGATCCTTGGGGGTAGGTTTCGGCAGGTGGTGAACGTGCAATTACCGGGCGTGGCAGACGAACGATTCTTGGTGATCATCGATAAGATAGCGCTGACCCCGGCAACCTACCCGAGGCAGGCCGGAACGCCCACAAAAAAACCGTTATAAACTACGGCTGTAAGCGGTAGATATTAATTTTCCCGATCGACTTTTCCATTTTATAGTTTTCGTTGATATACGCTAACACCTGATCGATGTTGGCTGGTACGCCGTTAAAGGGCTTACCTGAGGCCAATTGGTCCTGACGAATGCTGCCGTTGAGCGAGAGGATGTTATCGTAATTGCGGCTGTATAGATCCACAATGTAGGTGGGGCGGTTGGTTTTTAGATCCTCAAAGAAGCGGCCTGCCATATCCTGGGTGATGGGGGAATCGATCATGAGTGGGTATCGCAGGAACGCGGTGGGAGCGTCGCGCTCGGCGAGGAAATTGATGCCGGCATCGGCGCCCCAAATGAAGACCGTTTCGTGCTCACTGGTGTGCTGTTGTAGATACTCCGAGATGGGGTTGACCATCTGCACGCCGGCGCCGCGGTTGAATAACAGGCGATCGACTGAGAGAGTGTAGATCTGGGTTTTTTCGCCCAGCGCTTGGAAGTTGAACAGGGCGAAAAGGAGGAACAACGTCGCCGGATAGCGTTGCAAAAAGCTGAGAAGCTTATCGGAGAGGAGTGATGGCGAAAAGGTGGCGAAAGCGCTGCCGGAGAGAAGCCAGAAGGCTGGCAGCCATGTCATAAAATAATGGGTGTACCCACGGCCAGAAAGGCTGCTGAGCCAAACCTCTAAGGGAAGAGCGATCAGACCAAGGATCATCCAAGGGGTGGCTTGTTTTTTGATGGCTGCCCAAACCAAGGCGGAATAACCAGCCAGCGGAACCATGAGACCCCACTGAAAGATACGTATGCCGTTTTTCACCATCACCGTCGAATCGAAGTTCTCGCCGGTGTAGTAAAAATTGTAGAGGAGGGAGGATTCGAGCATTTGAGTGAGGTTGCCGTTGACGTAAAAGAACAACAACGCGGCGCAGACCACCAAGGCGAACCCCGCAAACGAGGTGAGCCCAATGATGAGCAGCTGTTTGAAGTTTCGTTGAAGCAGGCTGAGCACAAGCACGGTAAGCGCAACCGCGATGCTGATGCCGATATTGTTGGGACGGATGAAAAAATTGACGCCGGTGAGCATGCCAAATAAGAGCCAGTGCCAGCCGTTGAACCGTTCTGTTTTTTGCCAATTCCAAAAATGGAGCAAGGCGAGGAAGTTGAACAGCAGCGAGTATTCCTCGGTGAGGTTGCCGTTTTGCAGGGTGATGTTTAAGTAGAAAAGCCAAAAGAGAGTGGCGAAAGAAGCGGCGGCTTTGCCCCATTGGCGGGCGGCGATGGTGAAGCCGATGAAAGTGGAGGTGAAGAGGAAGACGAACTCGATCAGCCAAATGCCCCAGCGGTTGCCGTTGGAGAGCAACAGACCGAAGGCATCGAGGTAGTAGCCGGCGAAGGTTTTGTGGTTCCAAACATCCACATAGAGCAGCTTGCCCTTGAGCAGCTGGCGGGCTACATAGAGGTAGTTGCCGCTATCCAAACCCGGCAAGCCGGCGAGGGGGTTGGCCTGCGCCAACACGTACAACACCGCCAAGCCCAAGGTGAGCGGGATGAACAGCTGTTTGACAAAAGGGAGCAAGGGTCGTTTGGAGATCATACTTCAAAATTATAGCATGATGGGGTGGATGGAGCGGAGCTTTCGGTAGGGTTGGCGGGGAAAGAAAGAGGGGAGATTAAAAGGACGGGAAGGGGGCGGAGGTTCGATTTGAGTGATGGGGTTTAAATAAAAAAGCCACCAAATTTGGTGACTTTAGCTGAAGCTGTGGGCGCAAAGGGACTCGAACCCCTGACCTCCTCGGTGTAAGCGAGGCGCTCTAACCAACTGAGCTATGCGCCCAACGTTCGATATTATACACGATTTGGGCAATTTACGGGTAAGATTAAGGCGGAGATATACCTTATGACCTTTGCAATCGTACTTATCGGATGGATCATCACCCTCTCGTTTCACGAGTTCTCGCACGCCTTGGTTGCCTATTATGGCGGCGATACCACTGTGAAGGAAAAGGGTTACCTTACGTTCAATCCTCTTAAATATACACATCCCGTTTACTCGTTGTTGTTTCCTGTTTTGTTTTTGTTGATGGGCGGGATCGGCTTGCCGGGCGGCGCGGTGTACATTGAAACTTGGCGGCTGCGCTCGCGCCAATGGCAGAGTGCCGTATCCATCGCTGGGCCGATCGCGAACTTGATCGTGGCGTTTTTGTTAGGGTTGGTCTTTACGCTGACCACCGTTGGGCAAACCTCGTTCGGTCCGGGGCTGGCTTTTTTGGCCTTGCTGCAAGTAACTGCGGCGTTGTTCAACCTGATCCCGGTGCCGCCGTTTGATGGGTTTGGGGCATTGCGGCCGCAATTGCCAGAATCGATCCGCGCCCGCATGGACGCTATATCGGGGGTTTCGGTGTGGTTGGTATTGGCGGCGTTTTGGTACTTGCCCTGGGTAGGTTCCTTCTTTTGGATGGGCGTGGGTATCGTGGCAAGGTTTTTGGGAGTTCCGTTGGAATTAGCGTTGGTGGGACAAAACGACTTCCGCTTTTGGCAGTGAGGGTTCTGAAAACACATATTCGCGGTTTACCCCACGCTCAGTATAAAACCTAAGCCGATGCGATAGGTTATTTCGATTCGTAGCGGCGAGGCACGACTCGCCCAAACCTTAGCCCGCGAACCGTGTTCACATCAAACGAGGTGGAATGGCTGAAAAATCGAATTCTGATATTCCATGGCGAAAGAATATCCGTTTGCTGAATTTTGAATACAGCAGCCGCGGGGGATATTTTATAACCATCTGTAGCCACCAAAAAAGGTGTATTTTCGGAAACATCCAAAATGGCGTTGTTCAGCTATCTGCAATTGGCGAGGTCGTGAACAATAACTGGCATAAAATCCCAAAACATACGGCACAAGTGGAAATCGGTACATTTGTCGTGATGCCAAATCATATTCACGGCATTCTGTATATTATGGATGAGGAATTTGGCATCGAACCTACTTCCATACCCCGAACTTAACAAAAATCGCCCAACATTGGTGCCATTCTTGGATTGTTTAAGATGTCGATTACTCGTGATGTACGACTCACCTTGCCTGGAGTGGAGGTTTGGCAGCGAAATTATTATGATCATATTCTTCGGAATGAAGTGGATGAACAAAGGATCATGGAATACATACAAATGAATCCTTTGCGATGAGCGGATGATGAGGAAAACCCTGACCGAATGCGGTAGAAGAAAGGTTGGTAAGTTTGCGAAGCAAACTTTGGGCTCGTCGTGCCGAGCCACTACGAAGGCGGCGTGGGTTTCGGCGTAGGGGGTGATGGTAAGCAGGTTTGCGAAGCAAACTTTGGGCTCGTCGTGACTGGCTGCAGCGACGGCGGGGCGGGTTAGCGGTAGTCGCCTTCGCCTTTGATCTTTCCTCGTTCTAAACGGTCGAAGAGCTTTTCGATGTTGGCTTCGGCTACTTCGTTCATCGATAGGCCCAGCTCGGTTGCGATCTGCGCCATGTACCAGAGCACATCGCCCAGTTCGTATTTCAGGGCGGTCTTATCCTCGTCGCTGATCACTCCCTCTTTGTCGCGGAAGATCTTCTTTACCTTGCCGGCCAATTCGCCGGCTTCGTTGACCAAACCGAGGGTGGGGTAGACGATGGGGTGGTCGGTGCGAACCAGGTTCCAGGTTCGGCGGGAGAGGGTTTGGTATTCGTCGAGGTCTTTGATCTTCATGGCATGCTCCAAGGGTAGGGTATGAAAAGGCCACCCTGCGGTGGCCATGTGTTTATTTGATAGTGGTAGAAAGCGCTCCGCTGAGTACATTGTTGAGCACTCCGCGCACGTAGGCTTGCTTGCCCTCGCCGAACAGGTTGGGGTTGGCGTCTTTAAAGGAAAGCGGCGATTGGTAGGTCTTTCCACCGTTGCCGGCGATCAGGTCGGGGAAGGTGAGCTTCATGGCTTCCAAATAATCGGGCTTGATGGTGACCACCCAGCCAGGAACATTGCCGGCGGGTGTTTTCGTTCCGATCATCATGGCGCTGCTGCCTTTTAGCGCTTCGATCAACTCGGGGATTTCGAGCCCGGGCTGGATGAAAATGGTCTCTACGCGGCTGCGGATGAGGATATCGGCATAGGCGCCGTATTCGTTGGGCTTGGCGTCGGCTGGAATATCTTGGATCTGAGGGTAAAAGGTGAAGGCATCCACTACGTGGTTGCACAGCCCGCAGAAATATTGCTGACCGGCTTTGAAGGAATCCATCACGACGGTGCCATCGGGATCATCTTTTTTGATGAGCGCGCCGGTGTGATAATCTTCGGTGATGCTGGCGGCGATCACGCCGGCGATGAAGGCGATCTTATCTATACTGGTATCGCCATCGCCAAGTACGCTGATGTTACCGCCGGCGGTGATGCCGGGCAGGTTGATGGCGAGGAACTGGGCTTGGGAAGCTTTGGCTGCCAGCGCGGGCAGGTCATCTTGCGCCACCATGGTGATGACGATCTTTAGAGCCGGTTCTAGGTCGCTCTCGATCAGCTGGTTTAGGACCATAAATCGGAAGCCATTGGCTTGCGCCATCTCGTAAACGGCGGTTTGGTACTCTTGCGATTGTTCCACCTTCATATCGGATGGAACCACTAGGATGGTGAGCGGCGGGGCGGCGGTTGGGGTGGGGCCAACAGTGGCAACGGGGGGCGCGGTAGGTGCATCGGTGGGGGCAGGCCCGGCTGAGCAGGCGGCTAGGAATAGTATCAGAACTAAGTAGAGGGATCTTTTTAGCACAGGCATCTCCAATTGAATACTCTAATTTTACCCTAAACAAAACAGGCACTCCCATTTGGGAGTGCCTGGAAGCAAGGGGAAAACTGGAAAGAACTGCTTATTTTACGGTTACCTGAATGCTCTTGGGTTTTGCTGTTTCGACCTTGGCAACCTGAAGGGAAAGTACGCCGTTTTCGATGTGGGCGACGGTGTTCTCGGCGTTCAGATCCACCGGGAAGCGTAAGCTGCGGCGGAAGGGTCCGGAGGGTAATTCGCTCATCACGAACTCGGCATCGCTTTTTTCGTAGCTGCCTTCGATGGTAAGGGTGTTATCAAGTACCTGAATGTTGAGGCTGTCTGCCTTAAGGCCGGGAACAAAGGCTGTAAGGGTGTAGGTGTCGTTCTCCTCGCGGATATCGACAGCGAGAGGATGGGCGGCGCGCTCAGCTTCGTGCTGTCGCATGGCATAGCGGCGGGCCATCTGGAACGGGTGGGAAGAAAGGTAAAAAGTCATTTTGAACTCCTTGAATGATTATGTTTTGTTTGGTGTTACGAGCCTAATAATAGTTTTGCACTATAAGAAAAATGCAAAAGAAAAGTTGGAAAAATGTTAAAATTGGGGGGTGGTGGATTTGTAGGTGACCACGGGAAGTTCACTTATAATAGGTTTTACAAACCAAACCATTAGGCCCCTTAGCGAAAAGGGAGGTGATGATGAAACCAACAAGCCACATCAAAATTGCTGTAATGCTAACTTTCATAATGATGTTTTTTGGATTGGTGCTCCCTGGCACTAGCAGGGCAATGCCGCAGAACGCGTCATCGGCGATGGGTATATGGGGAAAGCCCTCTTATGGTCATTCCACTTTGTTGGTCGCAAATGGAGATGATTCGCCTCGAACTGTCTCCCTTGCGGCGGCTACTGTGACCAAATCACCCACGATCGTGAAAACCGCGACCTCAACTAGGACCCCGACGAAAACGAAGACTCCCACAAAAACCAAAGTACCAACAAAGACGAAGACGCCTACAAAAATCAAAACACCTACCAAGACCAAAGCGCCAACGATCACTAAAACTCCACCTTTAACCAAAGCGCCTACCGCAACACGCACAGCCACCTTGACGCCTACTATCTCGCCCGATCAATTGATCTACGACGATTTTAGTGACTTGAACTTGGATGGATGGGTGGTAGAGGAAGATGGGAGCTGGAGCGCTAGCCAAGGTGATCTGCGGCCCTTGTTTGGCTGCCCTGCTGATCTGCAAAATTTTGTTATCTCAGCTGGAGATTCGAGCTGGGCCAATATTGAGGTCAATGTTGATGTGAACCCGCTGGTGGGCAATACGTCCTTTTATTTGGATTTGCGACGGAGTGTTGGAAACCCTAATTATTTCCTGACTTTTGTTATGAATTCGCAAAATAGCCAAGGGAAACCTTTTGTTGAGTTGGGCCGTACAGATGTTGGGCAGATGAAAACCAATGCCATCACCGTTCCCAATGGACAATGGGCGAGGTTTACGGTGAAAATTTTAGGGAAAAGGATCAAGGTTTTTCAGGTTACCAACGGGCAGAGTTCTCTGTTGCTCGATGTTTCCGATTCTGGGCCGGCGATCTCCAACGGCGGTATCGCCTTTCGCCCGCAATCTATGGATGTTTGTGACGCGAGCATCGCGTTTGATAACATTTCTGTGAAGAAAATTAATAGCTTTACGACGGGCCAGTAAAGGTGGTTTGGGGGCTTAGGGCTTTGAAGTTCAAGAGCTACACGTTGGCGACGTGTTATTACGCGGGGCTTGGCCCCCGGTTGGTCAAGGGCGATAGGTTAGGGCTGGGTCGCTATGTGAGGGTGGTAGGTCAAGGGCGACACGTCAGCGCCGTGTCACTACGCGAGGCTGGGAGCTCCGGTGGGGTTATAGGCGATTGGTTTCCACTGAGATTATTTAATACCTGATCTGTACTTTGATTTGAAAGAGCTCAATTCATCTCCAAATTTAACTTCCTTAGGTCTTGCATTGCGCTCTTGATGTAGTTGGCGAGGGCTGGTTTTTTAGATCGATCCCAGCTTGAAGAGCTGCCGCAAGGTCCAAGTATTCGTAGGGTGGGAGGCTAAATTTGGCGTACAATAAAAAAATGTTTTCACCTAAAAAAGTTATCCCTCTGGTAATGGTCGGTTTATTGGTTGGCTTGGGGGCGTTTCTGTTTCTTTCCTTTCGCGGCTCCGCCAGCCGAACTAATGTTGTGATCAAGTTCATCACCCAGCCGCAGAGCAATCAGCGATACCTTATCAAAGCCGGCAGCCGCTGTAACGGCGCTCCGTTCAGCTTTCCGAGCGATGGCATGGTGGGCTATATTTGGGATGACTCTTTCAGGGTGGGTCATCGCCATCAGGGCATCGACATTTTCGCCGGCACAGATGTGGGTATTACGCCGGTCTATGCGGCTTATGCCGGCTACCTGAGCCGTGAGCCGGGGTGGGTCTCGAGCTTGATCATTCGGGTACCAAGCGACCCTCTGAACCCCGGCACGCAGATCTGGACCTATTACACGCATATGGCGGACGCGCAAGGCAATTCGTTTATCGAGGCGGCTTATCCGATGGGCAGCGAGGAAGTGTATATAGAGGAAGGGACGCTGCTTGGCTATCAGGGCAATTACAGTGGCGACCCCGCCAAACCGGTGGGGGTGCATCTGCATTTTTCGGTGACCAAAGATGATGGCGGCGGCAAGTGGCTGAATGAGTTAGAGATCGCAAACACCAACGACCCTTCGGCTTATCTTGGGCTTAAGCTCAACGCCGGCGATAACCCGGATGATATTCCGCTATGCACCCCAAACTAGGATGCAGGGTGGATACGCACTGGGCTAAAAAACGCGGCGAGCGTTTTGCCGAAATGAGGCGGATGCTATCATCATCCTTAGATTCTCTTTGCGGTCAATTTTTATATTACCCTGGAATTGGATGACGAACTATAAACCATCCAATTCGTTGATGGTTATTCCTTCCTTGATACGTCAACGATTGGCTTCTTGGCTGTGCGCGTAGTAAAGGCTCAGCTATGACGTCCTTATCATCAAGCACCGGTGATTTGGGCGATCGCCGCCAAACGGAATTGTAAGGAATCAATGGGTTCTTTTACCTCAATGGGGGAAAACCTCCACTAAGGGAGGGGCGATTTCCGTCATTGTGATCAGGGCTGATCTTTTGCTGAACTAAAAAGGGGGCTCTACAAGGGGGTAACCCAAATAAAGGCGCTAAGGGTTAGTAGTTGATCGTCTTCCAATGCCACAGGTAAACATCATCGATCCTTCCGTGATACTCAAATGACTTGTCGCCGATCACGAAATCGCCATTTTCGAACCCTAGCTTTTCTAAGAGAGTATCAGGGTACACCGCTACCCATCCGGTCTTGTAGGCATTGACTGCTTGTTTAATGCTTTTTCGTTCTTCCCGAAACACGGTATTGAATTCTATTCTTTGGGGGTTTTGTAGACGGTTGCCATTCATTTCATCGACATAATAAAAGGAATTGCTTAGGAGCGCTTCACCGGGAAGGATCTTGCTGGCGAGGTATTCGTAAGCGGATTCGTATCGGAAGTGGGCGTTGCCGCTAACTGGGTGGCGACCTTGGCCTTGGTAGTTGTGAATGGCTTGGATGGAGGGAATATTTACAAAGAATGCCGCGGTAAGAATGATCAGCGGGATCATCGTTGAAAGGGCGGGATTCTTCCCTTTGATGAGCCTTGAAACCGAATAAATGAAGATGGCAACGCAAGGGATGATGAAATAGACCAATAAGATGCCGTAGCGAAATCGGAATTGGACGTAGGCATTAAAGAATATGAATACAAAAAAGAGGGTAACCCCAATGAAGGCGATGACGTTGAAAAGAATGACGCGGCTTTTCTTCTCAGAAAAAGTTGGCAAGGATAAGACAAGAAGCAGGATGACAAACGCTAAGATCAGGTACCCAATTTGCGGGAGCCAGTACGAATTAGCGTAGGGATCGGCGAGGATGGTCCGCAGGCTTTCGAACTGGGGCACAAGGCTAAAGGGGGATTTGGAGAAGTCGGTGATCTTTTGTGATCGCAATGTTTGGAAAACAATGCCTATAAAAACAGATGCCAAGGTGACGGCTCCGATGATCAGCCGGGTTCGATATTGCGGCCGACGGGCTAGATCGAGAAAGATCAACCCGAAGAAAATGAGGTAGCTGAGCAGCGCCAAGGTGAACCAAGAACGCGGGTCTATGAAAATTACGTAGACTAGGATTGCTAAGGCGGAAAACACCTTTCCTTTTTTCTTGGCAAAATAGGCGCGCGGTGAGAGGTTTTCACCATCTAGTAGATCGATAAGAAGGTTGCTGGTGACAAAGAATAACAGTGGAAGCACGGCGTACTCTCGTACGATGCGGGCGGCTGTAATCACCCACGGATTGGTGATGAAAAGGAATACCGCTAACAGGCCAACAAGTTGGTTTAAACGAGCTGTAAGTTTGTAAAGGGGGAAGATCGCCAACATGTTTAGCAAGATCATGGGCAGACGGGCAGCAAAAATGGAGATGCCGAAGAGTTTGAAGCTGAGAAAAACGGGCAAAGAAACTGGAAAAAACCCCCGGAAATAATCTACCGGCACGCCGTTCAATAGTTGGATAGCAACGTGGGTATGATTATCTTCATCCGAATGGAGGGGGAATCCGCCTAAATTTACCAACCGCAGCAAGATGCCGATGAGAAAAAAGGCCAGCAACAACACCGTTACGGTTCTGGTTTGGATTTCTGGCTCATCGAATGAGTGGAGGCGGAATGGCTGCCTTAAGGTCTTTTTCTGAGTTTCCAATGTCCTCCTATTTAATCGTGATGGCTATAAGCGGCAGACAAAGCTATATCTTACTGCCTTTTTTCGGAGTGGATACAATCTATCGCGCGAACAGTTTGCTCATTTGCGAAACCGCGATCAGTGGAATAAATTTTACCCCAAATCGAAATAGATCTTTCGATTAATACTGACCTGGTTGAAATTTTTCAAAAGTAGGAGGCCGTCATGATATGGCAGTTGCCATGTTATTGCGGGGGCTCGTATGTGCTGCCAACCCGTTTTTTCCCATCAACAACGACGATATGCGAGCCGAAAGCTCTGGACTAAGGAAGGTCTAACATATAATTTCTCTCGGAATTTCGCGAGGTAGTATAATGAACTCGCACAATCGATAAGAGAGAATAAGATCTTCTGTTGCATATTATTGTTATTTCTCAATGAAGAAACAACGAAGCCTAAATGACAATTATAAATAATTACCTCATAAACAAAAATACCTATTTGGCTTTGATCGCCAAGATAATGTTTTATTCCGGCTTGGTTGGGTATGGAATATATAAGGTTTACGCTGTCTCGTATGATCATGACGGAAACCAATTTATTGCTTCGGCGGTGATGCTTTGCCGTTACCAGCGCTTACCTTATATCGACTATCCGTTTTTTCATAATCCTTATGTGGTCGTTTTAAATAGCCTTGTGGCATGTTTGGGCGATGGGCTTCTTCTTAATGTGAGAGGGTTTACTTTTGTATTTTGGATCTTCTCTTTCCTCTTACTGTTAGCCATTCTTAAGCGTACCAGCACTGAATACCAATCAAACACCAAGTTTTTTATTGGTATATTGGTTTTGACATTGGTATTTGACCCTTCTTTCGATAAAGTGTTCGGCGGGGCGTTTAATCACGCTCAACCGATATTTTTCTCATTAATAGCGGCATATTTGTTCTTTTTCCGATCTACCGAGTTGTCCAACCCGCTTCGGGCGTTTTTCATTGGCGGTGCTTTAGGGTTGGCGATCGGGTGCCGATCTTCCTTTGCTGTTCTATTGCTGCCATTCCTTTATGGCGTGTTCAAAATTTTTCCTGGGTATAAAAATTTGTTGTCTTATTTTGCCGGCATCTTCATGGCAGTCCTGCCGATGGCGGTCCTTGCCGCATTGTCGTTCAAAAATTTCTTTTTTGGAAATATCACCTACATCCAATTAAATTCGACCTATCGCTTGTTGCAACATTTTCCAGACGCGATGAGCCCGCTTGGTAAACTCACCTACTTTGTAAAATACCTGATCAATTCGCCAACCGCTCTCTTCCTATATGTTGGGTTATTTCTTTCCATCGCCATCCTAATAAAACATAGAAAGAATCAGACTTCTTGGACTGAACCAATCGTGCTTTATTCATCCATCTTTTTGCTGATGGTGGTTGGGATTCTGCCCAGCCCGTTATGGATCCAATATTTTTTCGCGCCAATTCCGTTCATCCTGATCGCCATCGTTCGGTTATTTGAGGGGTCTTCTCGACGAATGAGGAATTTGTTGTTTTTTATCGGCGTGGGGGCGTTGGTTTTCTCGTTCTCCAGCGAAATGATTTCAGTGAGTAAGAACCTTGACCCTCAAAAGTGGGATTCCACGAAAATTGCCCAACTATCTGAGCAATTAAAAACGCTGGATGGGGAAGGTAAGATCCTGTCTTTGAATCCGGTCATACCGCTTCAGGCTGGTTTTGATACCTACACCCAGTTTTCAGCATCTCCCTTTCCTTGGCGGGTGGCGAATTTAGTGCCGAAAGCTCAACGATCCAGCCTAAAACTGGTAGGGCCTGAAGAACTCGAAGAGTTGCTGCAAGCGGATCCGCCCTTGGCGATCCTCACCGGTTTGGAGAATAGCACCATGTTTGGCCTTGATGGGGTTGGAATGAAAATGGAATGGCCGATTCGAAGATATGCTAAGAACAATGGCTATCTCTCGCTGAAGATCGAGGGCTCCTATAAGACAATTATGCTTTGGACCCTGAAATGATCTTTTCGCTCCCTCAATAAGAAACCCAAAAAACGATCGATAGAAGACGAGCTGACAAGCCAGATCGTGCTCGTTTATGGTATAATTTTTTCCGCTCCCGATTCGTCGGGAACACATTTTGCTTGGGATGGGCATAAAGCATCCCTGAGTGGGTTTCATCCCCACTAAACTTACTTAGCGCCGAACCTTTTGGTCTCGGCCGGGTATAAAAGGAGTACTACGATGGCTGCAATTTCAATGAAAGCCCTCCTCGAGAGTGGCGTCCATTTCGGACACCGCACAAACAGGTGGGATCCCCGCATGAAACCGTTCATTTTTACGGAACGCAACGGTATCCATATTATCGACCTTCAACAGACCGTTAAGGCCGCTAACCATGCTTACAATATCGTTCGGGATTGCGTTCAAAATGGCGGAACTGTTTTGTTCGTTGGTACCAAGCGTCAGGCCCAGGAAACCATTCTGGAAGAAGCCAACCGCGCTTCGATGCCTTATGTAACCGAACGCTGGTTGGGCGGTATGCTCACTAACTGGACCACCATGCACGCTCGTATCGTCGAAATGGAACGTTTGGAAAAACTCCGTGATAATGTAGAAAACAGCCGCCTTACAAAAAAAGAAGGCTTGCTAATTGATCGTGAGATCACCCGTCTCAACACCCGCCTCGAGGGTGTTCGCAATATGAAGAAACTGCCTGATCTGGTTTTCATCATCGATGTCGGCCGCGAAGATTCCGCCGTACGCGAGTGCAATCAGCTCAACATCCCGATCGTTGCCTTGGTTGATACCAACTGCAATCCTCAGAACATCGATTTCCCCATCCCCTCCAATGATGACGCTATTCGCGCCATCAAATTGCTGGCCAGCAAAATGGCTGACGCTGTTTTGGAAGGTGTTGGAATGCGCAAGGATGCTGATGATGAACAAGCCGCTGCCGCTGAAGGTGCCAAAGAAGCCGCTGCCTCCAAGAAGTCTGGCAAAGTCATCGATACCGATGAAGTTCGCAATGACGCCGAATTGTTTGGCGCTTCAACCCTTGCCAAACTCAAGCCGGAAGCCGCTGTAGTTGAAGCCCCCGCTGCTGTAGTTGAAGCTCCTGCTGTTGTTGAAGTTCCCGCTGTTGTTGAAGCTCCCGCCGCTGCTGAGGCCGCTACGGACGCTCCTGCCGCCGCAGCTGAATAAGAAAACCTGACCAAACTGTACTCCACGAGGAATAAATGGAAATTACTATCGAAATGATCAAAGAATTACGTGAGGCTACTGGCGCCGGTGTATCCGATTGCAAGAAGGCCCTTATTGAAGCTGACGGCGATTATCAGAAGGCCGTTGATTACCTGCGCGAAAAGGGCATCGCGACCGCCGCTAAACGCGCCGACCGCTTAGCCAGCAATGGCACCGTTGAGATGTACAGCCACGGTGGCGGCCGCGTAGGCGTGATGGTTGAAGTGAACTGCGAAACCGACTTTGTTGCCCGCGCAGAAGAATTCAAAAAATTTGCCCACGAAGTTGCCTTGCAGATCGCTGCCTCGGCACCTAAATATGTGAGCGATACCCAGATCCCCCAAGAAGAGTTGGATCACGAAGCGATGATCGCCAAGAACCGCGCGATCGAAGAAGGCAAGCCCGAAGCTGTTGCCGGCAAGATCGTTGAAGGCCGCTTGAACAAGTTTAAAGACGAAATCTGCCTCCTTCGACAGGCTTACATCCGCGATGATTCTCTTACCATTGCCGATCTCTTGAACCAAACCATTGCCGCAACGGGTGAGAATATTATCATCCGTCGTTTCCATCGCTGGGAACTTGGCGAAGGACTTGGAGAGTAAAGAAAATTATAAAAGCCAACCACTCGGTTGGCTTTTATTTTACGAAAAACACATTTCGTTCAACAAGGAGTTGACATGGCAAACTTAAAATATAAGCGGATCTTGCTTAAGCTCAGTGGTGAAGCGATGGGTGGTGAATCTGGCTTTGGCATCAATGTTTCAGAAGTGGAACAGATTGCCGGCCGCTTGAAAGACGTAGTAAATATGGGCGTTGAAGTGGCCGTGGTGATTGGCGCCGGCAACATTTGGCGCGGCAGCCAGGGGCTTGAACGCGGCATGGATAGAGCAACCGCCGATTATATGGGCATGCTCGGCACCATGATGAACGCCCTTGCTTTGATGGACGCCTTGGAACGCCAAGATATCCCCACCCGTGTGATGAGCGCCATCGAAATGCGAGCCATTGCCGAACCCTATATCCGCCGCCGTGCCATTCGCCACCTTGAAAAAGGCCGTGTGGTGATCTTTGGTGCTGGTACTGGCAACCCCTTCTTTAGCACCGATACCGCCGCCGCCCTGCGCGCCACCGAAATGGACGCCGACGTGGTCATCAAGGCCACCAAGGTAGATGGCGTGTACGACTCTGACCCCAAAAAGAACCCCAACGCGGTGCGTTTTGATACCCTTACCTATATCGAAGTGTTGAATATGGGCCTGAAAGTGATGGATAGCACCGCCATTACCCATTGTATGGAAAATCACCTGCCATTGCTGGTGCTGAACCTGTGGGATAAAGAGGCGCTCGCCATGGCCTTGAACGGTGAGAAGATCGGCACACTGGTTAGCTGAACGGTTTTGTGAACTTGGAATGAAGTGACCGCCTGGGTGAATGCCTGGGCGGTTTTTATTTGTTTCTTGGTGTTTAAACGCTGGCTGTGCAGTTCATAGTATGCGGACTCCGAATTTGGGGGTTGGGTTGTGAAAATTGGCCGTTATGTGTTGCATTTGCCGGTGTCGTTTGTGATATATTTCATTAACAATTTAAGCATTTTTTAACAATCTCATATGAAGAAAATGGAACCAACGCCAATGAGCTTCCCGCTAGCTACTGCCCACGAAAGGTTCCATTTATCCAAACCTATCTGCCTCATCATCGCTATTATCATACTCATTCTGTTGAGTTGTTTTCCCCAACCTGTACTTGCCCTCGAAACTGGCCCAACAACCCCAACTGATCACCAAGCGCGTGGAAGTTATACGAATGAGAATGGCGATGTTGGTGTTTTGGTTGCCTTTACATGCGATCTGTCCGTAGGCATTGACTCCGCTGATTGTCAAAAGATCATGGCACTGGCGAATGCTGGGTTCTATGGTTTTGATTCAAGAAGAGCGGTTTGGAAAAGTACCAATATGCCTTGCTCTTGGGCGGGAATTACTTGCGAGAAAACCCGGGTAATCGGCCTTTCGATCTTTGGGAAGATGGATGGATCGTCGGCCGTTCCGAATTCCATGAGCGACTTGGTGAAGCTAAAAAACTTAAAGTTGCAAAATGTTAACTTGGGCTCCTTTCCCTCTGTGATCTCAGGGATGACCGGGCTAGTATCGTTAGAACTAAGCGATACAGGGCTAACCGGGGATATCCCCGACGGGGTGATGAATATGGTAAACCTGAAAAAACTGGATTTGAGCGATAATCACCTAACAGGGGTCATTCCATCAACGATCAATAATCTTACCAAATTAGAAACATTGGATTTGAGCAACAACTGGTTGAGTGGCTCCATACCGACCAATATTGGCGGGTTAGTAAAAGTGACTACCTTGGATCTTAGTAAAAATCGATTTACAGGGTATTTACCTGAGGAGATCTCGCTTCTGCCTTACCTTAGAACCTTCTCCATCCATGAAAATGGGTTGTGGGGGAATATTCCTTATACATTTGCAGATTCCTTCATCGATAATTTCAATTGGTTTTATACCAACCTTGCTGTTCCACTGAGCATGGTAAATGAAGGGGGCGAAGTTCTAAATGTAAAAGCATGGTTAGAAGATGCAAATCATCATCGGAATAATGGAACAGGCCGGAGTTTTGGCGGTACTGTAGTAACGGGAGGAGTTTTTGATAAAGATGGGATTCCCATCCCCGGAGCCTACGTAAAATCAAATGGAAAAGATATGGTAATGGTATTATCCAGTGGATATTTCATGATGCAACATTTGCCTTATGAAACATCTATGACCTTTACCGTAGAAAAAGATGGTTGGGTTTTTAAACCTTCCACACAGACGATCATTACTCCTTCCAAGCTAGCCACAGCTCCAGGAGTTGTTAGCGATTTCATTGGTGTGGAATTGGTGAAGCCTGAAGAATTAGCCTGTCAGGATGCAGTAGGCATTAATTGGTTCGATTGCATAGCGTTATACAACCTAATGGATGCCGGATTGTATGGTTCAGAAACGGGTAAGGCAGAGTGGAAAACCAATGATCAACCATGTTCGTGGGGTGGGGTTACCTGTTTGGATGAAAGGGTAACCGGCCTTGACCTGTATGGCAAACCTGATGGAACTTCACAACTGCCTACTGAGTTCACCGACTTAGATATGCTGACCAGCTTAGCAGTGCACGACAATGTTTCAGGAACGATTCCCGATGCGATCGGGAACTTGCAAAATTTGGTCACACTCGACCTTAGCGGAAACAAATTTGTGGGGGCTGTGCCGTCATCGATCGGAGACTTACCAAAATTAATAAATCTTAATATCAGCAACAATTTTCTTACTGGTAGATTGCCTTATGAATTGATCTTTTCCCGCATCGATCATTTTAGTTGGTATAACACCAACCTATGCATCCCAATTATGCCCCCCGAATTCTTTCTTTGGATCACAAATTCAGCTTACCTAAGAAATAATGGCAACGATAATTCCTGCTCTGTCTATTCAATTAATGGCAGAGTGGTCGATGAAAATGAGAATCCCATTGATGGAGTTGAGGTTAGAACAGGCTCAAAACAGATGACGGTAACCGGACAGGATGGAAGTTATACTTTTTCCGAGTTGTCCTTGCCATCCTCTGAGTATCAAGTATTTGCTGAAAAAGGGGGATGGACCTTTGATCCAATACTAGTATCCGTTCCTAGCTCCGCTTTGGTAGCCTTTGTTGACGTACCATCCATTGATTTTATTGGAACAAAAGCCAAATCATTGGTATCGATCGATCGTGAACCTATTAGTGGGCTGGCAGATGGTGACCTCTTCATTGGGGTGCCGCCAATCTCGCTTGAGGTCCACTTCACCGACAATGTCCTTAGCGACAATAGCGCTCATTCAGTGACCAACCCTGAAAATTGGATGCTTGTACATGCTGGAGTGAATGGCGTTTTCGATACCAGCACCATCTCTGCTTCTATCTGTGCAAGCAGCAAATCCGCTAGCGGGGATGACGTGCTTTATGCTATCAACGTCATCAAGGCTGGCGCTGCCGCGCAAACCGATCAGGTGGCTATTCCAGCAGCACAATTTCCGACAGGGCTAGCTTATGGCGGTTACCAGCTTTTCGCATGCGGCGCGGCTTCCATTTGGGACGCAAATGGGTTGGCGATCAACTTGGGCGAGAATGATTCGATTGGTTTTGTTCTTCAACCATATCCAACTTCCACGCCTACTGTAACGTTGACCCAAACAGCTTCTAGCACCCCTACAAACACTGCGGTGATATCTCAAACGCCTTCCAAAATTCCATCCAAAACAAAAACCCCAACTAGAACCCCAGCGCCGAGTAAAACGCGGACTCCAACGGCTACTGCCAAGGCAACCCGTACCAGCACGCCTTCGCCTACTTCCATACAGACGGCTTCCGCTACGCCTACGATGATCGCCGGTTTAGTGAGTGGGATTCCGAGCTTGACGGTGTTGTTCGACGATGACTTTGATGGCAACACATTAGAAAAGTGGTCGCAACCAGCCAATGCCTGGAAAATTGGGAATGGAAAACTAAAAACAGACACAACTTGTTTGGGCGATAGCATTGAGATCAGTGCCGGAGATGACACTTGGGCGGATTATGTTGTCTACTTTGACTACAAGACCAATAATTTACTGACATCCACTGTACTGCTCCTAAAAGACGCGGCGGGTAATGCACTCACCTTGCGTTTAGAACCCGGAAATGCCTCAAAAGCCGCTATTGCACTATATGGAGCTACCCAAGACCCATTCGCCGCTTACACCTTTAAATTTGTCTCGGGAACGTGGTACACCTTTAAGGTCGTACATATAGGGCAGGAAACCCAAGTTTATCGGGTTGCTACTATGGTGGATGAGTTTATGTTGGGCATCCTTGATCCTGTGGATCATTTCTCATCAGGCGGGATCGGTTTTGGCTCTTTGGCCGGCAAAAATTGCGGAGGAAATGTTTCCATCGATAATGTGAGGGTTTACGTACCGTAAGAAAGTAATGACGCGCGCCATTTTGAAGGATGTCTTCTACCACCCCTCGCGGTCAGCCGCGGGGGGTGAATTTAAGAGTACCTTCTATTCGCGGCATTACCTAAGGTAGGCGAAAATGAGTCTGGATATCTGAATAACTGATCAATTTCATCGACTTTTCAATGGATGGCATTCCCTTCTTTAAAGCCAATTTATTAAATATTGGGTATACTTAAGCAGATAACATTAACAACACCTCAGGAGGCACCTGTGATCAAAGAACTCTTAAAAAACGTAGAAACACATATGCAAAAATCCATCCACTCCCTCCACGAAGACCTGATGTCTATCAGGACCGGACGGGCGAACCCTGCCCTCGTAGAGAAATTACATGTGGACTATTATGGCGAACCCACCCCCATGATGCAGCTGGCCACCATCAGTGTGCCTGAAGCGCGTACCCTTATGATCAAACCATTTGATAAGAACGCCTTGAAGGGCATTGAAAAGGCTATTTTGGCATCTGATCTTGGGCTAAACCCCAATAACGATGGCCAAGTTATCCGGCTAAATTTGCCGCCCCTCAATGAAGAACGCCGTAAGGAATTGGTCAAGCGCGTTCATCACCGTGTGGAAGAAGCCCGGGTTGCATTACGCAACATTCGCCGCGACTCCATTAAAGAGGTGAAGGATTACGAGAACGAGAAGCTCATTACCGAGGATGACCGCAAACGCGGCGAGGATGAGATCCAGAAGATGACCGATAAGATGATGGCTGAGCTGGATAAAGTGACCCATAACAAAGAAGTGGAGATCATGGAAGTTTGATCTTCCAGGACCATATGAGCGAAAACGGGCAAACCCCCAACAGCGAAAAATATCCCCAACACGTTGCCATCATCATGGATGGCAATGGACGTTGGGCGAAACGCCGTGGGCTGCCCCGGCTGGCCGGCCACAAAGCCGGAACGGATAACCTGCGCAGGATCATCAAAGCCTGCGTTGAATTTGGCGTAAAGTACCTCACTATCTATGCCTTCTCCACCGAAAATTGGGGCAGACCCAAGGAAGAGGTGGATGGTTTGATGCGCATCCTTGAGGATGTGATCGAGCGAGAGCTGAGCGAGCTAAAGGATCAAGGGGTGCAAATTCGCCATTTAGGTTGTTTGGATCAACTCGCCGGCAGTGTTCAGCGCAAAGTTCTGAATGCGGTTGAGCAAACCAAAGAAAATTCCACCCTCATTCTCAATGTGGCATTCAACTATGGCGGTCGTGATGAGATCATCCATGCCGTAAAAAAGATGCTGGCCGATCATATCACCGCCGACGCGGTGACGCACGAGTTGATGAGTGAATACCTGTACACCGCCGGCTCGCCCGACCCCGATCTGATCATTCGTACCAGTGGGGAACTGCGCATTAGCAACTTCCTTATTTGGCAGGCAGCTTATAGCGAGTGGTATGTTACCGAAACTTACTGGCCAGATTTTGGCAGAGACGAATTTAAAAAAGCGCTGGACGAATATGCCCAGCGAGACCGCCGTTTTGGCAAGGTGGATAGTTCAGAATATACGAGTGTTAATGATTAAACGAACCATCACATCGCTGGTTATGTTTGCGGTAGGTTTTCCTCTCTTACTCATCGGTGGCGTTCCCTACTTTCTTTTTATCGGCTTTTTGATCATCTCCGCCAGTAAAGAATACCTTGATATGATGAAGGCTGTAGATGTGCTTTCCTCACGGGTCATCGTGCTTTCCTCGGTGCTGTTAGTCATCCTTACCCGCACCTTTGCCCCGCAATGGGCTGATACTGTCTTTACCCTATCTATTTTGCTGCTAATGGCCTATCACCTTGCCCAATATGAACTTGGCCGTGAGAAAAGCGCCCTTGATTTTAGCGTGAGTGTGAGCAATGTTGTGTATCTTGGATGGGTGGGGTCTTACCTGATTACCTTGCGTAATTTGCCCAATGGCGGCTGGTGGTTGATGGTGGTGTTGATGTGCGTTTGGCTAAACGATACCGGCGCTTATATGATCGGCTCGGCGTATGGCAAGCACAAAATGAGCCCTCGCCTTAGCCCCAAAAAGAGCTGGGAAGGCTTTTATGCCGGCGTGTTTTCTTCGATGTTGGTTGGCGGGTACTTGGCGTTTGCCTTTACGAAGTGGGGCCCGCTGCAATTAGAGATTTGGCAAGGCGCTTTGCTTGGGTTGGCCATTGGTGTGCTCACCCCGTTGGGCGACCTTGGTGTGAGCATGATCAAGCGCATGGCCGGTTTTAAAGATTCCGGCGGGCTGATTCCGGGCCATGGCGGCGCGTTTGACCGCATTGATAGCTGGATCTGGGGCGGGGTGCTTGGCTTTTTGATCATTAGCGGTTTTTTGCTGTAGTTATTTTTTGAGGATAGAGCAGCTCAGTCTATGAGCTGCTTTTTTATTTCATTGGGGAGTCGAGTTGGGAACATTCCTGCTTGGGGATTGCTTGAAGATATACCCTTGTAAAGAATAGGCCGCTTTTATGTACAGTGGGCATATAGTTGGGTTGGTATAAAGGAAACCGCTAGGAGTAAGCATGGCGTTAAGGGGATGCTGTTGGATGACTGCTAAATCTGCTGTAGCAAAAATCTTGACATGAGTGGGTCATTCTCTTATAATTTGGTTCTCATTCCCGGCTAGCTCAACGGCAGAGCGGGCGGCTGTTAACCGCTAGGTTCGAGGTTCGAATCCTCGGCTGGGAGCCAAAAAATCCCCTCAGATCTTCTGAGGGGATTTTTATTCCAAATTTTGGGCAGCGGGCTTCCCCCGGCCGCTTTGCCCGCCAAAGAACCTGTTCCCTTCTCAGGATCCACATCCACTTCCCAACGATAAAACCTGCCAAACTTCACGCTTGTTATGGTATATTTTTCCTAATAGGAAACCACACTGATGCCAGAGCAAACTACCCCTTCCCGGTCTATTGTAAACAAGCTCGATCTGTTCGCTATCACTTTCGCGTTCCTTTTTCTGCTTAGCGGGTTGCTTACGCTTAGCAATTACGGAATGTCGTGGGATGAGGGGTTGGGGAATTTCTTTTTTGGCAACCGCTACGCTCAGTACATCACCACCTTTGACGCGACCTATCTCGACTTTGCCAAGGTGCTGCCCGAAGAGCAGCCCGGGATGCTGCAGTTGGAGCAGTACGCTCCCTTCCGCGACCGCGCCCACGAGTTTCCGGCGGTGGTGGATATGCTCTCGGCGAGTTTTATGCGGGTGTTCGCTTATGAGTTGAATATGGCCGACCCGGTGGACGCGTTTCATTCGTTTACCATCTTACTGGCAGCTATGTATTTGTTGACGCAGTATTACTATGTTACGGTTATGTTCGACCGCCTTACCGCGCTGGTTTCTATTTTGTTGCTGGGCACGTTTCCTCGTTTTTGGGGGGATATGCACTTCAACCCCAAGGATGTGCCAGAGACGATCTTTTTTGGGCTTACCATTTTATCGTTTGCTAACTGGGTAAAAAAGCCAAGCTGGGGCAGGGCTTTGGTACCGGGGTTTTTCTTTGGGTTGGCTATTGGGGTAAAGGCGAACGCGCTGTTTATTCCGGTGGTGCTGGCGGCTTGGCTGCTTTTGTGGCTGGTGAGCCCGAGGCAAGGGTTACCTGATTTGGTGGCATTAGCTAAGAAGTTCAAACACATTTTGGGGCTTGGTGTGGCGGCGGTGCTTACGTATTGGGCATCGTGGCCGCTTTTGTATAATAGCCCGGGAATGGCAAAACTTTATTTCCTGTATATCTTTAGCCAGGGTGGGCGGCAGGGTAAGGGCGAATGGTCCTTGCAGCCGCTGCGCATGCTGGTTTCGAGCAGCCCCGAGATCTTTTTGGCGGCGCTCGTGCTTGGGTTGTTGGTTGCGGTTGGGCTGATCTTGTTTCGCAAGAAAGAGCAGCGCTTAGCGATCTTGCTGTTGTTGTGGCTGGCGATCCCTATCGCGCGCATCTCTATGCCCATGTCGGTCAATTTTGATGGCATTCGCCATTTCCTTGAGTTTTTGCCGGCCGCTACCATTTTGGGCGGGTTGGGCGTTAGCCAAGTTTTGTTGTGGCTGCGCAATAAGAACGATCTGCTCTACAGTGGTTTTGTATCGTTACTCGTAACGGCGTTCGTGGTCAATACTGCTGTGATCAACCTGTTGTACCACCCTTACCAATACATTTATTTCAACTCCTTGGTGGGGGGGTCTCGCGGGGCGGAAAAGGTCTTTAAGCAAGGTGAGGTCACCGATTATTGGGCGGTGAGCTATCGTGATGGTATTCGCTGGCTCAATCGAGTGGCGCCGCAAGACGCAATGTTGGATGTGCCGATCGGCGATTATTTGGTGACCATACCGGCCGCCAATTGGCTTCGTAAGGATATTACTTTGATCAGCGACGCGCAGGTAGATGAGTTTCGCGGGTCGGGTAGAACCATTTATGTTATGCATATTACCCGCCCGGCATTTTATAAAGCTGTGGCGGAGTCTTGCCTGGGGGCAAAACCGGTTTACCAGAAAAAGGTGGATGGTGTATCGGTGATGCAAATTCACCTGCTGAGTGATTGCAAATGAGGGTTGGCTTTTGATGGCTGGAAGGTTATTTTGGACCCCTCAGAAAACGGTTTTTGGTTGGGAAGGTTGGTTTCGTAGCCGGATCACCGCCTTAACCTTTTCCAAATTGCTGGTAACTCGAACAGGGCTGAGCCAATAATGCCCATATTCGTAAAAAAGTACGCCCCCCTTTTTGTCCTTAGCCTGGTTTTTGTTTTGGCGGGAGTTGTTCTCTTCCCTGCCGCCGGCCGTGATGATGCCTATATAACAGCATGGGCGGCTACGGCGTTGGCGCGCTATGGCAAGATACTGAATGTGAATTTGGAACCGGTGGAACAAAGCTCCAGCCTGGCGCAGGTGTTGTTGATGGCGGCGATGGTGAAGATTACCTCGTGGCCGGCGATATTGGTTGGGCGGCTGGTATCTATCTGCTTCGGAGTACTTGGCTTGTGGCTGATCTGGCTTGAAGCAGGCCGCCGATTTGGAGAAAGCTTTAGCAAGGCACAGGGCGTTGCCGCTGGCTTGCTTGCCGCGAACATAACCTATGCTTACTGGTCCTTTGGCGGGCTCGAAACCACCCTTGCCGCCGTGGGCTGGATGGGGTACCTGATGCTGCATCATCGCTTTCGAGCGGGCGGATGGCGTTGGGGAACCCTCTTTCCCATGATCCCCATTTTGCTGATACGGCCAGAAAGCACCTTGCTGGCGCTTGGTGCGGCCGTTCTCTCATTGCTTCTTGCGCTCATTACCGATTTGAGAAACAGAAAACTGAATAACGGGATGCCCCCCGAAGCGCCTACGGAATTGCGCTGGCTGCTGACCAATGCCGCCGCGGTGGCGGCGATCTTCCTTGCCCGATTGCTGGCTTTTGGGCAGATCTTCCCGCAACCGGTTGTTGCCAAAACAAATGGTCTCTCACTTACCGTGTTGATGAGCGGTCTCAAGTATTTGGTCCAAGGGCTGGTCAGTTTCCCATTGATTGGGGTTGGCTTGCTGGCTGCCGTTGGGGTTGTTGTTGTAGTGAAGCGCTGGATCGATACCCCTTCCGAACAGCAGAACCTTGATCTGCTGCCTTTGCTGGCAATCGGGCTGGCCTTCATCGCCTTTACGGGTGGCGATTGGATGGAAGGGGCGAGGTTTTTGGTGCCATTTCTGCCCTTTGCCGTTTTGTTAGCGGTTGAGGGGGTGCGGAGTTTTGGTAAAAAAGGATACCAGCAGGTTATCTTGGCTGGGTGCATCTTGCTGCAAGCGGCTGGCGCGGTCTCGTTCCTGAATACATCCTCTACCAGTATCCCGCTTTTTCGGGCAAGCCCGGCTGGGCTTTCTGAGCGGTATCAGGGTTCGAGTTTTTTGGAGAGAAACAATGGCACGCAGGTGCGCGATCTGTTGTTTGTGCCTGAGCTGGAAATATGGATCGACCGAATGATCGCCTATAAGGGCGCGCCTATCACTATTATGAGCGGACAGATGGGGATGGTGGTCACCCTCATCAATGAAAAATATGCCGGCCAAGTGCTTTGGATGGACCGCAACGCCTTGGTTGAGCGGACATTTACGAATTGCGAAGTTAGCCGGGTATGGGAGCGTGATGAAACTGGACGGCTGCGGGTGTACTACAAACCGTTCAACAAGAGTTTGGATGCCTTGAATCAACAATGCGGTATCTCAAAACCCGACCTGGTTTTTGAGTTAGGTAAATTCGAAGGTCAAGCGGATAACCAAGGCTTCGATATTGTCTTCGCGCAGCGCGGATCGATCGGCGTGGGCTTGGTTGGGGATGGGAATACTATTGATCTTTCCCAATTTATCGCGATCAATGATGAATATCGCAAGGATTTTTCAGCACCGCAATTTAAAGCGATTGAAAAAATTTATAACAACGGCAATTTGCAAAGTATACTGAATTTAGAACCCTCTACCACTGAGTGATAAAGCAATGAGCTCAACCCTTCACCCTTCCCTCCAAAGACACACAAAGGCGATCATCCTGCTTTTTTTTGCCGCTTATTTGCTAATAGGTGTGGTTTGGTCCGCCGATTATGGCGTATCCACCGATGAGAGCTTTGAAGCTAATACCGCTCAGATCACCATTGATTATGTTACTGGCGCGAATGACCGGCTGCTCACTTATGAAGACCGGCATTACGGAGCTTTGTTCGCATTGCTGTTGCAAGCCGCGAGCAGCCCCTTTAGCGATAGCCGCGATAACTTGTTAGCACGCCATTTGGTTACCTTCCTGTTCTTTTACTTATCCACCATCCTTTTTTATAAACTGTCGCGAAAACTGGGCTATAGCAGCCTATTTTCCTTATTGGGTACCGCGCTACTCATCCTTAATCCGCAGATCTTTGGCCATAGCTTCTTCAACCCCAAAGACACGCCCTTTTTGAGCATGTTCATCGTTGGGCTTTACACGCTCACCAACTTCGCGCAAAAACCCACTATGCGAACCGCCATCCTGCATGGCTTTGTTTCAGGCTTGTTGGTCGTTTTTCGGTTGCCGGGAGGGTTGATGTGGGCAATTACCGCCGTGCTGCTGCTGTGGATGTTCTGGACAAAGCGGGTGAGCTTTAAGGAAGGGCTGTGGCTGGGCGCGGTGTACTTGCTGCTGTCATGCCTTAGCTTGTACGCCTTTTTGCCGGTGCTTTGGCACGACCCGATCGGCGAGATCATCACTTACCTGTCGATGTCGCCCATCACCTGGACGGGGAGTGAACTGTTGCTGGGGCAACGCTACGAACTATCGCGGATCCCTTGGTTTCATCTACCGGTGTACTTTGTCGTTACAATGCCGCTTGGGTATCTCGCGCTTATAGGGTTGGGCGCCGCAGCCTTGGGCTGGAAGAGTTTTCGCTCAGCGCTGAACGAACGAGGGGTGATCGTACTCACGGCGTTGGTTGTATCGGTTGGGCTTCTCGTCGTACTGCATCCCCGTGTTTATAACGGTTGGCGGCATATTTTCTTTCTCTACCCGATGATCGTGTTGGTGATGATGGAAGGAATAGCATGGGTATGGACGTGGAAAGAGAATGTTTTGGTTCGTTATGGCTTGCCCTCGCTGGTTGCGGTTGAACTGCTTTTGGTGGCTATTAGCATAGCGCAGTTGCACCCTTATGAATATGTTTACTACAACCGCTTGGCGGGGGTTCCCTCCAATGCCCCGCGGCAAAATTACATTATGGATTACTGGGGTTTGAGCTACCGTGAAGCTTTTGAGACCATTCTCGCGAAGGATGACCGGCAAAGCATCATTATCTCGGTGGAAAGTTTTATACCCGCGGAACAGAACTTGGCCATTTTGCCAAAAGCGGATCGTGAGCGCATTGTGCTGCAGGAGATCCACGTTGGCATACTGGATGATTACTACATCACCAACTTTAAAGAGACGGTCGATCCGAAGCCGAGCAACCTAAAGCCGGTGGGTGAGGTAAAAGTAGGAAGCGCCATCATCAACGCCACCTTTATCCCCCGGTAAGCGGAATTTTGGGCGGGCCAAACCAAAACAAACCAAAGCGAACTCCATTTTCAATATTAGCGACTTGCTGTTTATCCTCCCAGGTTAGCAGGGGGTGGGATGGCCGGGCTATGCCAAGAACCATTTGTGGTATTGATGGAAGTTAGTGCCAATGAGGTCAAAACTTTTGGTATCATTAATTCTTGAGAAAAAATGGATGATTGGTTTAAATAAATGAGACAAAAAATAACAGAGTACTTCAAGATCGACCGTTGGGCGATGCTAACCGTTCTCTTTTTTATTTGCTATTTTTTGGTTGGCGTAGCGGTCTTTCGTGATTATGGGGTTTCGATCGATGAGACCGCGCAAGTGAATAAAGCGCGCATCACCCTAAATTATGTCTTTGGCCGCAGCGACGAGTTGCTCACCTATGCCGACCGGCACTACGGCGCACTCTTCCCATCCCTGCTTTTGCTGGGTAATAATTTTTTTCAAGATAGCCAAGAGATCTTTTTCTATCGGCACTTCGTCACCTTCTTGTTCTTCTACCTATCCGTGATCGTTTTTTACAAAATGATGCGGAAATTGGAGTATTCGCGGCGGTTTTCCCTGCTCGGTACAATCCTGCTGGTCTTCCAGCCCACCATTTTCGCTCATAGTTTTTATAACCCCAAAGATATTCCTTTCTTGGCGATCTTCATTGTTTCGATGTATTCGCTGGTGCGTTTTCTAAAAAAGCAGACCATTCCTAATTTGATCTTGCACGCCGTTGTAAGTGGATTGGTGGTTGTGTTTCGCTTGCCCGGCATCGTGATGTGGGCGATCACCGCGGCAATGTTTTTATGGCTGTACCTGGCGCGTAGTTTCACTTTTGTTGGAATGGTATTACGAGGGTTGCTCTATGTTGGTATTACCTTCTTGACCTTGTATATTTTCTTGCCTACCCTATGGGCGCACCCCATTTCGGAGTTTGCTACTTTTATTTCGATGGCGCCATTTACCTGGAGCGGAACCGAGCTTTATTTTGGTCAATCCTACCCGCAGGATCAGATCCCGTTCGGTCATTTCTTGGTTTATTTTATTATTTCAATGCCGCCTGTGTTGATCGGCTTCTTCTTGGTTGGGCTTATTATGATCGCCCGGGAAGTATTTGTTGGAAAGCGCTTGTTCGACCCTGTCGCGAATGGAAGTGTTTTGGCGGTGCTTTCCGTGTTTGTCACCCTCGAAATTTTCTTGGTGCAGCGGCCTTTGGTTTACAACGGCTGGCGGCATGTTTTGTTCTTCTATCCGATCTTCCTATTGGTTGTTATGGAAGGTATTCGATTGTTATGGATTTGGATCGGGCAGTTTTCGACACCTTGGGCAAAAGGCGCGAATGGGCTGATCGCACTGGTGTTGGGCGGGCAGATGCTGTTGTTGGGGGTGTTCATTTTCCAAAGCCATCCTTACCAATTTACCTATTACAATCGATTGGCAGGGAAAGATTACGCTGAAATTCGGCAGAATTTTGAAATGGATTATTGGGGTCTATCGAACCGGACAGCCCTCGAAAACATTCTCGCCCGCGATGATTCACCTGTTATCACCATTACCTCTGATGAGGATTTTCCAGTGGAGCAGAATTTACTGATCCTCACGAAAAAACAACGTGATCGGTTGGTACTCCTTCCATCAGAATCTGGCGAGGGTGCCGACTACTTCATCACGAAATATGGGAAGACCGTGGATCTTGATATCCCCGGATATCAGCTGATCGATTCGATCAAAGTCAATGGCGCTATCATCAACGGAACGTACCTGCCGATCAAGTGAGGCCGAATCGCACCTGTTTGGGTTCGGATCAGCGATGTGAGATTGTTCGCTTATAGCATAAGAATTCGGTTCAGGAAGTAAAACTGGTTTGAACTATCACGTGAAAGATCCCTCACACTGGGCAGACAGTCATCAAAGCACACACCTCGAGGAAAGTAAAGATGGTTGAAGGTAAGGAACGGTTTTCTAAGCTGGTTGTCATTCTGTTTTTTGCCGCCTATTTGTTGATCGGTTGTTTTTTGGTTGATGATTATGGCGTATCTACCGATGAATCCAACCAGACAAACAAAGCCATCATCACCGGCGATTATATTTTTGGCAGAAATGACGCCCTTTTAACGTATCAGGATCGGCATTACGGGGCAATCTTCCCCGCCATTCTGTGGGCTGGCGATTTTGTGTTTTCTGATAGCCGCGATATCTTTTTGTATCGGCACTTTGTTACTTTCCTCTCCTTTTTTCTTGGAACCTTTCTTTTTTACTTACTGCTGCGAAAGTTAACCTTTGGGCGCTGGCTTTCTTTATTCACCACTTTTTTACTGATCCTCCAACCGCATATTTTTGCGCAAAGTTTTTATAACCCCAAAGATATCCCTTTCCTAACAATGTATGTTCTTACCTTATATACATTGGCACGGATCTTGGAAAAGAATAGCCCGAAGAATTTGGCGATCCATGGCATTGCCACGGGGATGCTGGTTGTATTTAGGCTGCCAGGTATCCTTATGTTTGGAATTTCTCTTTTGATGTTCACTTGGATGTACATTTCTCGGCGGCTTGATCTGAAGAAGTTCGTGATCAGCTCAGTGACTTTTCTTGTGGCTTCATTAGCTACCTTATATGTCTTTTTGCCGGTCCTTTGGAAAAATCCCCTTGGTCAGCTGTCCGATTTTTTGTCGATGGCGCCATTTACTTGGGTAGGAACCGAACTGTATTTTGGCACGTACTATCACTTAGAGCAAATTCCGTTGGGTCATCCCTTCGTTTATTTCGGGATATCGATGCCGATCGTATTCCTGATTCTCTTTTTTATCGGTCTCAGCCGCATGCTTTGGCTGGTTTTTGTTCGCCAAAGGCTGTTTGAACCATCCTCAGGGCGCATCATGCTCTCCTTGGTGGCAATCTTCTTCACCGCGGAGGTATTTCTGGTGCAGCGGCCGGGGGTATATAACGGCTGGCGGCATGAGTTGTTCTTCTACCCCATGTTTTTGCTGGTGGTAGTTGAAGCCATCGAGTGGCTGTGGAGTTCAGCGCTTTCATTAAAGAACAAGACAAGTGTCCTCTTCGGGCGCGGCGCGCTTGCCGCGGTTTTGGTTTTCCAGATCGTTCAGGTCGTTGTTTTTATGGTTCAAGCCCATCCTTACGAGTTCCTTTATTACAATTTTATGGCCGGCAGGGATTTGGTGGATATTCGGCAACAGTTTGAAATGGATTATTGGGGCTTGGCATTTCGTGAAGCTTTAGAAAAAATTACCGTGAAGGATCAGCGAGAGAAAATTACGATTCGCTCGTTGGATGGCCGACTGCAGGTTTTCCAAAATTTGAGTATTTTGCCCAAAGAGCAGCGAGACAGATTTGTAGTTCTCAAATCAGATTCTCCGGAAAAAGAAGACTATATGTTGACTTTTTATACAGATGATACCGAAACAGCTATCGCTGGGTACGAAATGATCGACTCCGTGCAAGTATTTGGCGCTGTGATCAATGGAACGTATATCCCAAAATAGGGAAAAACAATATTCAAGCATTATAATTTTGTTTATAGAGAGTGTTAGGAGAAGAAGATGGCTGTACTAAGTGGATTTTGGAATCGATTCAAGGAGAGCGATAAAGAGGAGCTGATCAGGAAGTTGGTCATCGGTTTCTTCGTTATCTATTTCATCGCAGGCGCGATCCTTTTCAAAGATTATGGCGCCAGTTCTGATGAAAATTTTGAGCGCATGACCGCTCAGTTCAACCTGAATTACATCACCGGTAAAAACACCGATCTTCTCACCTACTCAGATAGGCACTATGGCGTTTTGTTCACCTTGCCGCTCGAGCTGGCAAGCCCTCTCTTTCCCGATTCCCGCGATTACCTCTTCTTTCGTCACTTTGCCACTTTCTTATTCTTCTACCTATCTACCATCGTATTCTATAAACTACTGCGTAGCCTCGGTTTTAAACGGCTGCTTTCTTTGGTTGGAACGGTCTTTTTAGTACTGCAGCCAACTATATTCGCTCATAGTTTCTTCAATTTAAAAGATATCCCGTTCCTGGCTGTTTTCATTGTGTCGTTATATACCTTGGTGCAATTCATCAAGACCGGCTCTTATAAAGCGGCCGTTATCCATGGTGTGGTTACTGGCATCTTGATCGTCTTCCGTTTGCCGGGGGTGTTAATGTGGGGTATCACCGCGTTGATGTTTGGCTGGCTTTACGTGGTGCGCACCATGAACGGCAAACAATTCGCAAGCAAGGTTGGCGTATTCTTGCTCTCTTCCTTTGGCTCACTCTATCTTTTTCTCCCGATATTATGGCGCAACCCCTTGCGTGAGATGGCTACTTATCTTTCGATGAGCCCATTTGAGTGGAACAACGAAGAGCTCTTTATGGGTAACTACTACACTTTGGCGAATCTTCCGCTTAGCCATATCTTTGTTTATTTTGGCATTTCTATGCCGTTGGTGCTGCTGTTTCTCTTCGGCGTGGCGTTGGTGATCCTATTCAAAGAACTGTTGGTAGACCAAAAATTATTCCATGCTGATAAATACCGTATGGTATTGGCATTGATCGCCCTTAGCGTAACAGCGGAGGTTTTTTTGGTGTTACGGCCGGCGGTGTACAACGGTTGGCGGCATTTGTTCTTTGCCTATCCCATCTTCCTGTTGTTCGTGATCGAGGCGATCGAATGGCTTTGGAATGGCAACCTTAAAATTAATTTATCTTGGGCAGAACCTTCCCGCTGGCTGCGGGTGGCGCTCTCCGCGCTAATCACCGGGCAGATCCTGCTTTTGCTGGTTTTCAACGCCCAAAGCCACCCCTACCAATTTACGTATTACAACTGGCTGGCTGGAAGAAAACTATCATATGCCCGCCAAAATTACGTGATGGATTATTGGGGCTTGAGCTATCGAAAAGCCTTTGAAAAGATCCTGGCGGCGGATGATTCCGCTAAAGTGATCGTGCGGGTAGATGATATTATTCCCGCCAGTATCAATTTGCAGCTGCTCGAACCGGCTCAGCGCGAGCGGATCCAACTGGTTGAGATGGGCTCGCCGAAGAAGGTCGATTATATGGTGATGATCTATAAGAACAACCTGTATCTCGACCGAAAGGGATACTAGCTAATCGATTCGATCTATGTACGAGGGGCGATCATCAGTGGGACGTATAAAACGAAGTGATCTTTAATGAACTTGCAGCTACAGACGACCTGGCGAAAATGTTAGGTCGTTTTTGTTTGAACGTGGGTTGAGACCAAAAAAGTGGGGAAAATAAACATTGTATAATGTAAACCGAGGAGTCTTCCAAGAATGCAAGAAACCCAAAGAAACCCCATTACAAAGCTATTAACCGATCAATGGATGAAGCGGATCGTTTTGGCTTTCTTTGTTGTCTACTTCGCTTTAGGCTGCTTGCTCTTTAGGGATTACGGAGTATCGACCGATGAGATATTCCAGATAGATAAAGCCCGCATCACGCTTGATTATGTTTTTGGACGAAACGATGCTTTGCTAACTTACCCCGACCGCCATTATGGGGCGATCTTCCCCATTCTTCTAGATCTGGGTGGATGGTTTTTCAGTGATTCGCGTGATATTTTCCTTTATCGCCATTTCATTACTTTTCTGTTTTTTTACTTCTCCACGATTCTTTTTTACCTTATCCTGCGAAAATTAGAGTACAGCCGGCTGCTTAGCCTGACGGGAACAGCTTTCCTCATACTTCATCCACACATTTTTGGCCATAGTTTTTATAATCCCAAGGACATTCCATTTCTGGCGATGTGGATACTGGCGATGTATACTCTCGCTACGGTGATCAAATCAGGGGCGCGCACAAGGTCGCTGTTGTGGCATGGCTTGGTGAGCGGGCTGTTGGTGGTATTTAGGCTGCCGGGAGTGTTGATGTGGGGGATCAGTGGATTAATGTTGGGGTGGATGTGGATATCTGGACAATTTCATTTTCGGCAGCTCGCGGCTAAGCTTTTCGTATTTATGGCTGTTTCGATAGCAACCCTCTATGTATTTTTGCCCGCGCTTTGGCTCAACCCGATCAACGAGTTTATCACCTTCCTTTCGATGAGCCCCTTTGATTGGGCCGGCAAGGAATTATTATTAGGGCAATTTTACGATTTAGCGGATATTCCCTGGTATCACTTGCCAGTGTATATTGCGGTTACCATGCCTCTGGTGTTCCTGGGTCTCTTTGGCTTGGCGATTATTTTTTTACCGATACAGTTATTTCGGCAAAAAAATGGTTTCCATCCAAACAGCGCCGGGCCTGTTTTTGCCTTAGATAGCGCAGGGTTTTCACTTTTGGTTTTATTCATTGGTCGGCCCGCTATCTATAACGGTTGGCGACACGTCCTATTTCTGTATCCGATGATCTTATTGGTGGTAGTGGAATTTGTGAACCAATTGTGGCATCTCGAATTTTCACCTTTGAAGCCATTTATAGGAAAAATCCTGCGGATAGGAATCGCAATTTCGCTGGTGGGGCAAAGCGTTGTGCTGATCAGTTTTATGATTGATAGCCACCCTTACGAATACACTTACTATAATTGGCTTACCGGCCGAAAACTTTCCGGAACGCGCATTTCGTACATTATGGATTATTGGGGATTGGCTTACCGTGAAGCTTTTGAGCGGCTGTTAGAGCGCGATACGTCTCCGCTCATCGTAGTAACGGCTGAAAACTATGTGGTTGCAAGCCAAAACTTGTTGATCTTACCTGTTGAACTGCGGAATCGTATCAGGTTGGAAAAAATTGATACAGGTATCCCGGAAGATTATTACATAACTGGGTTCCGGGAATTTTTACCGATCGAACGATAAAGCCAAAACCTGGTCGATGCTATCTATGTTCGTGATGCGATCATTAATGGCACCTATCAGCGAAAAACAAAATAGGTTAGCTGGCACCGCTGGGGTCTGGTGGGTCCTTGTGCTCGGTTAGCCAATACTCCCCACCGCCGCCTTCCCGTTCCATCATCTTGAAGATAATAAAATTACGCCTCAGGAAGGCTGTATCTGGGTTGAAGCGCAGCAGGATCTGATTGACTTCTTTTTCGCTGTAACGGACGCCTGGTTCAAACGCCTTTAGGCAATGCCGCAGCACCACCAAGAGCTTCTTCTCTTGGGCGGGAAGGGTGTGAATTCGGCCCGAGGCGTCGGTGAAATTGCGTAACACCTTCTGCTCAAAATCGGCGGGGGAGGATGGGGTAGGGACGGGTAATTGGTTGGGGGACAGGATCTGTTCGGCCATATGGCGAAATCTTTCTGTGTTTAAAGTGAAATGATAGTAATGCCCCATTGGCTGTGCCGAAATGAGCCCGGCGCGGGTGAGGATGGCCAAATGGTGCGAGGTGGTAGAAGGGCTGATCTCCAGCGCGGCGGCGATCTGCTCGGCGGTATGGCTTTGGCGCGCTAAAAGCCCTACCATTTTTAGGCGGTTCTCTTCGGCGAGAGCCTTAAAAAAGGACAGCAAGGTGGGGGTGTGTTCGGGTTGGTTTTCCATGGTACTCATATATTCGTAAAAACAATTCGATAAGCATCGAAGTAATAATACAGGAAGATGGCTGGGTTGTCAAGAGCGCTATGGGTAATAAAATAGCCCGCGGTTCGCGGGCTATGATGAGATCTGTGAGGATTTGTTGATCAGTTTTTGGGGGTGGTGGGTGCGACAGGGGCGGTGCTGGCAGGGGTGCTACTTTCGCTGCTGGTGCTGGTGGTGGTTGAGGAGGAATCTGATGAGGCAGAAGGGGCAGATTCTTTGTTCTCACTTTTGGATAGGCTGCGGCCGCCAGAAGATGATTTATGATCGGTGGCGTACCAGCCAGACCCTTTAAACACAATACCAGCCGGAGTGAGCACTTTTCGCAGGCTTAGCTTATTGCACTCAGGGCACTTTTTTAGGGATTCTTCTGTAAAAGATTGGTGCTTTTCAAATTGCACACCACAACTTTCACAGCGATAAATATAAATGGGCATACTCGTTCGTCTCCTTGCTATCAAACTTTTATTATAGTCTTTCCTAAGAAGAG